>NZ_AP025460.1:1576874-1892248 GCF_024347315.1 Vibrio atlanticus | reverse complement strand
AGCGGGCACCACATTATACGAAAGAGCCCACCTAGTGTGGGCTTTTTTGTGCCTGTAATTCCTTGCTTTATCAGGCTCTTAGCCATTTCTTGGTCCCAAGAGATTTCATGATGTGTTGTAAAATCCACCGTTTAAAGTAACACTGTTAGTAACACTACAGGAAATACGGATTGGTGATGTTACTATGGCTAGGAAAACAACCCCATTAACAGCGACTCAGATCTTACAAGCAAAACCAAAAGAAAAGGAATATAGCCTGCTCGATGGTGATGGTCTTGCATTGAGAATAAAGCCCAACGGTTCCAAATTGTGGCTCTTTAACTATTACCGTCCAATTACTCGTAAACGAGCAAACCTCAGTATTGGTAAATACCCATCTGTATCGCTTGCTAAAGCTCGAACTAAAGCGATTGAGGCAAGAGAACTACTCGCTGATGGTATTGACCCTAAAGAGCACCGTGATACGACACTCAGAGAAAAACAGTTAGAATTGTCGAATACGTTACAGTCGGTGTTTGATGACTGGATTGAAGTGAAGAAAACAAGCGTCAAAGAGCAAACGGCTAAGAAGCTAAAGCAACGAATTGAGAAGTACCTCTTACCTGATCTTGGTAAGTTTCCTCTTGGTGATATTACGGCCCCTCAAGCGATCAAAACAATTAAACCCATTGCGAATCAAGGTAAATTAGAAACAGTAGGGCGTTTGTGTCGTAACCTCAATGAGATAATGACCTTTGCAGTCAACACGGGTGTGATTGAACACAACAAGCTTGCTGGCATTGGTAAAGCATTTGAGACTGCTAAGGTAACCAACCAAGCTTCGTTAGCCCCAGATGAGCTTCCAGAGCTTCTCAAAACCATCAACTACGCATCCATTAAACCCATCACTCGCTGCTTGCTAGAATGGCAACTTCATACCATGACAAGACCAGCTGAAACGGCTGGGGCACGTTGGGATGAAATTGACAGAGAAAAGATGCTTTGGGTCATTCCTGCTGAACGAATGAAAAAGGGAAGAGTGCATACTGTTCCTTTAACAAAACAAACTCTAGATCTATTGAAAACCATTGATTTCATCACGGGTGATAGTGAATACCTTTTCCCAGCAGACAAAAGTAACAAAAATCACATCAACAAAGAGACAGCAAATAAAGCATTGGTACGAATGGGCATGAAGGGTAGGCAAACTTCTCACGGTTTGCGCGCATTAGCTAGTACCACCTTAAATGAGCACAACTTCGATCCAGATATTATAGAAGCCGCACTTTCTCATGTGGATAGAGATAAGGTAAGAAGCGCATACAATCGCACAGATTACCTTGAACGTCGTAAAGTTCTCATGGTGTGGTGGAGTGACCACATTGAAGAAGCTGCAAAGGGGAGCTTGTCGATGAGCGGTAAAAAGAGTCTTAAGGTTGTGGGTTAGTAGGATGTATGTAATTTGATCTCAGTAAATTTATGTTACGGCGTCACAAGGGGGCTTTGCTGAATTTAAAGGCTGGGCATTGGCATAGAGAACGGTTTTTCTATGGCGCATATAACCTAAATAATTTCAGACATATGTCATTTAAGTGAAATCCACTCACTTGTAAGGTGTCAATATGCCAAACGTAACCACTCGCTTAATTCGTCTCAATGAAGTACTAGTAATGACTGGCTTATCAAGGTCGGGAATGTATCGCTCTATAGAAAAACAGCAGTTTCCATCACAGGTGCCAATTGGAGATAGGGCCGTCGCATGGGTAGAAAGTGAGGTTCAAATGTGGATAGCTGAAAAAATAGAAGATCGTTACCTATCTTGATATGACAAAGGAGAGCTATGTGCTCTCCAAATTTATACACTTCACATAAAACGATCGAATGGTGGCCAAATTCACTATGGAACTACACTTTGCTACTTGGCTTACAACCCCCCAGCTTAGCTAGTTCTAGCTTTAACAGCCTATTTTCTGATTTTAAGTTATTAACCTCTTCCGTAAGACTACTGTGATTAAGTATCTCACTTAAAAAGTCAAACTTCTTATTGAACTCATTTGCATTGGGTTGACGTCTTAGTATCTTCTTCAAAGATTTCTGCATATTGAACAGTTCATGGGCGTTTATTAATAGTTCCTTCACTACTTCTGTTTTGGTAATGCCATTAATTTCAGATAAAAAGGTTAACGATTTTTTTGCCTCAGAGCTTAATGATAGGGTTACTTTGCTTTTCGAATTTTTGTGACTAGACCAAGCACTTCTTAGGAGGTTTATTCTATGTTTATCTTTACTGGTAATGCTTCCTTTACTTGCCCAATTCTTCAAAAACTTTTCACAAAATATAGCGCTACTGCTACTGATTAGGCCAATGTTTTGCTCTTCTTTATATACATATTTACAGATCCATTCTCGACTATCTGCATAAGCTCTGAACCAATCTGCTAAATGTTCATCATCAGGGTTAAGCCATTTCATTCTCTCTTCAATAGTTTTTTCACTCATGAGTTTATGTCCAAATGTGACTATGACATTTGACTGTATCAATTTAAAACCGTATTTTAAAGTTGTTTTATTATTGTTTGTTTTATAGGATTTTGATTTTTAAATAGGGTATGTGTAGTGAATTATGAAGTTGATTAGTGAGTTATTGAGCCAAGATCTTGAACTTTCACCTGAGTGTCGATTTCTATCTCTTGCTTTACATTTAGATTTAATAAGAACACCAAATTTAGTGGTGGATATATCTGCCTCTCGTTTGAAAAATGACTTTGGTGTTTCTCATAAAACAACGCAAACGGTCATTGAGCTTTTTAAAGAAAAAGGTCGGGGGAGTGTTGGTTCATCTATTAAGAGAGAAAGGCAGTCGGCGTTTTTCAAGGTAGTTGTCATCATTCGCTTGTTTACTAAGCAGCTTCTCTTTCTGGATTTAGGTGAATGTCACCAACAGGTTCACAGTTTCTGATATCACCTGGCCAGCGTTCAGGGTTTAGCTCTTTTGCTGCGAGTAATACCTTTGCTCGGCGCTTCAAGATCTCTTTATCTTTTCCATTGTGACGCTCTGAAGGCGTGACGTAATTTAGCTTACTGTGCTTATGCTCGGTGTTGTACCAGCGTACGAAGGCTTCAACCCAACTTCGACTACTGTTGATACTTTCAAAGCCCTTTGTTGGCCAGCTTGGCATGTACTTTACCGTGCGGAACAATGATTCGACATACGGGTTATCATCGCTGACTCTTGGGCGGCTATACGATGAGGTAATACCTAACTCTTCCATTTTTGCTTTAAACGTCAGCGACTTCATCGGTGCACCATTATCTGAGTGAAGAACCAGCGCTTGATTGAAGCATTGCTCTCGCATCAACGTTCGTTGCAGAAGTTGTGACGCCAGCTCACCGCATTCACGCTCATACACTTCATAACCAACGATTTTTCGACTGTAGATGTCCTCGATGACATACAGGTAATAGTGTTGGCCTCGAACTTTTGAAGGTAAGTAAGTGATATCCCATGTATAGACTTGGTTCGAATCTGTCGCTGTGTAACTTGATGGCTTCGCTTGCTTCTGCCTACTTCTTTGACGACCTCGTCTGTGGAGTTGTCCCTGTGCACTCAGCACCCGATAGTAACTCGATTCAGAGGCGATATACTCACCTCGGTCAAGCAGTGTCGGGACGATTTGAGTCGGAGGTAAGCTTGCGAACTCAGAGCGGTTACACACCTCGATAATCGCATCACGCTCTTGCTGAGAGAGCTTGTTAGCAGGCTCTGGCCTGATGCATATCGGCCTTTTGTCAGCTTGAACTTCACCTTGCTGATACCAGCGACGATACGTTCTCAAGTCGATTTGAACTTCATGGCAAGCTGGCTCTAAACGGCATCCGCATTGCTTCGCTTCAAGGATAAGAGTCACTATGGTCTGCCTTTCATCGGTTGAGGTTAATCGTCCTCTGGCTCTTCCCCGTAAAAGGCTCTCAGCTTTTTTCTTAGTACCAAGAGGGCGGCCGTTTCAGCGAGTGCTTTTTCTTTGAGTCGTAAATCTTTCTTCAACTCTTTGATTTCAAGTTTGTCAGCTTTAGCCTGCTTCTTTGCTTCAGCTTCCTGCTCTTTACTCGACTTAAACCCTTGCATACATTCGCTGCGCCAACTTTGGATTTGTTCAGGGAAAAGACCTTTTTCACGACAATATTGGCTGAGTTCACTTTCGGTCATCGAGTAAGACTCGGCAACAATGGCGAGTTTAGTTTGAGCAGACCACTGCTCTGATGAAGTGTTGCTATTTGGCACGGCGGCTCCTGAACGTCTGAGTTGCTGGCGCCAATGATACAGGGTCGCAGTGCTAATTCCTTCCTCTTCCGACACTTCTTTAACTGACATCGAATAGGGAGGCAACAGCTTCTTCAATATAGCTTCTTTTCTTTCTACTGAGATACGAGACACAATTACTCTTTATCGCCCAAACTGGTTAAATTTTAACAGTGACAACTATCCTGCCAGAGGGGGCAGTTCACATTCAAGCTGGATTATCTTGAAAGGTTTTCGGTAGATAATACATGCTTTAGGAATAAAATAATGAATGAGCTGTTTTCCTTAGATACACGACTGAAAATCGAAAAATTTAAAGACTCAGAAGGAGGTTTTAAGCTGAGAAACTCCAATTTGCTCTTGATAGTCATTTTTGTAATGCATTCTAATGAAGTCGGTTTTGTTAGAAACCTGACAAATAAAAGAATTAGGGAGTTGATGGGGGGGATTTCTGAGAGTCGCTTAAAGTCACAGTTAGAGGCCTTGTTTAAAGTTGGTTTTATAAAGGCAATTGGAAGAGGCGGATCTTTTCGTTCTTACTTTGGTAAAATGAGCAATAGATACTTTATCGAGTTACATAATCTACCTTTTGGTCGTACACACAATCCTTTGAGCAAAGACGCGACTTTAATAAATAACGTAGAGTCTCTTACCTATGAGATACCTGAAAAATTCTTAACGTTTAAGTTTGAAAGTGAATTAGAGTTACTCGAAATCGATTTTGATTTTGAGTTTCCTTTTAAAATGGCTTTTTTGTTTGGTGCGTTAAAATTATCTCAAAGGAATGAAAAGCGTATTCTTGATTTCTCGGTAGCTCAATTGGACCCAAAAGCATTCAACGGTGTTTCACAGTTTCATTTGCCGATCATGGGGCAATTAGAGCGTGTAGTGGTTTTCATTATGGAAAACTATTGGAATCAAGTTCAGGAACTTAATCATGAGACTTTTGATAAAACGTCATTGGAAGCGGTATCGAAGGCCATTTGGGATGATGGGTGTTTTCAAAAGAACATTGATAATGGAACAATGTTTTCCGAGAAGTATCTAAGCGAGAAAGAAGATAAATTAGAAGAGTTAGAATCTGAAAGAGTGTTTTTAGGACGAGTGATTTTATATCTATCCTTAAATTTATCGTTTTCATTACAGAAGGTATTGCGTAAAAAATGCTTGGTTACAAATGGACTTAGAAATATCAATGTGATTTTGCATGACTTGAAGTCATATCATTCTGATAAACTTGGTCTCTACTTTCCGTCTTTCGGGTTGTCATGCGGTTTTTATTTTGATTCTAAATTTTTCTTTGTACATTTGAAGCCCGAAACTAAGACAAAGGCCCAATATTTGTCAGAGCTTGATGCTCAAGTAAAGTCTGGCGAAAGTACTGATTACCATTCGTTAAAAAAAGAAATAGTCTTCCCAAAGACAGTAAAATATGATCTTAGAGTTCAGTCTTACCCATTATCTAAGTAGCAATCCTAGAGAGGTGGGGATGTAGCCGCTACGTAACTTAATTTCAGAGTAACTTCAAATGCTGGAATTTCGAGTTTATTACCTAAAATTGATTGAGCTGTCACGCTGACATCATCTGTTTTGGGGTAAAACCAGAATGGAATGATTCGTCCGGAGTATGTTCAGATATCGTTATTGCGGTATGGTAATATTACGTATATACCATTCATCAACTTACCCTTACCAAACACAATTCAATAAAGATACTCACCTCATTAAATAACCACTCCCAATCATCCTATACCAGAGACATTCACCCCAAAGGTATAATGATGAGAAAACTTAAAACAACGACCAATGATACATTCAATGGATTGCCAATCTTAAAGCTAAAAGGTGGTTTAGTTCTTAGCTACCTTGATAAGCTGTATGACACGATTGATAAAGCCGTCACACAACACCCTCGTACGACAGCCATTAGAGTAGACTTACGTTTAGCTAAATCTTTATTGTTCGATGACACTGGAGTCATCAAGAACTTTATTGCTTCGCTGGATGCTCAGATTCAAGCTGATCTCAGTCGAAAAAAAAAGAGAGGTCAAACTGTTCGTAGTTGTAAGGTTCGATATGCTTGGTGTAAAGAAAGAAGCACGTCATTGAGTCACCATTACCACCTTGTCTTGTTATTGAACAAAGACGTGTACCATTCTCTTGGAAGGTTTGATCAAAAAGGCAATTTATCAGACATGATAAAGAAGGCGTGGTGTCGAGCGTTGGATATCAAAGCCAATGAAGGTGATACCTTAGTCCACTTCCCAGACAACCCCACCTATTGGTTAGAGCAAAACTCAGATAAATTTGACCAACAGGTGGGTAGCCTGTTTAAACGAGTCAGCTATTTAGCTAAGGTTGAGACCAAGCACTACGGCGATAGAACACGAAGTTTTGGGTGCTCTCGAACCTAAAAAAAGAGGGCAGAACATCGCCCTCATTAATCCTTCTAAATAATTAGTTTTGAGTGACGGTTTGCATCTTAATAGCCGTTATTGAACTCACTTCTTTTTCCACTGTAGTACCAGCGTCAAAGTTGATGTAGTACTCAGTAAAGGTTCCACTTGGATATTGATAGAACATCAGCTCGTTGTCGCTGACAACGGCCATTCGTTCATTGGCATCGAGTTTAGTACCACTAGAAGCATCGATTGTCGTTGTAGCGGCTTGGTTAAGCTCAGCCTTACTAATATCAAAACGCATGAAGCTAGGCCATGCACTATTATCATCTGCACTTGAGTACATGCAGTACAGTGAGGTTTGGCCTGCATTGGCTACGTGGCCACTATACGCTTTCGGTGGTTCGAGTTGTGTGATGGTTTTGGTTATGTCATCGAACTGATACACAGAGCAATCTGAATGCATTTTATAATCACCACGGACCACACTCATGGAGGACGGCCTGTATCCATTGGTGGTCCATAGAGCATCGGTTTGGTCTAAGGTAGCGCCATTCAATGTAAGCTCGATCAGTGCATCATCGGAATCTCGAATTGCATAAAGTTTATCTGCGTATAGAAATGGGACAGACAGCTGTGACGTATCGTAACTAAAGTTGTGCTCGGTACCGTCTGACTCTAGCCACGTTAAGCTATCACCACTCCAAGGAACGGTGACAATATCACCTGTTGATAGAATGACGTTGTTTCTGAAGTAATCATCAAAGACTTTAGAAATGACAAACGTACCATCAATAAGCTCTGCTTTATGCAGGCTGAGTTCATCACTGTGCCTTAAGTAAATACGCGTGCTATCTCCATTGTGGGAAAAGCGTGTATCGGTAATCCAAGCCTCATGTTCAGCTTCCACCTTCTTATAGATAGGAACGCCGCTCTCGATCAATGGATAAAGATCACCGGTATTCTTGTCCTGTATGAGGGTGTAATTGCCTTCATACACCACGTCATCCACGGTGACGGTGACGTTACTCATGTTGATTGCGGAGTAGGTGGTATTTAGGTCGACGATCATATCGATAGTCGGAGTCGCAACACTCTCATTATCATCGCCTTCAAAGCTAATCGAGCTGACTTCACCATTTTCTGGGTTCTCATAAACGTAAGCACTTTGCCCGTCATCTAAAGGCATATTGAACGCGGCTGCTCTAGAGTATGCTCGATAACCAGTTAGATCGTGAGCGCGAGGCTTAAAGGTCTGAAAACCATCATTAACAACACTCATGCTTGATATTGAGCGTGTTTGGTCGCTAGGTGGTGTACTGCTATTGGATCCCCCTCCGCAAGCTGTCAGAGCTAAAGCGATAGAGCTGACGAGAGTTGTTCTGAGTAAGTTAGTATTTTTCATGATCATTCCTTGTGTGGTTGTTTGAACATTTGGCTATAAGTGTTGGTTCTCGTTTAGGTGTAATGACCTCAGATAGTGAAAATCCCTTTGGATAGGTAAACCCGAATGTACTGATGTAGATGTCTTGAATTTGATTGAGAGGGATGGCGCAAACATGGCTTTCGAATTGGTAGATCAATTGAAGGGCTTCACTCTCTAACACAAGCCCAAGTGGACAGACATACTGGAGAGTTTGTTCGCTGTTGAGATGGAGGCGAATTTCACGCTGGTAATAGATTGCTAGACAAAGCTTGTCAAAAAGAGCTTCGTCATAATTTTCTTTCTGATTTATTAACGTGTATCGAATATCAATACGTGGACCTTGGTTGTGGTCCATTAGCAAAAAGGGTGCAAATGCGCCTTGCATACTTGGTAGATAACTTTCAGGAAGTGCTGCTTTTAAACTCTCAAAAGCAAACTCAAGAAGTACAGATTCTTTAGGGCCCATGAATACACCGGGTTGGGGTCTTCGATGATAGCTATAGGGCAGGGTTCTATCGTCTTTTTCAATATCTAGGTAATCCGTCAGAATATTCAAGCAGCGTTGTACGGTACGTTTCGAACGCTTAATCCCAGTACTCGCTAATCGTTCATGAATTTCACTAACTGTGATCTTTCGTTGAGTTGGGATGAGAGAGTAAACTTCAAACACCAACTCAATATGTTCGATGCGTTGCTTGTTCGGTTTAGAGGGCATGGGACCACCAAAATTTAAACGTGATCAATCGCCTCATCACTAAAAAGTGATGAGCTAAAGATTCAACTTGATTAGGGATCGGCTGGTGGCCACACAGCCTGATGCGATTACTTTTTGTAGTTAATGACTAGTTTCTTAGCTAGAGGGTACTTAGCTATTTCATAATCTGGGTTTCTGGTTGCTAAGTTATGCGCCGATATTGCGGCAGCTGAAGCTAATCCAAAAATGACAGCAGGGCCTGAAGCAAAAGTTGCTGCCATCGTGGTTGAACGACCTGCTGTGTATATTCGACAAGATAGCCTTTGCTCCTCTATGAGCCGCTCAATCTTTTTCACTGCTTGAGAGAAGTTTTTTACCCGAGTTATGGTGAACGACTCTTTTCGTTGGATTAAAGCGATGAGCTCTTCATCATTGGTATGATGCAGTACATTACTTGTGGTCATTGTGAATCCTTAGTTGGGTGTCTATGAACCATCACTGATGGCATTAGGATAAGGATGGGTGAGACAAATAACGTCTCACTCAAATGGCGGATAATGATTATGTGAAATGGGCTGTATATTTGAATTTAAATGACCTCGGGAAAGGCCATTATTTATCCTTTCCAGCTTCTAGAATTTCACTCAGTAGATAACCTCTGTTCATCAACTCAATAGTGGCTAAGAGCCGTTTCAGATGGGTGGAAGAAAGGCGTTGAACGAATTCAAACAGTTCGTGATCTGAACTTTGCTCTACCTCCTTTTTAAAGTGCTGATACTGTTCATTAAGGTAATGACAACTCGCGAGAGCGACTCTGATGAGCGCTTTTGTGAGCTGCTCTTTTAATGGGGAGATATTGGGCATGATTGGTATCACTTATCGGTAATGTAGTGATAAGTCGAGGGGAGGGAGTCAATGATGAAAAGTCATTCAGGCCTTACTACATATAGGGTTAGCTCTCTCCGAAGCACGACTTTTGATGGCTGTAGTGGTCCGGTGCCTTTGTATCGTGACATAGACCCGGACGGGTTGTTCTCTCATTACGAAGTGATAGATATAGAGTCAAACGCTTCCATATCGATGTAGTTTAAGAAGTTATCCTGCCAAAGCTCGAACATCTCTACAGCGGAATAGTTGCCCTTGATTGGGCTCCATCCCCCGAATTCTGTAAAGAACGCTTGGTCTCGAAAATCAAAGTCTAGACATCGCGCCAATTCTGGATACACATTCCCAACGTAAGCGAAATCAGTGATGTATTCGACATTCCATAGACCACTGGAGATCTGTGTCATCGCGATTTCAACAGGGTGAAACCCACCAGCTTCTGAGCTGTATGAACTATCTCGAAAGTTGAACGTCAGGTAAGTACTTTGGGCTATTGACTCACTCTGGGTTAATTGTTGTTGAAAATGGTTGTTTAACAGTGCGTGAAGTTTGTCTGACACAGGTAAGCTTGATGGATGAAAGAGCAGAGTAGACATAATGATGCCTCCTTGAATTTAGGTGAACGAGTCGGGTGATGGATTAGCCTTAGCGGACTTGAGTGAGCTGTATGTCATCGAAGACATGCTGAGTTAAATGCTCATGGAAAGCGCACATCCAGGCTTGAAACACTTTTGTTGTGACAGGGTGGCTCAGGCTCGCTGCCCCTGCATCTGGTTGATAGCACCAGTGATTCAGTAGGTGGAAATAAAGATACACATCGAGCGAGTCGGTGGCTTTGTCCTGATAAGTAAAATTGGCCACGAAAACCAAATTCCAATCAGAGCGTGAATTCTCCCGCTTTAACTGAATCTCTACAGGGGCGACCCCTTCTTTTGTTTTGTAGTAGCTTGTGTTTCGGCAGTTGAGTGCAATGCGTGTCGTGTCTTTAGGGATCGAGTAGCGAGCGATAGTTTGCTCTAACTGCTGGTGGAGTTTGCTATTGAGGGTGATGTCACCATAGTGTTTCTCAATCATAACCAGCCCCTCTCTGCAAACGATGTGCATTGTTCCCCGACAACAATATGATCCAAAACTCGAACATCAATGAGCGCTAAAGCATCTTGCAATCTCGTCGTGATGCGCTTGTCTGCTTGGGACGGCTCAGGATCGCCTGATGGATGGTTATGAGCAAAGATAACCGCCGCTGCATTAGCCTTCAGAGCAGTCTTTACAACCTCCCTTGGATAGACGCTTGCCGCATCAATCGTCCCTTGAAACAACTCCTCAAACTCAATTAATCGGTGTTGGTTATCTAGCAACATGACGGCGAACACTTCGCGTTCACTGCCGCCTATCTTAAATCGCAAATAGTCTCGGGTAGCTTGTGGATTGGTAAATACATCTCCTCGTACATAACGATCTTCTAATATCTCTGCTGCCTTTTCTAGAACGCGATGTTCATGCTCTTGCTGTGAGAGTAGTGGTGGTGAAAGTGTTCTCATTTTGGTTCTCCTTTAATCAGGCTTTAGGTCATTCACTTTAATGACATATACCTCAAAAAGGTTTGAATCAGAGTCAGCCGAACCAGCCTCATTTTTTTTAACACTATCTCCTTATCCCATGAGGACTACAGGCATAGGAGAACGTCCCATGAGATTTTTAAAGCTAAAAGAAGTGATTGAGAAAACTGCATTAAGTCGCTCGGCGATCTACAGAAAAATGGACGAGGGTGATTTTCCTGTATCGGTAAGCCTGGGAGATAGGGCTGTCGCTTGGGTAGAAGAAGAGGTGAATAACTGGATGGAAATGCGCTTGGCTCAAAGACCAAGCCATTAAGACTGAATCAACGCTACGACAAAAAATTAAGGCTTTGCCAAAATGGTGGGCCAAAACTTAAAAAGAGGAACAAAATTATGAATGAAGAAAACTGTGCAATCTACATTGCTATCGCGACTTCGAAAGACAATACATCAAACCTACAAGGTGGGATTGGTATCAGTGTTTATAACTACGATGGGCAGTTAGTTGACGAAAATAATCTATTAGTCGGTGAGATTGCCGATAGTGCTGAGTTAGAGCTTATCGCATTGATAGAAGCTATAGCTTATGCCAGAGATGGAGACTGCCTGTATTCGAGTAGTGAATATTGTGTGAAAGGGTTCAATGAATGGTTAGATAACTGGAAAGCAAAAGGGTGGCGCAAATCAGATAAGAAACCAGTAGCTAACCGTCATTTATGGCAACAAGTTGATACGTTGAGATCCAGTAAGTTTGTTGAAGTAAGGCGTGCGCATAAGGTCGGGGATTTTGAACAGATGGGAAGAGCGGGGGATATGGCTAGGGAGGTGCTCTAAGTACATATTGTTGATTAGATAAAGGTATTGTCTAGGTCCGTAGTGTAGGTATGGCGATGTCTGAGTGTCTTTCAGACCGTTAGTCTGCTTTTTGATTTTAAATGATCTAGACACGTCATATGCTTTTAAATATTTTCTCTCCAATCTCCTCGCCGATTTTTATAGTTCTGATTACTAAGATGTAACTGTCTTAATCAACCAGGAGCTATACCATGACGGAATCTAAGAAACCTTTAACTCAAACTGATGTTCGCCGTATACAGTCAGCCACGGCAAAAGCGAACGGAGGAAAAATCCCAAAAGGCAGCTTTGCGGCCAAAGCTCAAAGTGTCGTAGATAAGCGTTCTAAGTAAATCAACTAGCATAGGGCCGGTTCACGGCCCTATGAAGGAGTTTTGTGCGAAGAATGAGCAAAGATAAGGATATCAATAAGTTTGTGCGCTCATTAGTGAAACTTAGCTGCTGGACCGCTGTCCGTGGTACCAAACATGTTGCGTTGTTATCACCTTTAGGTAAACGTATAACCATACCTTCCACTCCCAGTGAACGGTGGGCTTACATTAACTTCAAGAAAGACATTCTAAGGATAATCAGCAATGAAGCTGCTTCACAAAAAACGAGCTAAGCAGTATCCCACTATTCAGTGCTTACTGCGAGAAGTCGCTATTGCATTTGATGTAAAAACAGCTAGTGACGAAGATGACAGCTGCAAAGTAGAAGAATTGAGTATCGACAAGTATCACGCGATATTGTCGTTGAACATTCTGAATCCAATAAGACAAAACTTTGATGACGAGATTTCAGCGAGAGTTGAAAACTTTTTGTCTAACTTACTCAAACGTTACGCTCATTGGATGAAAAACTATCCATTGGATTCTCTTTCTGTTGAGCAGGCGAATGAACTGTTTGAGCGCACGCAGTTTTTTGAAAATCTTGTACTTAGTTGCTTTTTGAATGAAGAGGAAGCTGGACTAACTCTCAGTCTGCCAAATGACATGGAACTCACCTTATTCAATCCGGACATGCTTCCATTACTTCAAAGCTGTTTTGATGATAAGGACATGAAAGACCGGCTACGAACGTGGTGGAATGGAACTGAACTTCCTTCTTTTCGTTTTGTGATGAGTATGGATAGCGCAGCTGATCACGCCTTATCGGACGAATCATGGAGAATGGTCAAGTGGGGTATCATTACCTCACGTTTTGTTCGTTATATACAATCAAGTTCGACGTTTACGAACGTATCATTTTCACATGCAAAAGCCTTTCTGGACGCTAACAGGAATCGTAGAAAAATTATCATGAGTTCTGCGAACAGATCCGTTCATTGAAACAGTGGTACGAGGCAGTCAGTCATACTTCAAAGTCTGTGGCCCACAAGAACGAGTTTGAAAAGCGGTTAACAAACTTGGAACTGGTGATTGAGGGGCTTCCTAGCAAGATAGAAGCGTATCATCATCTGCTTTGGTACAAAGCTAGGCATTCGATTTGGTCTGGGGGGCTAACCAAAGCAAACGAGTACTGTCAGCAAGCGTTTACAGCGGCTTTGTATCGGGATCATTCAAATGCAGCGCTAGGAGAGATCATCAAGGAGTCGTTGTTGGTTGCCGCTCATCAAACTAGGCCAGATTTAGTTTTTCTCAAAAGATTAAAAACTGCACAGGTCTACTTTTTTAATGAACTGTTGCCAGCAAAGTACCAAACAGAAGGTTCAGGAAAATACCAGGTACTAGCTAACAACGAAGCGGAGGCTTATCGCACGGAATTTAAGCGTTACTACCCTGATGAACTATGTTATCCAGGAATTAAATGGTCGGTATACAAGCAAAAAGTTGGTCATGTTCTAGAAGATATCGACTCTTCCGAGCACACTGACTCTAAGCGAAAGAAAATTGAAATTGGTCTGGATGGGGGAGCGAAGCGAAAGACAACACCACTTATCTATGCTTGTCTAAACAACGACGTTGAGAAAGTTGAAAAACTGCTTAAATTGGGTGCAAGTGTTAATGCTCTTTCGGAAGTGGGCGAGTCCCCGCTATTGATTGCTCTAGCGAATCTTGATTTTAGTGAACCGACGTCGCCACTAGACGACTCAATTTTCAATCTTATCTCAGTGCATGTGCACAGCGAGAAAACTCTAAATTCAATCTCTACGCGAAAAATGAATTTTCCTTTGTTTGCTGCGGTTGAGAGTGGTCGTCCAGAGATCGTGAAAGAGGTGTTATCGATGAGCAAGGATATCACGATCGATCTGAAGGGAAGTATTGAATATCAAACGCCGCTGTATGCGTGTTTGGGTAAGCTTGCAATGATCAATAATCCGAGCAAGTTCAAGGAAAGTCTTATGTCGATGCCAAGTGAAGAGGCAGTGAACCAGCTTAAGCCCCTATTCGCAGGGACGAGCTCACCATTCAATGCAGAGTTGAGCACTCATTTGAGTGCTCAACAACAGGACCAAAGGCTCCTCGCGATGATGGACGCTCTCTTTGAATATGTGACGGAACGCTTCCCCAAACCTTCTTCTATGCGCCAGATTGCTCGAATCCTTTTAAATGCTGGTGCCAATCCAAATATTGAAGTGGTAAAAAATGGCATGCGTTATACACCGCTGATGCTGGCTGCAGAGCTTAACGAGCCGCAATTGTTCAAGAAAATGATCGAACTGGGTGGAGACTGGAAGAAAACGTATACAGTACCGGTTGGTAGACCTTTTCCTAAACGAGCCATTGATTGTTTAGATATCGCGGAACACTTCGAATCCCATGATGTTATGCGTTATATACAAAAGTATCTAACCGATTAAGCTAAATCACGTTCTCCTGTTTCATAGCTAGTGCATATACTTACTAGTATCGTCAGTTTAGGAATAAGTGAACCAGCTATGAAAATTGGAAAGTTAGTACAGACACTTCTGCCCAAGATATTGGAATATTGCGAGCAAAAAAGTCAGAACGAATTTGAGTGCCTTTGCGATGCAGATTACTCCAAACGTAACTTTAACCTTAACTTTCCTTTTTTGGTTCCAATCAGCAGTCTTTCTTCGGATTTATCTAAACGATATTGGACCAAAGCTTACTTGGTGCGTGGGCAAACTGTTCGTGCATGTAGCCAGTGGTTTGAAAAAGACGAGGTTTACTTTACTAAATACTTAGAACGGATCGGTATCGACTATGATCATTCTCAGGTGGAGAGTGAGTTACTTGAATCAAGAACAATATCTTCGTGCAGACCATCAGTAATAACGCTAAGAACCAAGAGCCGTTACCGAGGTAATGCTATAGCCAATGCTCAAAATCTATTAGTGCGAAATATTCTTAGTAACCTCGGAACAGAACAGTTCTTAGAAGAAGACTGGCAGGAAACCAAAGCCTACTTCAACCATCGTTGTGTTTATTGTGGTGAGTCAAAGGAACTGATTATTGAGCATGCAATCCCCATTAATAAGGTTTACCTAGGAGAGCATCGACTCGGGAATCTGGTACCGAGTTGTAAAGAATGTAACAGCGCAAAGGCAAGCAAAGATTTTCGTGAGTTCCTAGAAGGGTGTGATGATCAGATTGCGGTAATTGAAGCTTATATGGCGGAGAAAAACTACACACCTCTCGAGAACAGTGAACAGGTGTCAATGATCCTCGAGATGGCATACCTAGAAGGCGGTATCGTAGCTGAGCGTTATATCTCTATTATCAATGAGCTATTTGTACCGGTAGACGATAAGCAGCATCGAAATACCTAACGATTTAAACCAATTCAGACTCAAGGAGTTCGATGATGCCATTACAAAATAGAGTAAGCCCAAGTGGTGAACTACTTATTGACACCGCTCGAGGTTCTTGGCTTGGCAATAGAGGCATTCTGCATAATGAAAAGAAGGAAATTATACGTCCTTGGAAGCACAAAAACTGGGTGCTTTGTGAGTTAAATTTCAAAGAACGTAAACGTGAGGTTTTTAGTCAAAATAGTTACTCCGAACTGTTTTTTCTTGATGAGGCCACCGCATTGTCGGCAGGACATAGACCTTGCGCTTCGTGCAGAAGGCAAAGGTTTGATGAGTTTAAACAAGCATGGGATGCGGCTCAGCTAAGCGAATTGAAAGTCGATGAAATAGATAAAGTTCTTCATCAAGATAGAGCGATAAGAGGTGGTAAAAAGGTTATCTATAACGAGAAGCTTGAGAATTTACCCAATGGGGTGTTTGTAGAGCTAGAAGGTAAGCCTTGGCTCATATGGATAAATGAACTACATGAGTGGCATCCAGATGGATATAGAGATCGAGCAGATATATACGGTGATTTGAATGTTACGGTTCTAACGCCAAGATGTATGGTTGAAATAATCAAAGTAGGGTTTATCCCACAGGTTAATGAGTCCGCTACGAGTTAGTCTCTTTCATCACGATGTAACGGTGATGATTAATGAAGTTTTTGACTGCCCACAGAGCTAGTCCTGGCTGATAAGCGGATAAACAGCTTCTCCCCAAACCTTGTCTGCTGAGTCCATCATGATTTCAATAATACTCGGGACCAGTTTTTCTAAAATACCGCAGCAGTCTTTGAGCTGCTGTCTATTTGCCGAGCTTAAGTAAGTAGCACCGCCATGGATAAGCTGGTTACGCAGAGTGTATAGGCGAGAAAACAATATCGATAGAACTTTAGCTGTATCGTTTTGACTCAGCGCTTTGTTAGCGGCAGCTTTAGCTTTGCTTCGTTCATTTTTCCAGCTATCTTCGGTAATTCGGCTGGCTTGATAATCCCAATATGCCTGGAGGATGAATTCGTTATCCAAGATCACTCGAATCGTGTTGGAATACTCGTCCCAAACTAAATTGTGTAATTGCTCTCGCTGATCACAAGTGATGAGCTTTTTCAAAAACTTGCCATAAAGACCTTGCTCGCCGAATTGTTGTCGTTGTTCAAACTCTTGAGCATAAGCGGAGTTGAAAGCAATCCATAAAAAAATGAACTTGGAGTCATCGTCATCACAAAGCTCTGACTTATTCAGCCAGCTCAAGGCTCGGTGCACACGTAAGCTAAGGTTCTGAGGGTAGCGAGCACGCTCAGATCTTTGACGTTGTTTTAAGTCATTATAATTATGCATTGTGAATCCAAATGTGGTTGCTAATTTACAGTTGAGTATATAAGCAATTTAATGCGTAAATATTGATCTGTCATACAAGATTAGTTTAGCGACTTACTTGAATGCGATTCACAAATGATTACAGATAGTGACAGAGTTATCGTTCCTTTAGTAGGATATAGCTAGTGGATGAAGAGGAACGAGAACTTATGGACTGTAAGCTTTTTAAGCAACTGGTTAAGAACATTGAAGTAGGTAAAAAGTTACCAGATGCTATTTACATCCACAAAGATGCTATGGAGGCTATACCTAATCAGTTACAAAAGTTTGTTATTGCTGTTGCCAAAGCTGTGAGTTTACCTGACGAGCAATGGAATTTGATAAAACTGTTCAAAAATGAGTTTCGCCTTTCTTTACTTAGTTACCCTGAATTTTATTCCGATTCATATCCAGTTCTCGAACAAAGTCTTAATGTCGATTTAAACAAGCTTAGCCACAAAGTTACCTGTTATAGAAATTCAGATAATCCGCCAATCCTTCATCGTAAAGAAACCATGGTGTTGCCGAGTAGTGACTACTTTGAACATTTTGTTTCATTGACGAAAGAGGGCGAAAGTGCGGGTTTATATGAGAATAGAAGAACGATAGGTTTTAGGCGTTCTTGGCAGAACATTATTGATAAAAAAGGGTATGAGTTAATAGATGGACGTCTATTTAAAGCTACTCCCATACCTGATATAAATAAAAACGATGATGACTTACAAGTTGGAATAGATAGATATAAAACAGCTATCGTACGTCACGATCTTTCTGGACCGATGAAGTCGTTAGCTAAGCAAGGCTATTTAGATGCTAGATATTCCATTTTTGATTATGGTTGTGGGCGAGGGGATGACTTAAGAGAACTAGAGGCTCATGGGATAGATGTGCTTGGCTGGGACCCCGTATTTAGCCCAGATGGCGACAAGGTTAATTCAGATATCGTGAATCTTGGTTTTGTACTGAACGTAATAGAAAACCAAGACGAGAGACTTGATGCGCTTCTAGGGGCATGGGAGCTTGTAGATAAGCTACTTGTTGTGTCGGTTATGCTGGCAAATGATAGCTACATTGCACAGTTTAAGCCGTTTAACGATGGCGTTATCACCTCACGTAACACATTTCAGAAGTATTACGGGCAATCGGAAATTAAGGGATACTTAGAACGTTCACTTCAGGAAGACGCCATTGCCGTTTCCCCTGGAATATTTTTTGTTTTTAAAGATAAATTGGAAGAGCAGTTATACCTGCAAAGCAAATATCAACGGCACCATACTTGGCAGCAACTAACGTCGCCGCAACCGATCGATAGTAAAGATCAAGCAAAATTAGTGATCACTCAAAACCAAGTAATCTTCGATGCTTTTTGGAATAGATGCTTAACGCTAGGCCGCATCCCGGCCAATGATGAGTTTGAGCAATCAGAATGTATTCGTGAGTTGGTAGGCTCGCATAAAAAAGTTTTTGGTTTACTGCAAGAGATGTTTGATACACATGAATTTTCCGCTGCTCAAACTGCTAGGAAAGAAGATCTATTACTCTACTTTGCAATGGGGCTATTTGAGAAAAGAAAGCCTTATGCACAGCAACCTGACTCTCTAAAACGTGATATTAAGGCATTGTTTGATGACTACAGTACAGCCGTAAATTTGGCGACAGAACTACTCTTTGCCATTGCAGATACTTCGCTGATTGCTTCCCAGTGTGAAAAAGCTCATCAAAACTTGCCTGCAAGCTTGTTAAACAAAGGGCATTCCCTTATCTGTCACAAACAGTTTGTAGAGGAATTGCCACTAGCCCTTCGGGTTTATGTTGGAGCTGGATTGCAGATGTATGGAGACCTGAATGACTCCGTTGACTTGATTAAGGTTCATATGACGTCGGGTAAGTTAACCTTGATGCATTATGATGAGTTTGAACAATCGGTACCGTTTTTAGTCGAGCGAACAAAAATTAGAATGGCAGATCAAGATATCGACTTCTTTGACTATGTTGATGTAAAGCGACGTCCACCACTGTTAAATAAACACGAATTATTGAGCGTTAGCGACAAGAACTATGAAAAGCAAAAAAGCTTTGATAAGCGTTTATCAAAGATTTTGGGTGTAGAAAGCACTGGAGAAGTTATTCTTCATCGGCAGCAATACGACGAACTGCTTTTATCTGCGGGAAAAACAGTAAATGGCTACCGGCTTACTCGCCGTTAATTCGGTGTGGTGGTAGGCTAATGCGATAGGTTCGTCTTGCCAGCTCTTCATCGAGTCCTATCGCAGTCAGTACATGTGACGCGACGTTTGATAAGGCATTACATGCTGACCCCTGAGATATTAGCCAAGGGTGTTCTTGAGTAAACCGCTTCACTTCGTCGTCGGACTCAAAGGTAAGACTCCACGTTGTTGAGACAACTTGCTCACCACCGTTTCTAATCCATTTGAAATCTTGAATAACAGTTAGAAAGTGGTGCTCTTGCTCACTCACACTCTTAGGAAAATGCTCGACCGCAGCGGCCAGTCCAATCATGAGTGGGGTGGGAGAGGTGCCTCCTCTTAGGCCTCCTTCCTGTCCGCCACCATGAATAAGTGGCACAAGGTCGGCGTCTCTAGCATTTCTCACATACAGCGCGCCAATGCCCTTAGGGCCATAAATCTTATGTCCTGACAGCGACAGCATGTCGATATCCATATCATCGACATCAATATCACACTTACAAAAGCTTTGTGCTGCATCGGTGTGAAAGGGGATATCATTTTCAAATGCGATTGCGCCAAATGCTTCAATGGGCTGAATCGTACCTAGCTCATTATTAACGTGATGGATTGAGATTAAGATCGTATCGTTACGAAGTGCTTCGCGTAGAGATTCTGTTAAAATTGTACCTGTTTTGTTGGGCTCTAAGTACGTCACTTCAAATCCAAGAGATTCTAAAAAAGCACATGTATTGAGGATACACTTATGCTCTATTGACGAAGTTATAATGTGCCCTTTATGTTCAAGGTGTTTAAACGCAATCCCTTTTAGAGCAAGATTATTTGCTTCACTTGCCCCACTAGTAAAGATGATCTCGCTAGGCAACGCCCCTATTTTATTGGCAATTATTTCTCTTGATTGCTGTATAGCTTGACAACTAGATCTACCGGCTTGATGAGCCGATGAGGCGTTAGAAAAGTTCTCCACTTCCCATGGCTTCATTACGTCGAGAGCGAGTGGAGATATAGGAGTAGAAGCGGCGTAATCGTAATAGTTATTCATCACAGTTATGTCTATGTTGTAAGTTGACTTATATCAGTCTTGGAGATCGTAACAAGCTCATTGTAGTAATGAGTTTAATACTAGAATACTCATTACTCGACAAATAGTCCTTTGCAAAGTTATAGAGACGTTACCATCTTTTAAAATACAATGCAGTACAAGTAGAGTGTAAATTGGGATAAACGTATATATATCATTCGATATTCAACTGCTGTATGTATGCACAGATTTCTCTGCGTAAGTAATTGTATTTTAATGTATTTGTTTATTTATTCTGTGTTTGATTGATAGTTTTTGCATTAGAGCTAGATCTGCTATAGATATGCTGTAGAATTGCTGTTTGGACAAAATCTCCAATTCAGTAAGGTAAGTACATTGAGCATCGAAACTAGTAGCCTAAAATTTTCTGGTCATCAGACATTCCCTATCCGATATGGTTGGATTTATAAGATAATTCAAGAGGTTATGAAAGGAGAGTCTCTTTCAAGTAAAGATAATGTTGAAAAACAGATGAGAACGATGGGTATGGGTAAGAATATGGTTCTTTCTGTACGGCATTGGATTCGCACTCTCAATTTAGTTACTTGTATTGATAAAAAGGATCAGAGCTATAAATTGACTCCTTTAGCTAATCTGTTGTTTGTAGGTAAGTCATCCGACGTAAAACCTTATGATGAATTCATGGATAAGGTTGGTACTGTTTGGTTACTACATTGGTTAATGCAATCAGTCGATAGTCAAAATGCAGAGCTTAATGCCGCACGGTGGTTTTTTAATTACTACAACGGTGTCCGCACGAACAAAGAGCATATTCTAAGTGAGATTAGGCTTTCGCTTAAGCAACATGAGAAAGAATTAACGGAAGCAACACTCAAAAAAGATATTGACTGCTTACTTCAAATGTATGCGGTTAAAAAAACGTCAGTGCATAAAATCAATGAAGATAGCTTTACCTCTCCCTTTACTGAACTAGGATTAATCTCTCAAGAAAGTGCAAAAGATTATAGAGCTGAACTTTCAAAGCAAGCATCACTTCCTATAGAGGTTTTTTCCTATGCAGTTATCGATTTTATGCAGAGAAAACAAAAAGATACTGATGGTAATGTAATTCATAAACAGCGAACAGTGTCATTCGATTCATTACTGAATGATGTAGGCTCTCCAGGTAGAGTTTTCCGATTGTCGAGTACAGGTTTAAGTGAAAAACTAGATCAATTGGAAGTACTAACTATAGGGCAGTTAGCTTGGACTGATACTCAGGGCCTACGTCAGCTTCAACATGCTTACTCAGACTTACAACTAGAATTACCAGAACAATACCTGGTTAGCTACTACCAGGAAGGGAAACAACGTGACGTTAAGTAATAATTACTCTATTGCAACTAGACACCAGCGCTCGACTCGTATCGACAGCGACTTAAGTAAAGATTTTTTCCCAGGTCTCGTTTATCACGGTACAGCTCAAACCGCTTTAGAAACTTTGCTCAGGCAGTATGCTCAAACGGGTCAGCGATCTTACACTTTAACCGGGCCATATGGGTCTGGTAAGTCGACGATTGCTCTTTTACTCACCGGGTTATTACATCACGAAGCTTCGTTGAGAAATGCTGCGTTAGATGTCATTAATAGCCAATCAAAAAAATTACTTAAAGACAGCATTGTATATGATAAAGGCTGGCTACAAATTCGTTCCGTTGGAGGATTAAGTAGCCCCGTAAAGACGTTTTGGAACGCTACACTAGCGGCATTAAAAGAGCATCATAAAACAAATACGCTGTATGAAAAATATTGTACATTATCAATTCATACTGAATCCGAGTTGGTCAATATATGGGAGGCTCTATTTGAAGAGGCTCATGAGTTAGTTGATGGTGTTCTACTTCTAGCGGATGAAATGGGTAAGAGTCTTGAATACATCAATAAAAGCCGCGGCGAACTCCACTTATTCCAAGATATCGCTGAAGTATTAGGTCGTACTAAAACTCCCGTCATTTTTATGGGCTTGCTGCATCAATCATTTTCTGAGTATGCAAAAGAACGTGGTAGTAAACTTCAAGAAGAGTGGAACAAAATACAGGGTCGTTATAACGACATTATTTATAACGTTTCCACTGATGAAACGGTCGCATTAATTGGTCAATCAATACAAAATGAATCTGGTGAAAGATGTACTGATGATCATTATGTTAATGCTGTTTTGGAGGCTATGAACGATAAGCAAGAGCGTAAAAAACTATTAAAAGAACGGCTCGATCGTTGTATACCATTACACCCGACTTCTGCCTTATTACTTGGGCCAATTTCTAAGCGTCGATTTAGCCAGAATGAGCGCTCAACGTTTAGTTTTTTGAACTCACATGAACAAAATAGCTTTCAACTTTTCTTGAAAACAGCAGTAGAAAAAAGTGATCGATATAACTTAGTCGATCTTTGGGACTATCTTGAGGTTAACCTTGAACATGCAATTATAAGTTCGCCTGATGGCCATGCGTGGGCGACAGCGACAGAAGCGATCAGACAGGCGAGACAAAAAGGTCTACCGGATATAGCCACAGAGATATTAAAAACAATCGCACTCATCACTTTATTTGGTAAACCTGCCAACCTAACTGCAACGGAAGAATTACTTCTTGCTAGTACAGATGTAGATACACGAGAAAGCTTGACCGAGTACCTTAATATGCTTAAGGATAAGTCTTGCATCATCTATAGAAAACATCTGTCGTCATGGATGGTGTTTGAAGGCTCAGATCTTGACATTCCTAGTTTAATTGAAGAGAAAGTAGAGCAAATCAAGGATGTTCAAGAAGCAATTACGCATGCTAAGTTTCAAAGTCAGGTTATCGCAAAAGGTCATTACCATACCACTGGGACATTGCGTTGGGCAGAGCAGAACCTTGTTACTAATCTAGAGGAGCTAGAAAAATGGCCTTCGAGTTCTTCGTCAGAAGGTGCCTTTATTTCGTTTTACCTAGTATTAGATGATAGCGAGCAACTGAAAAAGGCAAGTCAAAAAAATGACCGGATTGTTCTTGCTCGTGCGAATGATGCTGAGGAAATTATCGCTTTGGCTAAAGAGTGTTATGCCCTAGATCTAATTAAATCAGATGAGAAAATAGGTCGGATTTTAACTCATGACAAGGTTGCTCAAAAAGAATACGAAGGTAGGCTCATCAATGCTGAGCTGGCATTGAATAATGCCATTTTGTACTCATTTGAAAGTAGTACTTGGTGCTATAGAGGGGAAGAGTATAGCCATGAGTCATTAAGCCATGTTACTACTCTAGCAGCTGACCACATATTTGATCATTCTCCAGAAATAAAAAATGAATTAGTAAATAGGAATAAGCTCTCAGGAACAGCTGTCTCTGCGCTAAAAAAACTTCTAGAAGCAATGCTAAAGTTTGAAGAGAAAGAAGACTTAGGTATTAACGGCTTTCCACCAGAAAAGTCGATGTATATTAGTTGCTTAAAAAATACAAGTATCCACGATGCCAAAGCGAAGGATAAGCGTTATTGGCATACAGAAAACCTGGACCCTAAGTTAAGCGAGCTATTTATCAAGAGCCTAGAGCTTTTGGAGGATTCTTCCGGCAAAGAAGTAAAGCTTTCTGAAATAGCAGAATTATGGGCAGCTCAACCGTATGGTTTGACTAAGGGCGTTATACCCATATTTTTGCTCGCATTTTTGAAATCTCAGGGGAGTAATATTGCTTACTATGAGAAAGATATGTCAGGAAGCTTCGCGTTCATTGCCCAGCCAGATCTTGACTATGTACATAAGTTAATCAAAAACCAAGATGAGTTAGCGGTAAAGTATATAGTGCTAGAAAAAAGTGAACGCGAATGGCTTCAACACTTAGCTGTCTTTGCTTCAAATGAAACTAATAAACAGATAACAACCGATATTTTGTCTGTCGCTACTCCGCTGGTTACGACCATTCATAACCTTCCTCAGTGGGTGAAGAATGCACATGAACTAGTCCCTGAGGATGCTACAAAGAACAAAATTTACTTGCGTATTCGAGATCTTTTCTTACAAGCAAATGACCCACATACTCTACTAATCAAAGACTTACATTCAGAGTTAAATCTTGAAGGTGTTTCTACATTGACTCAACAAATAGATATTTTGTCTGACTGTTTTTCCGTGTTGAGACAAAAGCATGAACGAATGCTTGGTGGTATTAAAGATAAAGTGAAAGTTATCTTTCCGGAGGCGGGAGAAGAGCTTGTTGACATGTGCAGGTTTGTTGAAGAAAACGCCGGTGATCTACGTTTAAAAGCCTTTGCGCGTGAGTTAGCTAAAAGCAACACGGGATTATTGCAATGGTTAGAAAGTATGATTCAAATTGTTGTCGGTCGTGGTAAACAAAATTGGAATGAAGGGATACTACGAACTGCTGATAACAAAATAAGTGATTATGCACAAGACTTTTTAAGTGTAGTAAAATCTCAACGATTACAGAACAATGAAAACTCAGAAGTAACCAAGACTAAGCTCGTTTCTTTGGTCCTGGAAGGTGAAGACGGAAAATTAACTTCATACAAAAAAGAAGTGCGAGTTGCAGAAGTGGAAAAAATTCAGCCTGTACTAAATGCCATTGAAGCGAAACTCAATGACTTAAATGAGTTTGAAAAAGTACATGTTCTACAGAAATTACTTAAAAAAACATTAGAAGCTCAAGTTTAAAAGAAGTATTGCTCATGACTGAAACACGAAAAGTAAAACATGTCCTTGGATTGTCCGGGGGTAAGGATAGTGCGGCTTTGGCTGTATATATGGCTAGGAACTATCCTGAGCTTGATATTGAATATTTCTTTACTGATACCGGAAAAGAGCTACCTGAGGTCTATGAGTATTTAGAACAGCTTGAGATTGTATTGGGTAAACCAATTTCACACATCAATGATAAGAAAGGCTTTGACTACTGGTTAGAGCAGCACAATAACTTTTTGCCAGCGGGCCAGCAACGATGGTGTACAATTCGAATGAAGCTTGAACCATTTGAAAAATGGATTAAGCCTTATCTCGAAGATGGTTATGAAGTCATTTCGTATGTAGGAATTCGTGCAGACGAACCGTGGCGTGATGGCTATAGACCTAATGAGAACCAGAAATACCTGACAATTAAAATGCCTTTCGCTGAAGATGGTATTAAGAAGCAGGGTGTTTTAGATATGCTTGATAGTGCGGGGTTAGGCTTACCTAAATATTATGAATGGAGGTCTCGTTCAGGTTGCACTTTTTGCTTCTTCCAGCGGAAAATTGAATGGGTTCGTTTGCGTGAGGAACACCCAGAAGCTTTTGAAGAAGCTAAATCTTATGAAAAACGTGCTGAAACAAGTGCCAATGGTGAAACCTTTTTCTGGATGGGGCCAAATGAGCCATTGGAAACGCTGGAGGACCCTGAACGTATTAAACAAATAAAGGAAAACCACGAAAAGGTAAAAGCTCGTTTTGAGAAGAAGAAGGAGCGTGAACGTAAACGTCGTTTAGGTATGCACTCTATGGTTGATGAAAGTATGCTGATAGACACTTTAGATATGGACGCCATGTACGACCTAGAAGAAGGTGGTGGGGCATGCATTACTTGTTATAAGTAATATGATATAAATTAAGAGTAGGGCTTGAAAACCTAGGTATTTCCAAGCTCTACTTACATCCCTATAATGTTAGCTATTAGCATCATTACAGGGATGTTAAAGTTGAATTATTTATAGGTTCTAGTAACTTAATCTTCTAAATAATCAAAAATATTCCAAATTGGCTTTTGGTCAGGGTCGTCGAGCAACTCTAGTAAGTATGGAATTCCAGCATTGGCATATTCACAACAAATATCAAAAATGGCCTTAGAATTGGTTAGTATCTCTTGGTCCTTAGTGTCAGATAATGCAATTAAATACATTAAGTGAACCCTATATGAGTCATTACTTAATATGGCTGCTGTGGTTGCATTATAAGTATCATTGACTTTTTCTCTAAGTAAACCTTCTTTAAATGAAATACATAGCGCAATGAACCAAAAATCCACTTGCCTTTTAAATGGTGCGTTAAAAGTGTCAATACCAGAGCCACCTGTACTGCAATACTTTTTAATTTTCTCTTGGTACTTTGTTGGAATGGCTATCTGATAATTTGCAAAGTTATTTTCCATTATGCTGTATCCCCAATTTTTCTTTCACATAATTTACATGTATCTCGGTGACTGCAAGAACATCTAAGCACTACTGCTTCTTCTATATGGGGCTTATTTACCAACTGCATAGGGTAGTGTCCCGGGTTAGTTAAAGTATAAATTTCTCCAGCATAGTCATCAATAATATCTTCAACGCCAGAAATTTCAGAATGAGTTAAAAATAAAATGACCTGTTTACTTTCATTTACTAGGTTCTTTAATACTGAACGCTTTACGTAACCAGACATCATTCCTAAAGGGGTGTCAATGATGTTGGCCGCATCTACTTTACTAACTTTGGTGAGGGCTAATATAAATGCTAGAGTAATTGCTCTTCTCGAGGCTCCGTTCAAGTCTTCGTCTGGGTCAAGTTCATGGCCATTTACACCAAAGACTTTTATATCGAACTTTTCTGTTAGAACAGCTTTATGAATCATCGTATTTGGATTAGCCACTGGGTCAGAACCAATCATACTGAGAAAAATTTCGTTCATTTTATTACTAACTTTTTCTAGTTCTTTAGTCTTGATAACTTGAAAAACGTTGGAAAATATTTTGTTTAAATCATCTGTCAGTTTATATTTACCAGCAGAGTTATCTTTTTTGTCCAACTTTTTCTTAAGGCTATCAATTTCTGAATTTATGGTGGCTAGTTGGCTATTCTTAAACTTACACTCATACTCTCGCCCTGAGATATCACTAGTGAGACTTTCTATTTGCCTTGATAAAAGCCTTTGCTGGCTCTTTAAGTTTTGAAGAAAATCATCTTTTATTTTTGATACATCTTCCTCCAAACCTTCAATAGTTCGTTGAGTTTCTTGCAGCTGCTTAGCTATGTTAGCTTCATCACCCATACAGGCTTCATAGTCTTTAAGCCAATGCTTAGAAGTTCCTTTCTTAATGGGGTCTCCTTGCAAAGCATAATATAAATCTGTAGCTATTGCGTTCAGCTTGTCAGATGCTTCGCTGTGCTTTATTTTGGTCTCAATAAACTCTCTTTTTGCTTGTCCTTCTTTTGTTTCTGGTGAAAGATCAGAACCGCAAAAACAACTGTCAACCTCTAGTAATTCAGCTAATACAGGTATACTTTGCTTTGGTAACTGCTTGTTGTTTTTTAGCTTTTGTAAGATTTCAATGGCAGGTAATGCTTTGCTCTCAATCAAAAATGATGCAACCTGATTCTTGCTGAGAATTTTGGATAATCTAAGTTTGGCATTTTGATGTAGGCTGTCTAATCTTTTTTTCTCATTTTCTTGTTTTTTAATATCTTTTAGTAACTTCGATCTATCGCCTAATTTAAGAGTTTCTTCTATTTGTTTATCAACTTTTTTTAATGATAACTTCAGGTCACTTCTATTTTGGCTAAGTTCATCGATTTCTTCTGACTCACCTTCTAAAAATGCTTCTAAATCATCTCTTTTCTCATTTAGTTTAGATAGCTCTGCTCCTAAATTACCTTTTTCAATGCTTCGTCCATAAGATGCTCTGACTTTTTCTAATTTTGAAATGAGATCTTTAACAGTGTCCATAGATAATAAAGACTCAATTGCAGCCTGAACTCTCTTCCGCTTTACTCTTTGATCAGCTGATGCCTCGATAAAAGACATAGCACTATCGCCATCTGTGAAATAAATGTCTTTCAAGTTTTTAGGCATTGATTTTTCAATAATACTATCAACTTCGGAGTCAATAATTCTATCATCACCTGTAGGCTTAACTAGGAATAAACTTTTGTTCTCTCTAACTCTCTGAAAGTTGGTGTCTTTAACTATTTCGGTACACCGTCGTATCAGGCGGTAATGCTTCAGTTCAAGGTTTGCTTTCCCTTTTTTATCTACGACTTCTTCTGTTGAAAACTCGACTTCGACTTCGATGTCAACTTCTCCCACTCCGTTATCATTAAGAGCTGTAGCGCTATGTAGCCCATTTTTCTTATTTACAGCTTTGCTGCCATATAAAGCCCATATGAGTGCTGTAAGTGTAGTTGTTTTTCCGGTTTCATTTGCAGCTCTTATAACTGTTAGACTCTTAGTTTCATCCGTAGAAAAGTTCAGCTCTACATCCTTCATTAATCTAAAGTTAGAGAATTTTGCTCTAATAAGCTTCATCTATAATTCCTTTTTTACTAGGTCATAAACATGGTCAATTTTATTTTTAATTTCGTTTTGACTGGCAAGTGCGACAGAATCTGATGATGAAGCAATCAAATAAACTTGAGAGCATAAGCTCTTTAATTTGTCTAAGTCATATGAGGATGCGTATATTTCGTTTTCTTTTATTTCAGCTTCAATTAGTTGAAGCATGTGTCTAAAGCCAATACTCATTTATTACTCCAATAAGTCCGTTAGTTCTTGAATTATTTTCAAACTACCATTGTCACCGCTTCCATTCTTTGATAGTTCACTGAAACGAATAACTCGTTTCAGTTCATTATTAATCAGGGTTCTTAGTGACTTATCTTGCTCAATATTAGGAGGGATAACTATAAAGTCATGGATAATTGCTTCGGTTTTCCCTGTTTGTTCACTTTTACGTAATACTCTGCCTAACCTTTGTAACCACTGCCTCTCTACACCATTACTAGATACTATGTAAGCAGTTTGAATTGGCGGAATATTGAAGCCTTCATCTAACACTCTTTTTGATGTCAGAACTTGTAGCTCTTTATTAGAGAAGTCATCAATAATCTGGCTCGTTAATTTTTTGTCACAAGTCTCAGCGGAAGTCACTTGTCTATATCGGACATTTTCGCTTCTCAGGACTTGATTTATAGATATTAATTGATCTTTGTCTTTATCTGTACAAAAGACCAGAGTATATTCTTTTTGTTTTTGCACTTTAAATAGGTTGTGGAAACTAGATATTTTTTCTGAAGCATTCTCTGAAATAGCTCTTCTTCTTATTGCTAGTAGATCTGCCTTTTCTTCAGAATTTGAATCACCAAATCCATATAATCGTCGAATTTTTTGAGATAACTCAATCCACTTCTCTACTTCGTCGTTGTCCAAATATACCTTGTGTACAAAATACTTAAAGGGTACTAAGCACTTTCCAATTGCTTTTTCAACGGGAAAATCATAAACGACCTCCCCAAAGAAATTCTTTAATTCTAATGTACCAGCTTCGTCGTATTGCCTCTCAATTGTTGCGGAAAGAGCAAGTCTTAGATCAAAAAAAGTGGGTAAATTTGATAAAAAACCAGATGACCCCAAATTATGTGCTTCATCAGCTATCAACATCTTTAAGCATTGAAACTTTCCAAGCTCTTGCGAAATATCAGCATTTTTTAAAGCGCTATGTGTAAGAATAACTACTTTATGTTCGTCTGAATATCTGAGTTCTCTTTTGATACTTTTGATTTCTTTAATTATTGATCTACTAGATAATCCAGTTGTTTCTAAAGGAATTAGACCAAAACCTGTTACATCTTTAGCCCACTGGCTTATTAATGGTTTGGTGGGAACTGTAATTACTATTAATGCCTTACCTTCTTTGGACAGTGCTAAGGAAGCAGCTGCTAGAGACGTTAACGTTTTTCCTCCTCCTGTAGCAATAGATAATATACCTTCATTATTATTAGCCAACCAAGCATCAATAGCTTCGCCTTGATGCTTATACTCTCCAGTTCTGTAGTTTAGCCACTTTGGTATTGTCAGCTTTTTCATGTTATATTCACCCTCTATATGTGCTTTCAGATCATCTAGAAGTTTATTGAAATTATCATTTGACGTGTCAGATATTTTTGTTGAATGAAACATTTTGGAAACAGTTTTGTCATTCAACTTTAAGGTGTATGAATCGTTACGTCTGTCATCCCAAAAATCCAAAAATCTCAATTGATAGGAGTCAATAATTATATTGTTACTATTAGAGTCCCACGCTCTACTAAAAATAAGTTGCTCAAAATTAGTCATTAAACCTGATTTTGTCGCATTTCCCGACCCATGAATTGCAACTTTCCCACAACTTGTATTAAAAAGCCAGATTTTGGCATGCATCATCCCTTTTTTCATAAGTACAATACGAATATCTAACCTTTTTTTAGAGATCAAATACTTCATAACCTCTAGCGTATGTTTTGAGATAGCGTCTTTATCTAAGTTGTTTTCATCTACCAAGTAATGAAGTATTGATTCATCACAAGAATAAGCTTCCAATAGTGCATTTTTATCTTCTTCACTTAGGTTCGGGCTTATAATGAATCTTCCATAAGTACTCGGTTTTTCAAATAGATAGGCTAGTGGCTCCGCTAGTTCAGATAAGGCTTTAGATGAGAAGTATCCTGAGAGGCAATCAAAGCTAAAAGATGTTTTGGCGACAGGAAGAAATAGGTCATCTACAATGTTTGTTTCATTTGGAAAGTAAACAGGGGGTAGGTGGTCTAATAACTCACTAGATTTAGGAACTTTTGTCACTAGTTATCTCCATTTTCTCTTCTATTATTAAATAGTCACTTTCTGATTATTTATTACCCAAGTTTAGAAAAATAAATATAGATAGTAACAGCTTCAACATTTCCAACTAATTATAATCTTTTAAAATTAAAACTTCACTCCTTCTTCCTGGGGTTTTTATTGCCATTTCATCAAATGAATATATTTCAACGTATCTGTACAAGTTACTTTGCAAGTTTTTTACATCTTGACGATATGGTGCAGGATCATCGGAAAGCGCGTCGTGGAGCAAACGTGATACTTGACCAAAGCCCAAGTCACGCCCACTTTTATTTTCTTTAACTTGAGCTTTTAACCATCGATAGGCTTTACTTTGCTTGAAAATAATAGATGCTATCTCAACGTTATCCTTAGAATGTTCAATTTGAGCAAATGGAAGAGATGGGTTTAGAGTGTATTCATTTACACTTGCCCCAGGCTTTCCTAATGGGAAATCGGAGACGAATAACTCTGTCGCGAGAGAAAGTATCTCTTCTGGCCAAATAGCGGGTGAGTCACCGGTATCTTCATCCCGGAATTGTTTAAGGTATTCTTCCATTTTATCAAGCGTAGGAAGAGTTATCTCTATTGCGGATGTAGCAATCTTATTTATAAAAGTCCTGGACTCAGGACTAGGCGTGACTTGGCTACATGATTCTAGATTACTATCATTGACTAGTGCTAAACCTTTGCCAGTTAAGTTTGCACTCCCATTAAAAATGGTGTCTTCGTCAATTTGATAAATTTTAGCATGTAGGTTTACTAGAGCCTTAACCTGGTAACCATTTTTGATACAATCACGTAGCGCGTTTAAATCGCTTGAGCCCTTAACGAAGTCATTAGGTGTGAAACGACCGACTAGCTGAACAATAGGTTTATTTTCTGCGATTAAAAGACTCAGCCAGCGGGTAGCTGGCTGAGTCATGAATGCAGAAATGATAGTTAATTTTTTACAACTTGGAAGTATTACTTCTAATTGTTTAGTTAGTTCTGTGTTTGAAATTAAACCCGACATTAAAACTCATCCAAGTCATCGACTGATGGTTCTTCTAAAAACTCGCTGATGACCAGTCCCCACTCGCGACGAATCGTGTTTAAATATGCCAAGCGTCTTTCATCAGTAGTTTCGTTCATTACTCGAGCGAAGCCTGCAATTGTGGTTTGCATTATTTCAAGTTCATCAGGACCAAGTTTGCTGATGAGTTTTTGATAGAAGACGTGGTTAGTATTGAATAAAACAAGTGTTAAACCTTTGCTAGTAGACACGTCAAAAAATGCTTCTGAATCTCTCGCCACATCTTCAATTAGAAATCGATTACCGGTAAGAATTAAGCGTTCAGCTTTTTCTTCAGCTTCTTGCTCACTCATACCACCCACTGTTTTGAGGTGGTCTATAACGTCTTTCTTTTTTAATTCTTTAGGTGGAGCATCTTTTGTTTTATGACCATGTGTTTCTCTATGTGCAGAGCCTTGGGTTGCTTTAGAAGCGGCACCTTCAGAAGTAGTCTTCGGTTCGTCACCTTTAACAGCCTTGCCTTCAACATTTATAGTCTCTAGGCTTTTAGTTAATGCAGTAACTTGTTTCTTAATCACAGCAACGACTTTTAATACTTGTAGTAATGAATCTGAGTTTTCTTCTAGGTCTCGTAAATATTCTTGCTCAGAATCAAAACCAGCCTGTGTAAAAATGCTTTTCATCTCATAAGGTATTAACCTTATTGCATCTTGTTTATTGTTTGTGACGCCAAACACTGCATCAAGAGTGGGAGGGAAAGAAACTTCAATACCTACAAATCGGCCTTTACTCTCTCTTAACGCTGATGTTAAGAATGAATCTCTCAAGACTAGCTCTCTATTAGCTCGAACTATCGATACGCCCACGTTTTTGCTGCAGTGCTTCCCCCAAGAAGTACCACCTAATTTCCCTGTGGTTTCTTTTAGAATTCGATTGGATATATTTTTCTTAACCATGGATGTCGTGACTGTTACATCATCTCGTTTTGGTTCACCTTTTTCGTCGATATATTCTACCGAGATAACCTCTTCATCCATTTTTTCAAAGAACGCTTCACCCTTGTAATTGCCAGGTAGTTCAGGTAAAGATGTTTGCTTTTTAAGGTACATCGGATCGTTTGCTTTGAATGTCTCTTTGTCGTAGACATCAAGTCTATCGTCACCTGATTTACGGTAGGTGATGCTTTCAATTTTAATATTGTCATCACTGATGAAGTTGCGATACATTCGGCCTACCAAATGTTCACAATGGCGATATATCGATTTGCCAGTTTTCCAGCTAAGGCGGTCAAGTTTAGACCAAATAATTAATGTGCCAGATTCCGGCCTTTTGGTGAAAAAGGCTTTTTCATATTTCGCTGGGATAGGCTTAGCCTGTGGCACTGGGACATCTTCAAGCTGACCAGTTTTCATCTCATCGACGTCTAAATAAGTGAAGTGAGGCTCGCTACCATTTTTCCAACTCCATACTTCAACACGCTTACATTGTGAGATAGATGAATTAGGTAGCCCCATACCGAATTTACCCATACCTCCAGTATCTTTTTTATGAGTACCACCACCGAATTGCATAGCTACACGAAGAGTATCGATATCCATACCAATACCGTTATCCCAAAGTGAAATCTCCGAGACAGTATAATTTTTCCTAGCAGCAAGCTGCTCTTCAATGAAGCCAACTTCGACGCGAGTTGCAGTAGCTTGTAAACTATTATCAATTAGCTCAGCGAGCGCATAAGCAGTATTGTTGTAACCGTTATCTCTTAATGACTCAATGACAGTTTCTGCGCTTAAAAATCTATTACTCATTAATTTTTTCCTTTTCCACCCACATGTCATTCCAATGACTAAATGCTAGGCTGATACTTTGAAATTCGGGTATGTTGTCCATAACTGTATAAATGCTGCATTCTCGGTTGCCACCACTTTTATGACCGCGCATAGCGCGACCTGCCATTTGCAAATATTGCACTAACGAGTTCATTGGTTTAGCAATAACTGTGACATTTGTCTTTGGTGCATCAAATCCAGCAGTCAAAACATTAAAGTTCACGAGGACTTGTAGTTCCCCATTTTTATATTGAGCAATCTTAGCTCGCCTGCTTTCAGGAGAGTCGTTTTTACTATCAATAGAGGCTGCATTAATACCTTGGTATGCAAGAGCTGTTGCTAAGTTAATACTGTGCTCAACGGTACAGGCAAATACGATGATTTGAGAATTTAGGTTACATTCACTAATTATAGTTTTGATTATATTTTTATTGCGTTCTAAGTTGTTCGCTAATGTTGTCATTGTTTCCACACCGCCAGCATCTCGAAGTTCATAAGCCGCAATGTTTGAGTGATCGTAGTTAAGGGACTTAAAGTTAGCTTTTGCTAAGTAACCTTTTTCAACAAGGTAATCTATCGGAGATAGATATCCCGATATTTGCATAGATACTTTATTGTTATTGAAAAAAATAGCTAAGCGTTTATCTTCTTCAGACAGACCGTCTTCAGAGTAGCTTCGGCCTGGTGTAGCCGTTAAACCGATTAGGTCAGCGTGAAAGGCTTTATCACTAATGAAATCTTGCACTACTTCTTGGAATTTTGGAGCAATAGCTTTGTGTGCTTCATCAAAAATGACTAAGGTAACTTTTTCAGCGAGCTCTTTATATAGAAGCTGTAGCTGTTTTGAGTTGGTTTTTCTTAAGCTTAAAAACTTATGAAGGCCTGCAACAACAAAACCAGAATCAATACCACTTAGACTTTCTGTAGAACTTGAGTAGAAACCATATAAAGAGGTAGGGCGGTTCCCAAGAGAGTGCCATGCTTTAGAGAACTCTTCATAAGCTTGTGAACACAGCTCCTCTCGGTCTGCTAACCAAAGCACAAGATTATTGTCCGATTCTCTTAAATGTTCTGAGGCAATATTCATCGCAGTGCGTGTTTTGCCCGAGCCAGTTGGTAAATGAATCAAAACTCTCTTTTTATTGGTACGAAGATTGCTAAACACTTGCTGACTGATATCTTGCTGGTAAGGATAAAGGCCATAGGCAGGTTCGATACGAGCAATACTTTCAAGCTTCGTGTCTTGACCTAGTTGGTTGTTATAAAGTGTTGAAAGACCTAACGTTGACGCAAACAGGTTGGGATTCTCTTCTGACCAGCTGATAACAGCATCATAATGTTGTGGTGTTACTTGGTTTGGTTGAAGTTTAAAGCTTGGGAATAGCTCGGCTAATTGCTGTGGACTTAGTCGCTCAATGAGCTTGTCACGTAATGGTTTTTCAAATAAAAACTCAACTCGTTTTACACTAGCAACAATCCCTGCCAGTTTGGCTTTATTGAAAGAAGTGTCTTCTTTTGCCTGATCGTTATCAGTCTCAAGATCTAGTGCAAAGTTGATGGAGCTTTTGGGTAAAAAATCCAATAATTCATCTTCAGAAAAGTTTGAAAGAATTTCTACAAGCATTTTTAGCCTTTAAAAGTTGAACTCAGTAATTCGTAGTTAAACACTCAGAAAAAGCGAGTGTTTTCTTTTAATATTGCTCAATCATTTGATGTGCATTCAATAGATTACCTTAATACCCTATTAGCGACAATGTTATTAATGCTTAGTCGCATATAAGGGTTACAAAATGAGATGTTGTCATTGAAACATTAGTTGTAACGCGACGGATACCCCCTCTGGCAGGATAGTTGTCACTGTTAAAATTTAACCAGTTTGGGCGATAAAGAGTAATTGTGTCTCGTATCTCAGTAGAAAGAAAAGAAGCTATATTGAAGAAGCTGTTGCCTCCCTATTCGATGTCAGTTAAAGAAGTGTCGGAAGAGGAAGGAATTAGCACTGCGACCCTGTATCATTGGCGCCAGCAACTCAGACGTTCAGGAGCCGCCGTGCCAAATAGCAACACTTCATCAGAGCAGTGGTCTGCTCAAACTAAACTCGCCATTGTTGCCGAGTCTTACTCGATGACCGAAAGTGAACTCAGCCAATATTGTCGTGAAAAAGGTCTTTTCCCTGAACAAATCCAAAGTTGGCGCAGCGAATGTATGCAAGGGTTTAAGTCGAGTAAAGAGCAGGAAGCTGAAGCAAAGAAGCAGGCTAAAGCTGACAAACTTGAAATCAAAGAGTTGAAGAAAGATTTACGACTCAAAGAAAAAGCACTCGCTGAAACGGCCGCCCTCTTGGTACTAAGAAAAAAGCTGAGAGCCTTTTACGGGGAAGAGCCAGAGGACGATTAACCTCAACCGATGAAAGGCAGACCATAGTGACTCTTATCCTTGAAGCGAAGCAATGCGGATGCCGTTTAGAGCCAGCTTGCCATGAAGTTCAAATCGACTTGAGAACGTATCGTCGCTGGTATCAGCAAGGTGAAGTTCAAGCTGACAAAAGGCCGATATGCATCAGGCCAGAGCCTGCTAACAAGCTCTCTCAGCAAGAGCGTGATGCGATTATCGAGGTGTGTAACCGCTCTGAGTTCGCAAGCTTACCTCCGACTCAAATCGTCCCGACACTGCTTGACCGAGGTGAGTATATCGCCTCTGAATCGAGTTACTATCGGGTGCTGAGTGCACAGGGACAACTCCACAGACGAGGTCGTCAAAGAAGTAGGCAGAAGCAAGCGAAGCCATCAAGTTACACAGCGACAGATTCGAACCAAGTCTATACATGGGATATCACTTACTTACCTTCAAAAGTTCGAGGCCAACACTATTACCTGTATGTCATCGAGGACATCTACAGTCGAAAAATCGTTGGTTATGAAGTGTATGAGCGTGAATGCGGTGAGCTGGCGTCACAACTTCTGCAACGAACGTTGATGCGAGAGCAATGCTTCAATCAAGCGCTGGTTCTTCACTCAGATAATGGTGCACCGATGAAGTCGCTGACGTTTAAAGCAAAAATGGAAGAGTTAGGTATTACCTCATCGTATAGCCGCCCAAGAGTCAGCGATGATAACCCGTATGTCGAATCATTGTTCCGCACGGTAAAGTACATGCCAAGCTGGCCAACAAAGGGCTTTGAAAGTATCAACAGTAGTCGAAGTTGGGTTGAAGCCTTCGTACGCTGGTACAACACCGAGCATAAGCACAGTAAGCTAAATTACGTCACGCCTTCAGAGCGTCACAATGGAAAAGATAAAGAGATCTTGAAGCGCCGAGCAAAGGTATTACTCGCAGCAAAAGAGCTAAACCCTGAACGCTGGCCAGGTGATATCAGAAACTGTGAACCTGTTGGTGACATTCACCTAAATCCAGAAAGAGAAGCTGCTTAGTAAACAAGCGAATGATGACAACTACCTTGAAAAACGCCGGATAGGTATCAGAATTAACGGTTTGATAAGAGCTATAGCTCTCCCTAGTCTCTGATGTTTTGTATACAGTTTACGAGGTGTTACTGTCGATGTAAGCCATAAATCTGCTCATATCGCTTTACGGTTTGACAGTGGTCATGAAGCACCACGACTCCATCACACAGTGGAAGTCTATGAAATCATTGTTGTCGAGTTTTAGCTTGAGCAAGCGTAGAAGGGTAAATTGTGTCTTAAGTAACACCAGAGGTAACATCTTAAAACTCTATTGTTTTAATTATTATTATAATCAAAAGGATAGGTTTGATAGTAGAGTCCAGTAGCGGCACCACATTATACGAAAGAGCCCACCTAGCGTGGGCTTTTTTGTGTCTGAAATTCCTTTTTTTATCAGACTCTTAACCATTTCTTGGTCCCAAGAGATCCCATAGCACGTTGTAAAATCCACCATTATCCAATGACATATAGTTAATCTAAGCGGTGATCTACGTCTAGTAAGAGATGTAATTAACAGTTTCGTGAATGTGTAGTTGACGTGATGACCGTTCAAAAAATAAGGTTGGGTTATTCGTATTGATGAATATTCTCATTTTTGAGTACAAATTCACATTGGTAAGCTAGGTATGGAACTCACTTCGGTATTAAAAGAACTACAAGCTTTTGTGTATGCAGAACATGAAGCTAGCATGGAAAAACTTCTAGAAACTTGGAAGAAACCTTTAGAAGAAAAACTATTAAAAGGCGAAACTCAACGAATAGAGTCAGTAAGATGTTCCGGGTCTAATCACCTGGAAGTCGTATTAGGTGATAACGAATCACGCTTTAGAGAAGGCGATATGATTTGCTTGCATCTTGGCGACCCAAGTAACCATAAAGTATTTGGTCAAGTAGCTATTGAAGCTGAAAACGATGGAGAATGGCTGCTCAAAGTCAAAGTCGATCAAAGCTTACTTCCACAATTAAGTGAAGGCTGTTATGCCGACCCCGCAGGCATGGACTTAAAACCGTTTTATGATAAAGCTTTGGCTGATGTAGCAACATCGAAAGTCGGCAGAGACGTATTGCTACCCATGCTTTCCGGACATTTAAATACGGAAACGATTTATGACGAAGACTTTGATGAGGCTGCGGATTATGCCGAATCTCGAGGATTAAATGAAAAACAGAGTGAAGCTGTTGGTATTGGTGTCGCATCTAAATACTTAGCGTGTATTCAAGGTCCTCCCGGAACGGGTAAAACAAAAGTTATTAGTATTATCGCCAAGCTTCTTGTAGAGGCAGGGCAAAGAGTTTTCATGACTTCTCATACCCACATGGCGATCAATAATGCGCTCAACAAAATTGTAGAGGAAGGGGTTCCTGTTGCAAAAGTTTGCGCGAGTGGCGGTAAGAAATCACTGAGTGACAAGGTTCAGCATTTTGAATACGCATCAAAATGGCAAGATATACCGGACACTGGGTATGTGATTGGTGCGACACCTTTTGCTACCTGTAGTGAGCGACTTGAAAGCTTTACATTTGATACCATCATTTTTGACGAAGCTAGCCAAATTACCGTTCCATTGGCGTTAATGGCAATGAGGAAAGGGTGTCGATTTGTATTCGTTGGGGATCATAAGCAGCTTCCTCCTGTGATACTTTCTCAATCCGTTCTTGAGGACAGTTCGGCTTTCTCTAAGATGATTCTTGGCAATGAAAAGGTTTCGGTATTGTTAAGCCAAACTTATCGGATGTCTCCAGCCTTAACTGAATGGCCTAGTAACTGTTATTACAAGGGCGAATTAGAATCGAAAAGACCACCAACGCTGTCATCATTTTCTCTACCTAAAAAACCTCACAAGTATTCCGACGTCCTCTCTAGCGATCGACCTTCTGTATTTATCAAAACTCCAGGGGTCAATGCCCGAAGTGTAGATAGAAAAGAAGCGGCGTTAGTGGCCGATTTGATAACCGCGGCTGTTGAAGCGGGTCTATCTGCTGAAGAGATAGGTGTCGTTACACCGTTTCGGGGTCATGGCAAAGCTTTAAAGTCTTGCCTTCAGGATAAGTTGGGGATATTTGGATCAAAATTAGTGGTAACGGATACCGTGGAAAGGATGCAAGGCCAAGAGCGGGAAATGATTATAGTTTCATTCTGCTCCTCAGATCCGCAATACATTAGCGCTATCGCTGAATTCTTTTTCCAAGCGGAACGTCTCAATGTCGCCATTACTAGACCCCAGACTAAGTTGGTTATTATCGGCCCCGAAATCCCAGAAGGCATGCTGCAACAGGTGGATGATCCTAAGGTGCGACAAAACATTGAAGATTATAAATCTCTGGTTCGTCACTGTTATAAGGTGGAAGTAGATTAATGGCACATATAGATACGATTACAGGCTTAGACCGCAAGCATCGACGTCATTTCAAAAAGGTATTTGCTCGATTGGGCGATGATTTTTTTATTCGTGAGCCTCTAGACGATGCCTTAAAAGTGGCCCCCTGTATTGTTGAAGGACCTTGTAATAGCTGGGTTTTTGTTGGGTCTCATTCAGAAGTGCCAAGCCGAGCGGATATTCAGGTGTTGAGTCGATTCAATGACTTATTGGTGAAACGAAATTGTGCGGAAGTCAGATATCTCGCAGTGGTAGAAAACCTAGATTCGAACCATTCTCATTTACCTGATTATGTTCAAGTTATTAGTCAAATAGATTTCTATGCTAATGGTGAGCGAATCATCATCGACAAGTTGATAGAACTTTCGGCTGAACATTTTACCAGTATAAAAAAGAAGCTCTTCCCGGAGTCCGCTATCCCGACACAGTGCAGTACTCGTAGACAGCATCTAGTGAGTGATAACTCGGCTAGGTTATTGCCTTTTTTCCTGGATTATGACCAAGAATTAGCGACTCGGCTAGATATTCTGGAGTCGGTAGATCAGGATGAAGAGCAGCAGGATGAGTTCTCGGTTCGTTTGATCAATGGAGTCGCCGGAAGTGGCAAAACGCTCATTTTAATAAATCGAGCAATTCTCTATTGTAAGAAATTCCCTGAGAAAAAGGTACGGCTGATTATACATAACAACCCGGTGGTTGAAGATATTAAGCTCAAGTTTAAAACATGGTTAGGCGGAAAACCTGAAAACCTTGAAATACAAACATTTCACTCCTTTGCGTGGCAGCAATACAAAGCAACATTTAATTATGTAAGCGCACTGTTTAAAGAGAAAGATGTTGAAGCCGCAAAGAAAAAAATTCTTAATAATGCCCATGCTTGCTATACAGAATTGTCGCTTAAAGACAGTCAAATTTGGGATGAACTTGAGTATATCAACGACTACTTAATTAAAGATAAAGATGAGTATCTAGAATATGACCGACAGGGGCGAGGTTTTGCATTACAGAAAAGTCAAAGGGAACATGTTTGGCAACTGTATGAGATTTTAATTGAAAAACTCTCAGATCCTAAAGGTTATCTTCCCCATATTTATATTAAAGAACTCGCGTTATCTGCTAGTTCGTTACAGAGCTTCGATCATTTTATGATTGATGAAGCACAATTTTTTGCGCCGTCTTGGCTTGAGGTGGTTAAAAGGTCTCTAGTACCCGGAGGAAGCATTTTCATGTGTGCCGATCCTAATCAAGGTTTTCTAAAAAGACGGTTAAGTTGGAAAAGTGTCGGATTGAATGTTCGCGGTAGAACTAAACGTTTAAACCATTCATACCGAACAACCTATGAAATCATGACCGCGTCAAATTCACTTTTAGACGAGTTAGATAGCAGCCCCGAAGATTACGTTAAGCCTGACTTTGACCAAATGGCGCGGGGAAGTAAGCCTCATATTATCTACTCAAGAAGCCACCAAGATGAGAATGCTCGTTTCTTAAATGAGATTGAAGCTCTAGTTAAGTCTCAAAAAGTACCACTGCATCACATTATGGTGGTTTACAGCCGTCAATATAAGCCGTGGAATTTAAAAAGAGAGATTGAGGCCAGAACGGGTCATAACACCGTTGTGAATTATAACGATAAGGACGATCTTAAAACCGTTGTGGGCAGCAGAATCAAAATTATGTCGGTGAATAGCTGTACGGGCATGGAAGCACCCACAACATTCGTATTGGGTGCTGGGCATATCATTAACCAAGCTAAGCATCTTGATTTCACAGAATCAGAACGAGAGGAAGCGTTGCAAGAATCGTTGCGTAAACTCTACGTAGCCATGACGAGGGCGGGTCAAAACTTGGTGGTATTTAGTACCGAAGCATTTCCGGATTCGGTTATACCTCACGTGGAACGCTCTGGCGACCATTCAATGGCGTAAATTAATCGGCTAAACCGACGCTCTATTAAATGCAAAAAGTCGCATTTACGATACAATACTACGCAATAAATCTTGGCTCTGCTGTTCAGAGCCAAGTCCTACATTATTCGAGTAATTAAGAACATGGCAAAAGCACCCGCTAACAAGAAACCCGCCTCAAAAGCTAAGCCCGCGTCAAAAGCTAAAAAAGCGACCAAAGGCTTTGAAGAGACCCTTTGGGATACCGCTAATCAGTTGCGTGGCAGTGTTGAGTCATCTGAATACAAACACGTGGTATTAAGTCTTGTGTTCTTAAAGTTCATCAGCGACAAGTTTGAAGCACGCCGTCAGAAGATGATAGACGATGGGCAAGAAGCTTTTGTTGAGATGAAAGAGTTCTACCAACAAGACAACATCTTCTTTTTGCCAGAAGATGCGCGTTGGTCATTTGTTAAAGCGCGCGCTAAGCAAGACGATATCGCTATCATCATTGATACCGCTTTATCGACTATCGAAAAAAACAACCCAAGCTTAAAAGACGCTCTGCCAGACAACTACTTCTCGCGCCAAGGTCTGGAAGTGAAAAAGCTGGCGTCACTTATCGACAGCATTGAAAACATTGATACGCTGGCGAACGAATGTGACATGAGCGAAGAAGACTTAATCGGTCGGGTTTACGAATACTTTCTAGGTAAGTTTGCAGCAACCGAAGGCAAAGGTGGTGGCGAGTTCTACACGCCTAAGTCAGTGGTAACACTGTTAGCTGAAATGCTAGAACCTTTCCAAGGCAAAATCTACGATCCGGCTTGTGGCTCGGGCGGTATGTTTGTTCAGTCGTTAAAGTTCATTAAAGAGCACGAAGGGCGTACTAAAGACATCGCAATCTATGGTCAAGAGCTGACCTCCACTACTTATAAACTGGCGAAGATGAACTTAGCCATTCGCGGTTTATCGGGCAACTTAGGTGAGCGTGCAGCTGATACCTTCTTTGCTGACCAGCATAAAGACTTAAAAGCCGATTACATCATGGCGAATCCACCGTTTAACCTTAAAGGTTGGCGTAATGAAGCAGAGCTAACCGATGATGCGCGCTTTGCCGGCTATCGTACTCCACCAACAGGCAACGCCAACTACGGTTGGATTTTGCACATGCTCTCGAAGCTAAGTGAAACAGGCACGGCGGGTTTTGTATTAGCGAACGGCTCAATGAGTTCAAACACGTCCGGTGAAGGGGAAATCCGCGAGCAGCTTATCGAGAACGATCGCGTTGAATGTATGATTGCTCTGCCGGGGCAGCTGTTCTTTACTACGCAGATCCCTGTGTGCATTTGGTTTATCACTAAAGACAAAACCGAGAACACCACCAAAGGTTTCCGTAACCGCCAAAAAGAGACGCTGTTTATTGATGCCCGTGAAATGGGCACCATGATTAGCCGCACCAATAAAGAGCTCACTAAAGACGACATCGCGCTGATTGCCGACACATACCATGCTTGGCGTTGTGATGACGCAGAACTCAAAGCGCGTATTGAGCGTGGTGACGGTAAAGTAGAGAAGTATCAAGACCAAGCTGGTTTTAGCAAGTCAGCGACGATTGCTGATATCAAGGCTAATGATTTTGTACTGACGCCGGGGCGTTACGTAGGCGCTGCGGAAGTTGAAGATGACGGCATTCCGTTTGAAACCAAGATGAGTGAGCTTTCACAAACCCTATACAGCCAAATGAATCAATCTCAAGAGTTGGATAAAGCGATTCGCCAAAACTTGGAGGCGTTGGGTTATGGGGAGTGATTGGAAAACACATTCATTGGGCGACCTTATTGATGTGAAACATGGTTTTGCTTTTAAGGGGGAATAACATGCGAGAAGGTATTGATAATGGCCCCATTGTCGTTGCAATCGGCAATTTCGATTATAGTGGTGGGTTTCGATTTTCGGAGACGAAACTAAAGCGGTATACATCGGAGTTTCCTACCGATTATATTTTGACTCCCGGGGATATATTGCTTGCGATGACCTGTCAAACATCAGGTGGCGAAATCTTGGGAATACCAGGCATGATTCCAGATGATGGGGAAATATACTTACATAATCAACGACTAGGAAAAGTAATTATAAAAGAACCTAGTTTAGTATGCCCTGAATACCTGTACTGGCTGTTTTTAAGTCAACCTTTCAACAACTTTGTTTTCCAACGCGCCACCGGGACAAAAATATTACATACTTCACCCAAGAAAATTATGGAGTATGAGACTAAATTTCCAACACTCTCTGAGCAGCTCAATCTCAGCGAAGTATTATGTCAAGTAAGTAATAAAATCATACTCAACAACCAAATTAACCAAACCCTAGAGCAAATGGCACAAACGTTGTTCAAGTCTTGGTTTGTCGATTTTGACCCAGTAAAAGCCAAAATGAATGGCGAACAGCCAAAAGGGATGGATGCGCCTTTTCTTTCAAAAGAAGTTGCCTCGCTTTTCCCAGAAAAGCTCGTTGAGTCTGAGTTGGGCTTGATACCCGAAGGTTGGGACGTTGGAACACTAGATAGTCATACATCGATGATTATCGACCATCGCGGAAAAACACCTAAAAAACTCGGTAGTGATTGGGTTGAAGAAGGTTATCCAGCAATTTCGGCAAAAAACATTAAATCTAAGAAGATTGTTCGACCAGATACAATCCGCTTTCTTGATGAAACTACATATAGAAAATGGATGAAAGAGCCTCTTGTCAAAGGCGATATCATCATGACATCTGAAGCCCCGATGGGTGAACTGTACTTCTTTGATGGGTCACAAGACTTTTGCTTAAGCCAAAGATTATATGGGCTTAGAGCAAACTCTGATGTTTGCAATCCAGTATTTTTATTTGACTGGCTACAAACAACCCAAGCAAAGGCGGATATGGAAGGTCGAGCTTCAGGTTCTACAGTCTTAGGCATCAAGCAGGCAGAATTACGCAAGGTTAAAATCTTAACACCACCTAAAGACATTCTAGATAAATATAGCTCTATTGTGAGCAACCTAGTTGATATGACAGCAAAGAATAATGCACAAAATATCAGTCTAGAAAAGTTGCGCGACACCTTGCTCCCTAAATTGCTTTCCGGCGAAATCGACTTAGAAAACCTGCAAGTAGAACAAGCTATAGCAATTGCAGAGTAACCTTTCGTCATTCCAGAAAGTGAGGGACGAACTTATCAGGAATCTCGTTTTTGGCGGTGGTGAAAAGCGAGATCTCAGATACCTCGTTCCTCGGTTCTGAGATGACGAAGGTGGGAATTAGATGAATCCGAAATAGAACAAAGCAAAGCGTAGGTGGAACCATAATATAATGAACGCAACTAATACTCGTGAAATCGACATTTCTGAATTGACGACACTGTGTGAAACAAGCACTTTGCAAAAAGGCATCTTGCTTTCACGCAGTGGTGCAGTACGCAAGCTTAACCTTGTTGGCAACACCGCGACCGCACAGGTCAAAGGCAGCCTCAATTATCAAGTGAGCCTCGATTTCACTGGCGATCTGGTTGGCACTTGTACTTGCCCTGCGGCGCAATATCAAATGTTGTGCAAGCACGGCGTGGCGGTTGCCCTTTGCCTACAAGACCAAGAACAAGCTTTAAACCAAAGTAGTGAACGAGATACCATAAAAAATCACCTGCAAAGCCTTGGTGAAGAGGCCATGGTAGAGATGCTACTCGAATACCTAGAAGAAGATGAGTACACATGGAATGCACTGCTGACAAAAATTGAAATACGCGGAAAGCCAGCCGTATATGGCGAGCTGAAAAAGTTGGTTACCCAAGCCTTACCGCGAGAACAGCTCTGGGATTGGCGAGAAAGCCATGATTATTTCAACTCAGCAGAAATTCAATTGAACATGATCATTGAATCAATGCAAAGCCTTAACGCCGATCATCAATGGAAATTAATCAACTACCTTGTTGAACGGTTGAATAAGGTGCTAGAGCAAATTGATGACTCCAATGGCGATCGTTATGGCATTGAAAGCATGATTAACGAACACATGCCAAAGACGCTGGCAAAGCTTAATTGGAGTGAGCAAGAGAAAGCGCAGTGGATGTTTGAGCGTTTGACCCATTACGAATTTGACGTATTTCCTTCGATTGAAGAGAGTTTTGGAGCGATTTGGCAATCTAACACCCACTTTCTAACCTTATGCCGCCAAGCGATAGATCAAGCATCGCAAGATGAGAGTAGCTGGAACTTACGCTCATGGGCAGTTCCGTTAATGAAACACAGCTCCGATTGGCGTGAAGTGGCGGAAATTAAACAAAAAATAGCACGAACGTGTCGAGATTATCTTGAAGTTGTTGATATGTTCATTGATGAGCAAGAGCCGTTAGAAGCTGAGTTTTGGTTAGCTAAGGCGAAAAAAATGGCGAGTGATTATGAACTTCGTGCGTGCGAACAAGCTCAATTCCGTCTTTATGTTGAACTAGGTGAAATCCATTCTGCATGGGTATTAGCTAACCGTTTGTTAGAACAATCACCAAGCTTTCAATATTATCAACAGTTAGCGAAGTTTAAAGCCAATTACCAAATTGATGATGTTGAATTTTTCTCCCGCACTGAACTGCTACTTGCCAATGCCTATCAACAACCAGACCGCTATAATCAAGCTTCTGATCGTACGGATGCCTTGGTTCTGTTCTATATCGATAACCAGCAATTAGACAAAGCGTGCGAATGGGTTGCCGAACATAAAATATCAATACAAGGACTTATTTCGCTTGCCGATCATATTGTGGATGATAAACCTGAAAATACGCTGGATTATTATCTGCGAGCAGTCTCATCTTATATCGAACAGACCAATAATACGGCTTACGATCAAGCTTTAGAGTTACTTCGACGTTTAGAGAATATGCTGAAATCGCATCCTACTCAATTGGCGACATTTTATAGTCAGGTGGCGCAACTCGCTACCACGTACAAGCGTAAGCGTAATATGTTCGCTTTAATTCAGAAATATTATTCAAAATATATCTGATTCTGCGGAGGTGACAAGATCTGCGGTGTTGAGAAAATGGAACAAAGCCCGAAACCGAGTTACTACAAAACAAATTTAAATAACTCAATTTAGAAAACAACAAACAACGTCAAACAGCAGTAGGAAAAGGCGATGAGCTTAAAATTTACTGAAGCCAAACTCGAACAAGCCATTATTGAGCTATTGGGTGAGCAAGGCTACCCACACGTAGTGGGTGAACAAATAGCGTGTGAAGACAAAGAACAAGTACTCATTGTCGATGACTTACGTAGTTACCTTGCCAAGCAGTACCGAGGTGACAGTATTACCGAGAGCGAAATCGACACTATTGTCCGTGTGATCTCAACGTTGCCTGCCAGTGATTTGTACCATAGCAATAAAACCTTCTGCCAATGGCTAACCAATGGCTTCTTATTTAAGCGTGAAGATCGCTCAAAGAAAGACCTCTATATTGAGTTAATCGATACAAGACATTTGGCACAAGCCTTACGCTTGATGTTTGTGCCGTTGCTAGAGAATAAATCTAAACCTGATAATACTGATAGAGAAGTTGCTGAAGGTAAGGTTACGTACCTAGAAACAAATCGGTTAAAAGCGACTGACACCAATATCTATAAAATCGTTAACCAGCTAGAGATTGAAGGTGTCGATGAACAAGTTCGAATCCCTGATGGCATCCTTTATGTGAACGGCTTGCCGCTGGTGGTGTTTGAATTCAAGAGTGCCGTGCGAGAGAAAGACGCGACCATTTTTGATGCATGGAAGCAAATCTGCGTGCGTTATCGCCGTGATATTCCCAAGCTGTTCGTCTACAACGCTATGTGCATCATCAGTGATGGTGTGAACAACAAAATGGGTAACTTGTTTGCGCCGTATGAGTTCTTCTACGCATGGCGAAAAGTAACGGGCAACGAGTCTACCGAAAAGGATGGTATTAACTCCCTCTATACCATGATTACTGGGTTGTTTAACCAAACCAGATTACTTGATGTGGTGAAGAACTTTGTCTTCTTCCCTGATACATCAAAGAAAGAGATAAAAATCTGTTGTCGTTACCCGCAGTACTACGCAGCGCGTAAGCTTTACTACAACATCGATAAAGAACGTAAGCCATACGGTAGTGGTAAAGGCGGTACTTACTTTGGTGCTACAGGGTGTGGTAAGAGCTTTACCATGCAGTTTCTATCTCGCCTATTGATGAAAAGCATCGATTTTGAAAGCCCGACCATTGTACTTATTACCGACCGCAATGATCTTGATGATCAGCTTTCTAAACAGTTCTGTAATGCCTCTGATTACATTGGTGATGAGATGGTGGTGCCAGTTAAAAGCCGTCAAGATTTAAGAGACAAGCTACAAGGCATCAAGAGTGGTGGTGTGTTCCTGACTACCATTCATAAGTTCACCGAAGACATCGAACTGCTTTCTGAGCGTACTAATATCATCTGTATTTCGGATGAAGCGCACCGTTCACAGGTCAACCTCGATAAGAAAGTGGTGATCAAATATCAAGATGGTGTAGCCGTCGATGTGAAAGAGACATACGGCTTTGCTAAGTATCTGCACGACTCTCTACCAAGCGCGACTTACGTTGGCTTCACCGGAACGCCGATCGATGCCACCCTTGATGTATTCGGTGATGCAGTAGACAGCTACACCATGACAGAATCTGTTAATGATGAAATTACGGTTCGTATTGTTTATGAAGGCCGAGCAGCCAAAGTCATTCTTGATAACAGCAAGCTTGAAGAGGTAGAGAAATACTACCAAGCGTGCGCAGAAGCAGGCACCAATGAACATCAGATAGAAGAGAGTAAGAAAGCTTCTGCCAATATGAACGCGATTCTTGGTGACCCTGATCGTATTGAAGCTTTGGCGAAAGACTTTGTTGAACATTATGAAGGGCGAGTTAAAGAAGGTTCTACGATAAAGGGCAAGGCGATGTTTGTCTGTGCGAGTCGTGAAATCGCGTTTGATTTTTATAAGCAAGTCAAAATATTAAAGCCAGAATGGTTCGAGGAAAAGCTATCAATTGATGGCGTCGAGCTAACTGATAAAGAGAAAGAAGAGTTAAAGCCACTTGCGATGGTGCAAATGGTGATGACGCGCGGCAAAGACGATGACCCTGATCAGTACAGCCTGCTAGGGACAAAGGAACATCGAAAATCGCTCGACCAGCAGTTTAAAAGTCCCAAGTCGAATTTCAAAATAGCCATTGTGGTCGATATGTGGCTAACAGGCTTTGACGTGCCTGAATTGGATACTATCTACATTGATAAGCCGTTGCAGAAACACAACCTGATTCAAACTATCTCACGTGTTAACCGTAAGTTTGAAGGCAAGGCGAAAGGGCTCGTTGTCGATTACATTGGTATCAAGTCACGTATGAATCAAGCCTTAGCGATGTATTCAAAGGCTGATGAGACTAACTTTGAAGATATTCGCTTTTCCGTGATTGAGGTGAAGAACCATCTCGATCTGTTAAGGCAGATGTTCCACAAGTTCGATACGTCCGGTTATTACACAGGAGAGCCGTGCAAGCAGCTTGAGTGCCTTAATCAGTCGGCAGAATACATTCTTCAAACCAAGAAAGGCGAAACCCGATTCATGGCTTTAGTCGGCCGTATGAAGGCTGCTTATGATGTTTGCTGTGGTAGTGAATTGTTATCTCAGCAAGAGCGTGACCAAATTCACTTCTATATCGCAGTTCGCTCCATCATCTTTAAGTTAACCAAAGGTGATGCACCAGACACGGCACAAATGAATAAGCGCGTTCGAGAGTTAGTGGCAGAAGCACTCCGTGCCGATGGAGTAGAAGAGATCTTTACCATTGGTGATGAGCACGCCGAAGCTATCGATATTTTTGACGAAGATTACCTAGCTCGAATCAACAAAATTAAGTTGCCTAACACCAAGATTCAGCTACTTCAAAAGCTACTAGAGAAGGCGATAAGTGACTTTAAAAAGGTCAATCAACTACAAGGCATGAATTTCTCTAAGCGCTTCCAATCGCTGGTGGAGCAGTATAACGAACGTCGTGAAAATGATGTGTTGAATGGTGAGGAGTTCGATACCTTCTCTCAAGAAATGACGGACATTATCTTTGATATCGTGAAAGAAATGGGCTCGTTTGAAGACCTAGGCATCGACCTAGAAGAGAAAGCGTTCCTCGATATCTTGAACCACATGCGCAAGAAGTACGATTTCACTTACGACGATGACAAGATGCTCGAACTGGCGAAGGAGATGAAAACTACCGTAGACAATGTCGCCCAATATCCAGACTGGGCAGGGCGCGATGATATCAAAGCCAAGTTGAAAGTGGATTTAATCTTACTGCTACACAAATACGGCTTCCCACCAGTCGCCAATGATGATGTTTACAAAGGCGTGCTAGAGCAGGCTGAGAATTATAAGAAGAATGTGTAGTCGCTTTAAATTTGATGACATTTGATTTTATCAATGAGTATTTCAGCTAAAACAACCGCTTTAGCTGAAAGATTTGAGTAGAGCTCTAACCTCGAATGATCATTTGCTCGCGCTCTGGACCTACCGATACCATTACAATTGGAACACCCATCAACTCTTCGATACGAGTTACGTAATCTTGTGCTGCTTGAGGAAGACTCTCAAACGTGCGGCAGCCAGTGATGTCTTCATCCCAACCTGCCATATCTTCATATACAGGCTTAAGCTCAGCCGTTTGTGGCCAAATCGGGTTTTCAGTGTGTTCACCTGAGTAAGCCGTACAGATCTTAAGTTCAGACAAACCAGACAGGCAGTCTATCTTAGTCAGTGCGATTTCAGTCGCGGCTTGTAGGTCAACGCCGTTGCGAGTTGCTACCGCATCAAAGTAACCCATATCACGTGGGCGACCCGTGGTTGCACCGTACTCGTTAGAGCTTTCACGGAAGCTGTCTTGCTCTTCCATTGCTGTTACTAGCGTGCCAGTACCAACAGACGAGCTGAACGATTTAGCAACAGCAATAACTCGCTCGGGGCGAAGGGCAGGTAAGCCACTACCGATACCCGCGTAAGCTGCGGTTACATTAGAAGATGTCGTCCAAGGGTATTCACCGTAAACAAGGTCACGGCCTGCACCTAGCTGAGCTTCAAACAGTAGGTTCGCGTCTTGTGATTGCAGTGCTTTAAGCGGCTCAGTTACGTTGCAAATGAACGGGCGCCACGTTTTAGTTACTTCAAGTAGCCATTCTGTCATTTCAGAAGCTGTTTGAGTGAAATCACATTGAGGGTATAGAGCCTTAAGTTGAGGCATCTTCCAATCAAGCAGGAATTGAATGCGTTGCTCTAAAATCTCAGGTTGATTCAGCCAACCCACAAGAATACCTTTCTTCATCACACGATCGCCGTACGCTGGTGCAATACCTTGACGTGTTGAGCCATAAGCGCCATCGCCTAAACGTTCTTCTTCAAGTGTATCTTCAAGCGCGTGCAAAGGTAGACACAGTGTTGCGCGATCTGAAATCGCCATCTTCACTTTGATGCCCGCCGCTTGTACTTCTGCGATCTCTTCAGTTAGCGCTGCAGGGCTGATCACCATGCCAGGGCCAAGAACCGCTGTACAGTCAGGGTTAAAAATACCACTTGGTAGTTGGTGCAGTTTGAATGTACCGAAGTCGTTTACTACGGTATGGCCGGCATTGTTTCCGCCTTGAAAGCGAATGCTAGCAGAAGCTTGGTCTGCTAAAAAATCAACGATACGGCCTTTGCCTTCGTCGCCCCAGTTTGCGCCTACAACAACAATAGATGGCATAATTTTTCTCCTGACTGATTGAGAAATCATGTTAGGCCTACAAAGTGGATAAGAGAAATTAATTATCTTTATTATCTTGATAAGGATTTCATATATATTTAAAGTCTTAACCTACAAGCGAGATTCCCTATCATGTTCGTTCCTCTTTGTAGGGAATGACAGGTTGGGCTAGTCCCTCACTTTAGGGAATGATGATAATTAGTAGAGAAACTTCAAAATAACCGTCATTCCAGAATCGAGGAACGAGGTATCAGGAATCTCAAATCACAAACGAGATTCCCTATCATGTTCGTTCCTCACTGTAGGGAATGACGGGTGGGGTAGTCCCTCACTGTAAGGAACGATGTGAGTAACATGAGAGAGAGAAAATGATGCTCGATATTAATTTGTTGAAGACGTTTGTGACGCTAGCGGAATATAAGCATTTCGGAAAAGCAGCCAACGCACTGCATATGACACAACCCAATGTGAGTTTGCACCTAAAACAACTGGAACAACAAACACGCATCAAGTTGATAGAGCGAAGTCCGTTTCAACTGACTCAAGCAGGTGAAAGGTTACTAGAGACAAGTCAAAGAACGTTACTCGAACTGCAGATTTGTCAGGCCGATCTCAACGCCATTAACGACCTCAAAATAGGCACGTTAACTATTGCCGTGAGCGACATCATTTCTCGATTCTTGCTAATTCGTCCTTTCCAGAAGTTCAAAGCGCAGTATCCCGGTATTGACCTTACGCTCTTGAATACCACCTCATCTCAGGCATCGAGTTTAGTTAAGAATGCTCAGGCGGATCTTGGCTTTGTTATCGCAAAAGAGCAGCACAATGAGTCGTTGTATTTCACAAAGCTTCAAGAGCTTTCATGGTGTGCGTTAGGCGATGGCCTAGACATGCAATACTCTGATAGCAAGACAGGAAACGAGGTTAAAGGTGACGATATAGAGACAGAACTCACCTTGATTCTACTTGGCCACGATACGAGAACCCGTGACTTCATTGATGAAGGTTTACCAAGCCTTAATCTACCCAATCATAGAGTCATGGAAGTAGGGAGTGTCGATGCTCAAATCGACTGGGCAGAAGCTGGGTTTGGTGTCGCCATCATTCCTGAGTTTGCGATATCCACCAAGCAGCATTTGAATTCAAAGGTTACGCCATTGACCAATTTCTCTAGCACCAGCCTTGGCTATATCGTGAGGCAGAACCAAGTCTTGTCTAAAGCGACCAAGCAGTTATTAGGCTGGGTGAATGATGAGATTATTTCATTACAAAACAAATAAATACAATCATTAAGTTTGATTCAATTAGCCCACCTCGCGTGGGCTTTTTTGTCCCTGCAAAGCCCATTTTTTTACTGAATCAATAAGTTCTGAAACGACCTAGAGCGCACCATCAACTATTCGTCACGCAAATCAGAGTTTCAAAATTCATCGTTGACAAAGTTTGATGATCAAACTAAATTTCAATCAATTGCTTTGATTGTCAAATTACTTGTCAATCAAAGGGCTTTTATTAACAACGATCATCTAACCGCAAACATCAGCTAAGGACGCCATTTTGAGTTTTCCAACACGTCACCAACACAACTTTTCTTCACATAACAGCCAAGGTGAGAAACGCACGCTTTATGTCTTGTTATTGACCGTCGTTACTATGGTTGTCGAGATCGTTGCGGGTACTATTTATGGTTCAATGGCATTGCTTGCCGATGGTTGGCACATGGGAACGCATGCTGCAGCGTTTGGTATCACCTTATTTGCATACCGATATGCGAAGAAACATGCCGAGAGTGAACGTTTCTCGTTTGGTACTGGCAAAGTCAGCGTGTTAGGGGGCTACACCAGCGCGATTGCATTGGGTATTGTGTCATTATTGATGCTGGTGGAATCAGTGCATCGTTTATTTAACCCACAAGCGATTCAGTTCAATGAAGCGATCATCGTTGCCTGTATTGGTTTAACTGTGAATGTGGTGAGTATGTTTTTACTCAGCGATCACCATCATGATCACGGACACGAGCATGGCCACGATCATAGTAACAATCATAGTAACAATCATAGTAAGAATCACGGTCATTCACATAGCCATGATCACGACAGCGACCATAATCATAAGCATGGTGAGCACCATCATGACCATAACCTACGCGCAGCCTACATGCATGTGTTGGCGGATACGTTGACTTCACTGTTGGCCATTGTTGCGCTGCTGTTTGGTAAGTTTTACGGTTGGAACTGGTTAGATGCAGCAATGGGAATGGTTGGCGCATTTGTGATTGCTAAGTGGACGATGAACCTTATGAAACAAACCAGTCCAATCCTGCTTGATGAGAATATCGACCAAGATTATCGCGACTCAGTGACCGAAACCTTAACGCCTTATGCGTCGGTCACCGATTTCCATATGTGGAAGGTGAGTGGGCATCACTATTCAGCAGCAATTACTCTTGAATCAAACAGTGATAAAACCGTGTCTGAATATAAACAAATGCTCTCCAAGTTTGATAAGATTAATCATCTTACTCTTGAAGTGCATTCAAACGACCATGCGAAATATAGAACAGCTTAACCAAATACTGACTGAGTTCTACGATAAAATGTCTTCGTGGGAGCAGTCTGTTGTCAAAGAGACGGGTTACTCCCTGGCTCAAGTACACACTATTGAAGTACTTGGTATGCATGGCGCGTTAAGAATGAAAGAGCTCGCTGAAAAGCTGGGCATCACCACGGGTACATTGACCGTTCAAATCGAAAAGCTGGTTAAAGCCGAATTGATTGAACGCCATGAACACCCAACGGATCGTCGTGCAATCGTGGTTGCTCTAACTGATGAGGGGCAGAAGATTCATGTTCACCACAATCAGCTTCACTTGAACCTAGTTAATGAATTAACGCAAGACATCGAAGAAGATGAGAAAGTGGTATTACTGAAGTGCCTATCTAAGATGGTAAAAGCGTTTTAGTCAGCCTTAAGTTAGAACCCTAACTTATTAGCTGCAAAGCAATTGATTAAGAAATCTAAAAATGGACCTGACTCGAATTGAGTAGGTCCATTTTTTCGCCGTTTTCTCTCGACTATACAATCACTAATCGATGGACTCACCGTTTCAAAAACAAGTCAAAACCTCCCAATATTGCTCTTCGTTCTTGCTCCGCTGATGAGCCAAAAAAATGTCATTCACAGCCGTCAGATCAATAATTGCCCAAACTGTTTTAATTCAAAGCCTTAATAGCAAGGCGTTCAGCTATTTATACCCCGTCAAATATCTGTCTCTCAGTTTTATAATTCTATTAATGTACATGTAGCGAAAATGTGTTATTGATTAATCTGTCGTTAATGGGTTGGGTCTTCTTTGTTTGAATGTATTGATGATGTCACTACTGGCGGGCAGGGCCGATGCAAAAACTCAACCCCATTACTGATAAAAAATCATAACAATAACTCGATCGCACTAGCCGTATATCCATGCTTTGATGCGATCAATTAGATACTTATAGTTAATTTAGTAAAGACGAGCCATGTATATGAATATAAAGAAAAAGCTCTATTCGTTGGGGGTGTTCTCCATCTTCGGCATGATTTCATTGTTGTTTACCACATCTCAATTTGCGGACACCACCGCTAAAATGAGCGAAGCCAAACAAATTACCAAAGAACTTGAAGTGCGACTGCTAAACCTTCGTCGTAACGAGAAAGATTTCTTACTTCGCAGTGATCTGAAATACCTCGACAAGTTCGACGTAAATTACAAAAAATTCTTAGCGTCTGAATCTGAGCTTAATGCTGTGCTGAATGATCTGGGTTTGGCCAACAGTACGCATTTGCGTGAAGATATCGAAACGTACCACACAAGCTTTGTTAACCTTGTTAAAGCCAGCCAAGTGTATGGACTAGCACGAGACAAAGGATTGTTAGGGGAATTTCATGCTGTACTCGATAACATAAGTGCTTCAGCAAGCGCCGAGCAAAAAATTGAGCTGTATCTCTTCAATGATTTGATCGAGAAGGGTGAGTTCGACCCAAGTGTTCTGTCTATTACTTCTAATGCGGGTGGCTCAGCTGCTTTGATAGAAGCAGCTCGTCAAGTCGTAGATCAGAAACGAGTGATAGGGTTAAAACATAACGAAGGGTTACTAGGACAAGCGCGTACAGGTTCGCACGTTATCGAGACTCAATTCAAAGAATTCTCGGCCGTGTTAGATCAACAGGCACAGCAAGAGATGGATAAACTATCGCTGATCAACAACACCCTTTGCGTCACACTGTTAGTGGCGATCATTCTATTCAGCTGGTTAATCGTACGTTCAATCATCGGTAAGATTGAATCTCTACTTACTGTGATCCGTAATATTGTCGATTCGAACGACGTGTCTATTCGTGCGACGGAGAATGGCAAAGACGAACTCGGTAAGCTAGGCGAATACTTCAATCAACTGCTAGATCAGCTTGAAGGGTTGATTGCAACGTCTCAATCTAAGTCACATCAATTGACACAAAGTACGTCGAGCATGCATGACGAGCTAGAATCGGTCATCAAACAGTTCGAAGTTCAAGCAAACCACACCTCAACAATGACAACTTCAGTGCAAGAGATGGTACTGACTATTGGGGAAATATCAGAAAGTACATCGGTTGCGGCTGAAGGCGTTCATCAAGCGAAAGTGAATGCCGACAAAGGTCGTGAAGTGGTGGTTGATACCATCAATAACATTACCCAGTTGTCTGAACGCCTTTCAAGTAGCCAAGAGTCGATTAGTTCTTTGAATCACCATGTCGATCAAATTGGGAGTGCCGTTAACATTATCCAAGGTATAGCGGAACAGACTAATCTATTGGCACTGAACGCAGCCATTGAAGCCGCTCGTGCTGGTGAGCAAGGTCGTGGCTTCGCAGTTGTTGCGGATGAAGTCCGAGCGTTAGCAAGCAGAACGCACCAATCAACCACTGAAATCACCAGTGTAGTCACTGCAATCCAGAGCCAAATGAATGCTTCTATGACAGAGATTGGCGAGTGTAACCAGCAAGGCCAGCTGACACTTAAAGATTCAGAAGAACTGGATGCAAGCTTGCAACTGATCTTGAGTGATATGGAAAGTATTCAAGGCAACTCAGAACGTATTGCTTCAGCGATTGAAGAGCAGGGCGCTGTAATGACGCAAGTGAGTGACTCAATTACTGAGTTGAATACCATCTCGAATGATAACAACGCTTCGGCGCAGCATTGCTTGGTCGAAGTCGATAAAGTAGCTGAGCAAGCGAACGATATGGATCAAGCGGTAGCACAGTTCAAGACGTCATAAGACTGCTAGAGCAAGTTAGAAACCAAATATGTTAAGTATTTGAAACCCAAGGCGTGAGTTCATAGAAAACAAAGGCGTGAATTATTCGCGCCTTTTTTGTGCCTGAAGGATAGGCAAGTTCCTGAATCGATAGAAATAAGAATAAGGCATTACAAAATAGACTTAAGTATCTGTGGAATAAAACTAAAATAATGACAGACTAACGATGAACGAACGCGTTGACGTGATCCATGTCTTTGGCGCGTTTCGAATAAACGTTAAATCTTACGGAAGAGGAACAGCATGCACTACGACGTATTCAATGGAGACGCAGACGGCATCATCGCGTTGTTACAACTGCGATTAAGTGAACCGAGAAAAAGCGTGCTCGTCACCGGTGTAAAGCGTGATATTAAGTTAGTTTCTCGAGTTGCCAGTCAAATCATAGATCCGGGCACTCCAAATGATGTATCTTCCGTTACCGTTCTTGATGTGTCGATGGAGAAGAACCTGCCAGCATTGCACTCACTGTTAGATGCCAACATCGATGTGTTTTACTGCGATCACCATCGAACAGGGGACGTGCCAACCTCTGAGTATTTAAACACTCTGATAGATACCTCGGCAGAGAGTTGCACGAGTTTATTGATTAACCAGAAGCTAAATGGTGCACACGTAGCTTGGGCAATCGCGGCGGCCTTTGGTGATAATTTAAAAGTAGTGGCCGCACAGTTAGCTGATGAAAATGGATTCGAACAATCACAAATTGAGTTCTTAGAAGAGTTAGGTACCTTGGTTAATTACAACGGCTACGGTACATCATTGAGCGATTTGCACTTCACGCCAGCTGAGCTCTACCAAAACCTTTATCAATATCCGAACCCGTTCGATCTTATGGATGACAAAGACTCGGTGTTCTATCAATTACGAGCGGCTTACCAGAATGACCGCCAGCAATTATCAAACCTTGCCCCTGCGTATGAAAGTGCGTTCGCACGTGTGTTTGAACTGCCCGGTGAGACTTGGGCAAGACGTATCAGCGGTGTATTTGGCAATGAGATCGTGAATCAAGATCCAAACCGAGCGCAAGCAGTATTAACGAAAAACCAAGATGGCGAATCTTATACTGTTAGCCTAAGAGCACCACTATCCAATAGAACAGGCGCAGATGAAATTTGCTCTAGCTTTGTAACTGGCGGAGGAAGAAAAGCAGCGGCTGGCATTAATCAACTTAGCGAACTTGATAGAGGGAATTTCATTTCACTGTTGGACGCTTATTATTCGCCGAGTGTTGAGCGCTAACGAAAATAGTAGCGAGAGTGAATAGGGTAAAGAGAGGCCATTTGGCTTCTTTTTTTGTGTCTAAAGTCACCCAAATAAGCCTTTCAAAAACTTAGTTAGCATCAAATTCGGCACTTCACATTGTATGACATCAAAGTAAGAGTGATTATCAATTGTATTAATTCTGGGGAAATAGCACTATACGCATATTGAATCTTCAGTATTTTGAATATCCTTATAATGAATCTTGCCCAGGTCGACCTTAACCTACTCGTTATTCTTAAACACCTTCTTGAAGAGAAGCACGTATCAAACACAGCCTTGGCGTTGGACATGAGCCAACCGACGGTGAGTCGTTCACTACAAAAACTACGAACGGTATTCAACGATGACTTGTTAGTCCGCGCAGCCTATGGTTATGAGCTAACCCCGAAAGCAGAAGTCATCAAGCAAGACCTCAATTCTGTGCTCACACGCCTTGAGAAATTGGTCCATGGAGACGTATTTGAACCGGAGACGAGTAATAGTACCGTTCGGTTCTTTGGCTTGGTTCCTCAGGTTTCACACCTTTTGCCAAAAGTCGTGGCACAAATCCGCCAACAAGCGCCGAATATGGTTGTCGATATCGACTCGATTCCTAAACGACACTTTGAACCTCTGTTATCAGGTGATGCGCACTTTGTATTGTCGACGCATGAACCATTAAGTTCTGAACAAAACCTGTATCGAATGTTCGTAATCAGTCGCGATTATCGGTTATTAATGAGCAAAGACCACCCTCTGGCGGATAAAGAGATCACCGTTGATGATTTATTGAGTAGCCAACTCGGCCAGATCTCACTGCAAGGGGATAAGAAGCTCTCGATTGAAAGTCGTTTCAAAGATTTGGGCTTGATCGATAAGCAGCGTCAGCTATCGATACCGATTCAACTGTCTAACTTTAACGTCGCTCCAGATATGGCTGAAGCGACCGATATCATCTTTCACCTACCGACACCTTTCGCTCAACAAGCAGCAAAACAGAGAAACCTTGTTTGTAAACGCGTACCCAAAGCGATCAGGAGCCCATCAGAAGACGTATATCTCTACTGGCATAAACGTTTCCACAATGACCCTATGTGTCGTTGGATTCGTGAACTATTTAAAGAGACATACTCCTAAGTTATCTGACACATGAATGTCACGGGCTCAATGCTAATGAATTGAATATATTTCGTCTGCATTATTTGATAAATGAATAATCATAATGAATTTTCAGCATGAAACTTTCGTTGATTGGAGTGATAACTGGCTGTTTAATGCAAACCATTATCATTACTAATTACATATAAGAATAAATATCATGTCTGAGAAATCTCTTTTGATTCGCAAGCCTCTTTTAGTTCGCAAATCCCTTATAGTTCGCAAACCTCTTATGATTCGTAAACCCCTTTCGGTCGCAGTAGCTGTTATTTGCACCTCACTATCGGCTAACGTGTTAGCGCAAAAAGAAGCGCAAGCGACAGATGAGCAAATGGTTGTTACGGCAACTCGTACTGAAATGGCTCTAAAACAAGTGCCAGCTTCAATGTCGGTTATCACCGCTCAAGACATCGAAGACAGCCCTGGAATCACTTTGGCTGACATCGTTGCAGAATCAACGAGTGTGGAATCTGATTTTGATAGCACACGTGCTGGCCGTCAGATGATCTCTATTCGTGGTATGGATTCAGACTATACGCTTATCATGGTGAATGGCCGTCGCTTAAGCTCTGCAAGTGCCATCATTCGTGGTAACGATTTCGATCTCTCGACTATTCCAGCTGAGTCAATCGAACGTGTTGAAATCATCCGCGGCCCAATGTCTGCACTTTACGGTTCAGATGGTATGGGTGGCACAATCAACATCATCACCAAAGCTCCAGAAAATGATTGGAGCTCAACGATTAACATGGACACTTCATCTCCATTAGACGGAGATGGTGGCGAAGAATATTCTGTTGGTTTTACCACGTCCGGTGCATTGATTTATGATGAGTTATTTGCGCGTTTTTCTTTAAATCAAACCTCGCGTGACGCATGGCAACCATATACAGGTAATGGTCGTGAGAATATTACCGCTCTAGAGGAACGCGACACTTTAAGTTTGCTTGCCAACCTGACATGGAATATGACAGACAATCAGACGATTGATTTGGACCTTGGCTATAGTGACGATAAACGTGATGGTTTAGCAGAACACGCTACAGGTTCGAACCTAGTGGATAGTAATGTTGTACGTAACAGTCAAGCGATTACACACAGCGGTTTTTGGAACTGGGGTGACACACAAGTTCGTTACTCTCGTGAAAACGTGACAGACAACGATGCCGCTGATCTAGGTAACAATTACAGTAGCGATGTAGAAGAGCTAACTCAAATAGTAGAAGCGTCAGCAACGACTTATCTCGGTGATAGTCACACCGTAACTTTTGGTATGGACTACCAGTTGAGCGAATTAACCAACAAAGAAAACTTGATCAACGGTACATCAGAAGCGTATCAAGGTGCTTTGTTTGTTCAAGACCAGTGGTTGATGACTGAACAACTCACCGCAACCATTGGTGGACGTTTAGATAAACACGAATTGTACGGTGAAGAATTCAGCCCGCGTGTGTACTTGGTTCACCAAACGACTGATGACCTCATCATCAAAGGCGGCGTGGGTAAGGCGTTTAAAGCGCCTTCGTTGACTCAAAACCAAGCCGACTACACAGTTAATAGCTGTAAGGGAGCGTGCGATTTATATGGCAACGAAAACCTGAAGCCTGAAACGAGCTTGAACTATGAAATTGCAGCAATATACAACCAACCACGTTGGAATGTTGAAGGTGCCTTGTTCCGCAACGAAATCAATGATCTTATTGATCGCGATGAAACGTACTGCGAGAACGGCGGAGTGTTTGAATCGGGTAAAGGGTGCGCAGACACTTCTAGCTCTACTGGCTATGTGAAAGGGAAGCGTACTTATACCAATGTATCTGAGGCGGTGGTTCAAGGTGCTGAACTTACGGGTCAATTCCAGATTACCGATGAGTGGGGCGTGTCTGGTAACTACACGTTCTTAGACACAGAAGATAAGTCAACGGGTGAAGAACTGCTTGAGCGTTACAAGCATTCAGGTTTAGTTAAACTGAACTGGAGCCCAACTTTCGATCTGAATACCTTTATTAGTGCGCGTTACCGTGGAGAGCGCAATATCGAAAGCGACTTAACGCAAGACGCATACACAACACTGAATATCGGTACGGTGTACAACGTTAATGATTCTGTTCGACTGCGCGCTGGTATCACTAACTTGACTGATGAAGCTGTATCACAAGAGCTAGAGAGTATGGGTTATGTTGAAGAGCCACGTACTTACTACGTAGGTATGACAGCGGACTTCTAATCAATCTGTGTTTGATTTGGTAGCAAGATACATATATAAACGAAGAACCCACATTGGCTCGATACTCTATAAAGAGAACGGCGAGTGTGGGTTGTTTTTTGTGTGCTTGTATCGGTTTAATTCGTTTGGAATTGGCTTACCTAGATTTTTACACAAGTGACCAAAGCATTACCTGATTTGGTATCCCAAGGCAGCAGCTTGTCATAATCGTGCTCAAAAATATGAACCTCAAAGTAGGGCTTCAATATCTCGATCAATTCCTTAAACGAGAATGCCACCATAGGGTGTACGTCATTCCATACTTGAGTTTCACCCGCAGTCGTTTTTTCGATACTTAGCTTTAACATTTGCTTACTACCTTCGCCGGAGTAGTACCAACCTGAGCGAAAGGTAAAGTCATCATTTTCTTTGTTGGCTGTATGTCGAACAAACAAGTCATTGCTTATCTTCTCTTTATCAACCACGTTGAAGCAGAAGACACCTTCGGGTTTCAAAGCTCGGTGCACGCTTGCAATGCACTCTTTTAGTCTCTCAATACCGTCGTTGTAATGGATGGAATACAAGAAACAAGTGATAAGATCGAGCGGTTCTGAGACCTCAAAGTTACTCATGTTTTGTACTGAAAAGTTAGCTTCAGGGCAACGAACTTGAGCAATGTCGAGCATTGGTTTATTCAGATCAAGGCCACTACTTTGATAGCCGTAATCAATAAAATGGCGAACGTGTGGTCCAGTGCCACATCCAAGGTCGAGGTGTGTTTTTCCTTTATTTCCAAAAATCTGATGTAACCTACGAACGCAGTCACTCTGCGCTTGGTAGTCAATATCGACACACATTAAATCATAGTAACCGGATAGGCCGGTATAGAGTGCGTTGGCGGACATGTTTGCCTGCAGCATTTGCTGAAAAAATTGGGGTGGCGCATAGTAAACTAGAACTTAAAAATAACAAGAAAATCTTGAAGATTAATATAGACTCTCATCGGAAGGAAAATTGGTGTTAGTGTAAACTTCAGAGTTTGCCAGTGCTCCCAATGTATTCTTTGTTGGTTACTGTAAGCTCAGTGTAATAAAGGATGCGAACCTAAGGAAGCTAGGTATGATGTTCACGGTTTCCTGAGAGTAGAGCCAGTAACTGTATCTACAATGGATTAAAAATTATTAAGGATAATTAAAGAGTTATGGAAATAAAAATTGATGATTTGTCGGGTGGAGAGGTTATTGAGCTACTCGAAGAGCATTTAGCTGATATGTATGCGACATCGCCAGTCGAAAGCGTTCATGCATTGGATCTAGAGGGGCTCAAGTCGCCAGAGATTACTTTTTTCAGTGCTTGGAAAGACAGCCAACTGCTTGGGTGTGTCGCCATTAAAGAGCTGAATACCCAACACGCTGAACTCAAATCGATGAGAACCTCGCAGTTTGCAAGAAAGTCCGGTGTCGCAAGCAAGCTATTGCAACACGTTTTGGATACGGCAACCGCTCGCCAATATCGAGGTATTAGCCTAGAAACGGGATCGGAAGACTACTTTAAGGCCGCACGTAACCTGTATGAAAAGTTTGGCTTTGGATACTGTGAACCCTTTGCTGATTATGTGTTGGATCCGCACAGCCAGTTTATGCGTATTGAGTTGCGTTAAGAGGCTAGCCTTAGATGTCGACTTACTTTGCAGGTTTCTCCCTTGGCCTTTCGTTGATTCTTGCGATTGGCTCTCAAAATGCGTTTGTTTTAAAGCAAGGGCTTAAGAACCAACACGTATTGGCAGTTTGCGCTGTATGTGCCATTTCTGACGCCATACTCATTAGCTTTGGTGTGATGGGCTTTGGTGCAATCGTTGAGCAGTTCCCTCAAGTTGAGCAGTTTGCTCGTTACGGTGGGGCTATCTTTTTAGGCGTTTACTCATTCTTGAGCTTTCGCTCAGCATTTACCGAAAATCATGCCTTAGAAGCCGGTGTCGAAACCAAAAACTCTTTAACCAAAGCAGTTACCATGTGTTTAGCGTTTACTTGGCTTAATCCGCATGTGTATCTGGATACTGTGGTATTGCTTGGTTCTATCTCTACACAATATCAACCAAATCAAATGTTGTTTGGTGCAGGTGCAGTATCGGCTTCATTCGTGTTCTTTTTTTTACTAGGCTATGGCGCTCGCTTCTTAGCTCCAATGTTTAAGAACCCGAGATCATGGAAGATGTTGGAGTTTGTTGTAGGAGTGATCATGGCATCTATTGCACTATCTTTGGTTGTTTAGTTTTACTCTGCTTTCGTTAACTTCTCCTCATCAGTTGAACGCTGTTGAGGAAAGTACGGCTTGTTAGCTTGCTAAATTAGTAATTAGTACTGTATCCCTCTGTCTTGCCTCCCTAGCTATTAATTATTCTTTGCAAAGATTTCGCATTTCTCTGTTGGTTTTAAACGTCTTGATAACAACAAATTAAATTATTTCGTGAAATAACGAATTATTCTTCGTCTTTTGGATTTTGGGTTCGTCTTAGGGGTGTAACAAGAAATTATTAACCCGATTCGGAGGCAAAAATGATTAAATTGATTAGCTTTAAAAACTGCCCATTTGTTCAACGTGTAATGGGTTCACTAGTAATGAAAAACGTCCCGTTTGAAATTGAGTATATTGAGCTGAATAACAAACCACAGTGGTTTTTGGATATCTCACCGAACGGGCAGGTACCTGTATTAATTACAGAGAACGACACCGTCCTTTTTGAATCTGATGCAATTGTTGAATACCTAGACGATAAATATACGCCGATTGAAGAGGTTTCACCCGAGCAGAAAGCACTCGACCGTGCTTGGTCTTATCAAGCGAGCAAACATTACATACCACAGTGCGGCACCATGGCGAGTAAAGACAAAGAGACATTTGAAACACGCTTAGCCAATTTACAAAAGGCGTTCCTAAAGGCAGAGAAAAAACTGGGTGATACTGAGTTCTTTAAAGGGGACTACATCTCTAACGTCGACATCGCTTGGTTACCACTGTTACACCGAGCATTTGTAATTAAAGAGCGTTCAGGCTCGATATGCTAGAAAGCTTCCCGAAAGTACAGAGGTGGCAAGCGGCGCTGATTGAATCTGGATTGACCGATAAAACCGTTCCAGCGGACTTTATTGACAAGTTCAGCGGCTTTTATTTAACGAATAACTACTTGGCTAGTCTAGCAGAAGCTCGCTAAATAAAGATTAGGTAATTTATGGCGTATAGTTTAGGCCACAGACAACTATAACCGCTCTAACGTTGAGCGGTTTTTTATGTCAAAAATAACGATTGGTCACGCTATGGGCGGAGTTGGTCCAAAGCCTGAAATTAGTTGGTTTTCACAAGCTTATAAAAGGGAATTATGTCGACTATTTTGGTAGATTAAAGGTATTACCGACTTCCAGTGAGCAGCAATGAAGATTCTTCACACGTCCGATTGGCATCTTGGCCAAAACTTCTACAATAAAAGCCGTAAGAATGAACATGAACGGTTTTTACAATGGTTACTTGAGCAAGTTACAGAGCACGACATCGACGCGATCATTGTTGCTGGCGACATTTTCGATACCAGCACACCGCCGAGTTACGCTCGTGAGATGTATAACAAGTTCGTGGTCGACTCGAACAAGATCGGCTGTCAATTGGTGTTGTTAGGTGGAAATCACGATTCGGTGTCTGTGCTAAAAGAGACACAACAGCTGCTCAAATACATGGGCGCAGACGTGATTCCTAATACCAATGAAGATCATGCGACTCAGGTTGTTGAACTAAAAGGCAAGAACGGCGATGTAGAAGCGCTGGTTTGTGCCATTCCTTTTATTCGCCCTCGCGATGTGTTGACCAGCCAGGCGGGTGTCACCGGTGTTGAACGCCAAAAACAACTCGGCGAAGCGATTAAACAGCACTACCAAAGTGTTTATGATGCCGCTTTAGAAAAACGTGCGACGTTTGAAAACAGCGAGCACATGCCGATTATCGCTACTGGTCATTTAACGGCGATGGGTGTTCAACAATCGGATTCTGTACGCGACATCTATGTCGGCAACCTTGATGGTTTTGCCGCTGATGGCTTCCCAGACGCAGACTATATTGCACTTGGTCATATCCACCGTCCACAAGTGGTGGCAAAGCGTGAATACATTCGTTACTGCGGCTCACCAATACCATTAAGCTTTGATGAACTTAAATCTCAAAAGCAGGTATGTGTGGTTGATTTTGTTGAAGGCGAGCGCACCATTTGTCAATTGCCAGTTCCAACGTTCCAACCCCTAGCTGAAATCAAAGGCGACTTGAACGAGATCGAATCTCAGCTGAACCAATACATAGGTTTAGATAGCGAACAAAGCGTGTGGTTATCGATAGAAGTGCAAGCGCAAGATTACTTGTCGGATCTACAAGAACGTATGCGTTCATTGACTGACGGTTTGAATGTGGAAGTACTTCAACTGCGCAGAGCAAGAGAGCGTCGCAATCAAGCATTAGAGCAAGAGTCGGCAGAAACCTTATCTGAACTGAGCCCGATGGACGTGTTTACGAAGCGTATTGCCTTAGAAGAGTTTGAAACCGATTCTGAAAAAGCACGTTTAGAGCGAATGACGGTGAAGTTTAAACAAGTAATGGTTGAAGTGTCTGAAAGCGCTCAAACACCAAACAAAGTAGAAGAGTAACCAGTATGAAGATTTTAAGCCTAGAATTTGAAAACCTGAACTCTTTGAAAGGACGTTGGAAGCTCGATTTTACCCAATCACCGTTTGCGGAAAATGGCTTGTTTGCGATTACTGGCCCAACAGGGGCGGGTAAAACCACCATTCTTGATGCGATTTGTTTAGCATTGTTCCACCGCACACCGCGTTTAAAGAGCATCGCTAAAGGCAACAATGAATTAATGACGCGTGGCACGGGTGAGTGTTTTGCTGAGCTGGAGTTTGAAGTACAGGGCAAAACCTACCGCTCGAACTTCCACCAAAAGCGAGCGCGCGGAAAACACGATGGCGCATTACAAACGCCAACGTGTGAATTTGCCGATGCTGACACCGACAAAGTCTTAGAGACCATGCTGACCAAGAAGACAAAGTTGGTGGAGCAGGTAACCGGTCTCGATTTTTCGCGCTTCACTAAATCCATCATGTTGTCTCAGGGTGAGTTTGCAGCGTTCTTAAACGCCAATGCTAACGACCGTGCCGAGCTACTTGAAGAGCTGACGGGCACAGAAGTATATAGCCTGATCTCTGAGCGCATCTACGATCATTTCAAGTCGAGTGAAGAGTCGCTTAATCACCTTAAAGCGAAAGCAGAAGGTGTGAGTTTACTGTCTGAAGAGCAAATCAAAGAGCTAACCGCAGAACGAGAAACGCTAGAAGCCGAGCAGAAGCGTTTAGCCGAGCAATTAAAAGAGTGGCAAGCGCATCTTAGCTGGTGGAAAGACGTGACCAAAGCTGAGCAAACTATTGCAACCAGTGAGCACGATTGTAAAACCGCTCAAGATGAACTAGGCCGTAACCAACCTTCATTAGAGCGCTTGGCAAACAGTGAGCCGGCTGAAAAGCTGCGCCCGTTGCATAAAGATTTAAAGCGTTGCGAACAAGAGGTGAACACTACTCAAGCTCACCTAGATAACAGCACCAAGTTACTTGCCGTTCGTGATGCAGAAAAGCAAGACGCGCAAACTAAATTGACTCAAAGCAGTGCAATTGTCGAACAAGTAAAAACCGAGCAACAAGATCAAGAGAAGATCATCGATCTTGTCCGTCCGCTAGATAACCGAATTGCCGTACTCAAAGATAAGCAAACTGCGGCCGTTAATGCAGCAAATACGCTAAACGAACAACATACGCAGCAGCGCAATCAACAGGTTGTTTTAGTCCAAAAAACAGATGCACTGAAGCAACAAGATCAACTCTGCACTGAGTACCTAAATACGCATCAAGCTGACCAACATCTGGAAAAATACCTAGGTCAGTGGCAAGCAAAGGTAGAGCAAGTTCGTACTCTAGAGCGTCAGCATGCAGAACAACTAAACTCAGCGAAGCAAGCTTTGTGTGCGGTTGATGCACAGCAAACGATCATCAAATCTGCGCAAGACGCTAAAGCAGCGCAAGATAAGGCCTTAGCTGAATTGGTGGTGCTAGAGAGTAGTGCAAAGCAACAGTGGGAAGCATTGCAAGGCAACACCAGTGAGCAAGTGCTGAATGCGCAAAAAGATCTGTTGGAGTTTTGGAACCGCAATACGCACTCATTACTCGAGATAAATCGTGGTTTCCTAAATGCCCAGCAACAGCTGCATGCAAAAACACAGGCACATCAAACTAACACTCAGTTGGTCGACAAGCTTTCGAAAGAACGTGAAGTGTTGGTGGAGCGATATAAAGAGAAAGAGACTTCGCTTGAGCGATTAACGCGTTTGATTGATCAAGAAGGCGAGTTGGCGAAATACCGTGCAGCTCTAGAATCAGGCTCTGAGTGCCCGCTGTGTGGTTCAACAGACCATTCGATTGAGCAGTCGCAAGATATTGCAAATTTGGTTGCTCAAAAAGAAACGGAAAACCTAGAGTTAACGGCCATCAAAAAAGAAGGCCAAGAGCATCGTCAGCAGTTGGATTCTCTTGCCCCTATGATTGCGGCGCTTAACGATGACATTCAACGTACGCAAGCGGATATTCAACAAGCTCAACTGAATTGGCAAGGCGTTGTCGGCAAGCTTCAACAGAGCTTATCGGATTTCGCAGGCACGGCTCCAGAGCTAGCACTGCTAACGGTAAACGATTTAGGCAATGAAGCTACAGTCGCGACCTTTGCTCAGCAGTGTGAACTTCAACTAAGTCAGTTCTCGCAGCAACTCAAAGCGTTGGGTGATGCTAAAGCACACTATGCAGAAGCTGAAAAACAACGTTTATCAGTGAGCGTTATGGCTGACAAAGCGCAATCTAATCTCGAGTTGGCCGAGCAACGCTTCGCTGATTTGAATAAGCAAAACCACAGCACAAATGAACAAGTGGCTCAGATTGCTCAAGCGAAAGAACAGCAATGGAACGCTCTGAAAGAGAGCATTGTTCAAACGGCTATTGAAGCGCCTGAACTTGAACATATTGATGATTGGTTTACTGCGAAATCGCAAGCATCAAACACATGGCAGCAAACTAAACAGCAACAGGCCGATATTGAGAAGCAACTGATTACTCAAAATGCCGAATTGAAAACTTTAGATGACAAGCTAAGTAGCGCAGAGAAAGAGCTCGCGACACTGACGCAACAGAGTGAGTCTCTAGCGTCAGAACTGACTCGTGTAGTTTCTGAAAGAACAGAGTTGTTTGGTGACAAAGACATTCAAGCCACCAGCAATGCGATGAAGCAAAAAGTCACTGAAGCGGTAAATGCATTTGATGCTGCGCAGTTAGTGCTTAACCGTTGCGAGCTGGAACATCGAACTGAGCAAACCAAACACATTAGCTTCTGTGAAGAGTTGACTAGCAAGCAGTCAAGTTACATACAAGCGTCGAATGCTTGGTTAGAAGCACTGAAAACGAGCCCATTCGAAGGTGAGGCTGATTTTGAAGCAGCATTGTTGGATGAAGAGGTTAGAACTCAACTTCAAATCCAGAAGAAGTCTTTAGACGAAGCGATTGTCAGTGCGAAAGCAAGGTTGAACACCGCCAAAGCGACGCAAGTGGAGCTACAAAACCACGCAAATGCTAAAGCATGGCAAGAGCAAGACCAACAGCAAGTTGAAGAAGCGACTACTGAATGCCAAAACGCACAACAAAGCCATGCGACAAAGATCGGTGCAATTTCTGCCAATCTTGAAACGGATAACCAGAACCGCAGCAACCAGCAAGATCTGTTCAAGCAAATAGACGAGCAACAGGTCGACTTTGATGATATTTCACGCCTGAATTCACTTATTGGTTCTAAGAACGGCGACAAGTTCCGTAAGTTTGCTCAAGGTCTAACACTGGAAAACTTGGTGTACTTGGCGAACAAGCAGCTACAGCGTTTGCATGGTCGTTACGAACTTAAACGTAAAGCCGATGATGGCTTAGAACTGCAAGTGCTCGACACATGGCAGGGCGATGTGATGCGTGATACTAAGACCTTGTCAGGTGGCGAAAGCTTCCTAGTGAGTTTGGCATTGGCACTCGCGCTATCTGATCTTGTAAGTCACAAAACCAGTATTGATTCACTGTTCTTGGATGAAGGTTTCGGCACGCTAGACAGCGATACATTGGATATCGCACTTAACGCGCTCGATAACCTGAACGCGTCAGGCAAGATGATCGGCGTAATCAGCCACGTTGAAGCACTGAAAGAGCGTGTGCCCGTGCAACTTAAAGTGACAAAACATTCAGGCCTTGGCGTGAGTGAGATGGAGAAGCAGTACAAGGTTATTGCTTAACTGGATTGAACGGACTTAGTTGAATTTGAGCAGAGTCAGTTCAGATAAAGCCGAATCCGTTTGGATAAAGCAGATCCCCGACTCAGTCGTTCCTCCTTCTCGAGGATGACGGAGTCGGGGGGCTGTTAGTAACCACACTGTCGTCACTCCCTAGAGTCAGGAACGATTAGAATACGACGTCATTCCCTAAGGCGAGGAACGAGCGTAATAGGGAATCTAGCTTTGTTAATATTACCTTCGTCATTCCCTCAAGCGAGGAACGAGCATAATAGGGAATCTAGCTTTGTTAGTATTACCTTCGTCATTCCCTAAAATGAGGGACGAGCGTAATAGGGAATCTTTCGTTAACGAATAGGTTAATGGATTCATCGACAAGGAAGCGGTCATGCACAAGAAACCACATTTACCCACCAAGACATGTCCCGTTTGCCTCAAACCATTCTCGTGGCGTAAAAAATGGCAGCGTTGTTGGGAAGAGGTGATTTATTGCTCTGAACGTTGTCGTCGCCATAAGACAAAACCCACATAATCTCCCTTCATTTAAGAATCTATTGAGAATAACCACTCATTTAACGAGTTAATATTTTATCTGTCAGGTAACTCATGTATAAAGACGACATGAAGATACCTAAAAGAATACAGCCTTTAGTTGACGATGGTTTAGTCGACGAGGTGAAAAGCCAACTCATGAGTGGCAAAGAAGCGTCAGTGTACATAGTACGCTGTGGTGATACGATCCGTTGTGCCAAGGTGTACAAGGAAATAAGCCAACGTAGCTTTAAAAAAGCAACGGCATATCGAGAAGGGCGAAAAGTCCGCAATAGCCGCCGCGCTAGAGCGATGGAAAAAGGCTCTGGTTTCGGTCGCGAGCAACAAGAAAAAGTATGGCAAAGTGCAGAAGTGGATGCCTTGTATAAGCTGGCAGAAGCAGGCGTTCGCGTGCCTGTCCCTTATGGCTGCTTTGATGGCGTACTTCTGATGGAGTTGGTCACTGATGACGAAGGTTATGTCGCGCCAAGATTGAATGATGTGGTGATGCCGCCTGAACAAGCGATTGAAGATCATGCGGTGATGATGACTTATGTCGTTAAGATGCTTTGCGTTGGTTTAATTCATGGCGACTTGTCTGAATTCAACGTATTGGTTGATGAATATGGTCCTGTGATTATCGATTTGCCGCAAGCGGTCGATGCATCTGCGAACAACAATGCCGAGTGGATGCTGACTCGTGATGTTAATAATATCCGTGACTATTACGCTCAGTTTGCCCCTGAATTGGCGACCACTGAGTATGCTAAAGAAATGTGGGCACTGTTTGAGAAAGGTGATTTGAAGCCTGACAGCAAGCTAACGGGTGAGTTTACCGAAAGTGACGCCTTGGCAGATATTGATGCCATTATGCAAGAAATTGACGCAGCCCGCGCTGAAGAGCAAAGCCGACGCGAGCGTGTTAAGGAAGAAAAAGAAGGTGTCGACGAGAGTAAGTTCAACTGGGCTGAGTAGCGGTAATAGTAAAGTAATGATCAGTGTTGATCCTTAGTTGAATCCTCAGAGTGCCCTTCGTTGAAACGACATTTTTAGTTTCAACCAACAGCGTCGCGTTAACTACTAAATCCAACAGAGTCACAGCTTTGTTGGGTTTTCTCTTTTTTTAGCTTTCATAAAATTTTACCATTCATCGAAGCCAGCGATTGGCATTACTCACTACCAAGTCAATTGCTCACCATCATACGCGTAGAAATGACCGCTTTTATCCGGCGTAGCAGTTCGAATGATATCCACCAACTGATGAGCTACATAACTAGACTCAAACAACTTACCTTGCGGCACATTGGTCTGAAAGGGCTTAGATAGAGCGGTGTCAGTTGTACCAGGGTGGAGCGCTAACACCGTGCCTTTTTTCAATGTACGTTGCCATTCAATCGACATGGTTTTGATGAACATGTTGAGTGCGGCTTTAGATGAGCGATAGCTATACCATCCACCTAATCGATTGTCTGAAATGCTGCCGACTTTGGCCGATACCACTGCAAATTTTGGATTGTCACTGGCTTTAAGAATTGGCGTGAAGTGCTTGGCCAGTAACAAGCTAGGTAGGGTGTTTACCGATATGTTTTTCAGAAAAAATTCTGGGTCGATAGAAGATAGGTTCTTTTCCGGCCCCAGATCTGGCGTATGAAGCATACCCACGCAATTTATTAACCAATCCAATCGCTCGAATTGAGTGCTTAGCTGCTCAATATCAGCTTCGTTGGTGGCATCGACTTGGTGCCAATTTAGACGGCTATCTTCTAATTCCGGTCGTTGTGAATGATAAGTCGCGTCGACATGGACATCGAGAAAATCAAAGCGAGACAGCTCAGACAATAGGTGCTTAACCACGGCGAACCCAATACCGCCGCTGCCACCAATGACCAATATGTGTAATCTGAGTTGTTCCACCATTATAAGTTCTCCAAGTTAGTCAGTCGTTGTTCTGCGGTATCGAGTATCGCTTGTTGGTCTTGCTCATCCATATTGTCCCAAGACCGATAAAGCATGCCCATTCGAGGGTTGCGATTTAAGGCCTCGCGATGTTTGTTCATGAAGCGCCAGTACAAGCTGTTGAATGGACAAGAACTCTCGCCACTGCGCTCTTTAATTTGGTAATGACAGCCTTTGCAGTAATCACTCATGCGATTAATGTAAGAACCGCTGGCAGAGTATGGTTTGGTTCCGACGATCCCGCCATCAGCAAAAAGTGCCATACCTCGCGTATTCGGCATTTCGACCCACTCAATCGCATCAACATAAATACCAAGGTACCAACTGTCGACTTGATCCGGAGCAATGCCTGTAATTAAGCAGAAGTTACCAGTGATCATGAGCCTTTGAATGTGGTGCGCATAAGCAAACTCGAGGGATTGATCAATCGCGTGCTTCATACAATTCATCTTGGTTTGCCCATCCCAAAAATAATGAGGCAACTGACGGTCTGCTGCGTAGTGGTTTTTGTTGGCGTAAGCAGGCATGTTCGACCAATAAACGCCACGTATGTATTCTCTCCAACCTAGAATTTGGCGTACGAACCCTTCAACTTGCGCAATATCGATAGTGGGTGCGTTTGGCTTAGAAGAGGACTGATAAGCCGACAGCGCTGCATCAATCACTTCTTGGGGGCTTAGCAGTTTACTGTTCAGCGAAAAGGAGAGGCGACTGTGATACAAACTCCATTTTGAATCGTGCTCGGTCGTCATTGCATCTTGAAACTGACCAAACAACGGTAAACAGACTTGGCAGAAGTGAGCGAGTAGAGACAGGCTTTGCGCTCGGTTGACTGGCCATAATAACTGATCACCAACTTCACCAATGGTTTGAACTTGATGATGCTCGATGCGTTTTAAAATCTCAGAAATGTCGTTGGCAAACATTAATGGTTGCGGCAAGTTCTCGATGTCTTGTTTCTTTAGCTTCTTGCGATTGTTTGCATCGTAATTCCATTTACCGCCAACCGGTTTGCCATCGTCGAGCAGGATGTCGAAACGCTTTCTCATTCGACGATAGAAGTGTTCCATCATGATGTGTTTGTCTTTTGGAAATTGGGTTTCAATCTCGTCAAACGGAAACAGGAAGTGCTCAGAATCGCTACAGCCTTTGGTTACTCCGGTTAACTTCAGCTTTGCCAATTGTTGGAGAAGTCGATATTCGTCTGGCCGTTGGTATTCAAACTTTTCAGCAGCAAACTCGTGGACGTAGTGTTGCAATAGAGCATCGAGGTTTTCAAATTGAGTGGTGTCATCCAGAGTTAGGTGGAGTACCTGATGACCTTGTTGTTTGAGCTCGTCGGCAAAGTAGCCCATCGCAGAGAAAAAAGCGGCCACCTTTTGGATGTGCGATGCAACGTAGTCAGTCTCTTGCTTGAGTTCGGCAATAATATAAATGACGTCGTCATCAACCTGTTGAAACCAAGAGTGCTGGACATTGAGTTGATCGCCTAAGACAAGGCGCACGGTTTTGAAGTTCATAACACATCCTGATTGTTAGTTAAGACAGGTTCTTTGCTGCTCGCATTCCATTTGTTGATAAACGCATGGTCTGGGTCATACATATCGGTCTGCTTAGCCAAGTCGAAATGGTGTGATTTAGGTTGTGCTTGGTTGGCATTCTTTTGTTTGTTGGTTTGGGTGTTTACCTGAGAGTTCAGGGCTCCGGCTATGTAAGCCCAATTACCCCAGTTTGATGCCACGTCATAGTCGATAAGTTGGCTCTCAAAATAGGCTGCGCCGTGTCGCCAATCGATCCCTAGTTCGTAGATCAAACAGCTAGCGGCCAGCTGTCTTCCTCGATTAGACATGTAGCCTGTTTCATTAAGTTGGCGCATACACGCATCGACAATCGGGTAGTTGGTATTGCCACTTTTCCATTTGGCGAAATTCAGGTTCGGCGTTGCTGAGGAGTTTGGGGTGTTGAGTTCTTGTTTTGAAGAATCATCGAATAACGATGAGCCCAGAGATAAACATTTCCAATAGAAATATTCACGCCACAACAACTCAAAGTAGATCCAATAGGTTGAATCGTTACTGCCATGTTCGGTTTCGAACTGTTTCAAATGGCGATAAATCGTTTTAGGCGAAACGCAGCCGAGTGCCAACCACGGCGAAAACTTGGTTGAGTTTTCGATGCCGTCAAATGCGTTTCGAGTCTGTTTGTAGTTAAGGGCGTAATCATGTGAGAAGTAGTTTTCTAAATGCGCTAGTCCTGCGTCTTCGCCACCCAAATATTCGTTTGTTACTGCTCTTTCTAAATTTGGAGAACTGAATAGTGGGGTTGCCGTTACTGGTGTTGGTGTCACTGCTGGTGGAAGGTGTGCAATAACCGTCTCGCCGCCATTAATGTTCAAGTGTTCGATTAGCTTTCTAAATTTGGTAAACGAGCTCGGGACTTTTGATAATTCAAACGGCAGCTCATGTAAGTCAAACAAGGTGGCGTGATGTGGCAAGCGTGTCATTAAGTCAGGGTGACCACTGTGTACTGTATGAATCAATTGACGCTCGTCGTAGCCGCAATGTGCATTGGCGAAAAAGTGGGTACAGTTTTGCGTAACAATGATTTTGTTGAGTGTTTGTTCAGCAGTGTCGGGTGCTAGATGGTTACTGCAGATCACAACCAGTTGCTGTCCAAGCTTCACTAAATTGGCTTCTAGATTGGCTATCGATTGTGAAATAAAGGTTTGGCGATGCGCTCCATAACTGTGCTCTTGTGCAAATTCAGCAGAGAAGCGAGAGAGCGTAGGTTCGACAATAACGCAAACGAGTTCATCGACCACCTGCGCGGCTTGGTGAAGCAACTGATTGTCGTTGATTCTTAAGTCGTTTGTAAAAAGATAGAGACCAATCTTTTTCATTGCTTACACTCGTGATTTGTTAATTATTAGACGCTTACGAGTTGATAAGCCGACAAGATCACAAATGATTTCAGCAAGTGGTTGATAGTTGGGTTGAGGTAAATAGGAAGATTGAATAGGGGATGTAAGCCAACCAATAATACCGATAGAGGTTGGCAATGCAGGAAGTTTTTAAAGTTCGAACGGCAGTATCTAATCCATTGGAACGATTAGAATATCGACTGGAGATGTGTCGATAATCTGTTTCGAATGGGAAATGATTTTATGCCAAAAATCGTGGTGATGGCCACATAGTAGTAGGTCAACGCCATTTACCTCGATGGTATTTTTGAGCTTATCATTCAAATCTCCCGTTCCCACGAATATGTGCTTGATTGGGTGTTTAGCGTAGGCCTCAAACTCTTTCAAATGTTTAACGGAATCTTCATTGATGGGTAGATCGCCTTCATTTCCCTGAATATCAACGAGTTCAGGGTAAATCTCTCCATGCGTGCCGTCGATATAAACAAACGAAATGCCAGCCTCTAGTTTGTTTGCGAAGAAGGTCGCTCGATCAATCAGAATCTTAGTGTCGTCGGACATTTCAACAGCGACCAGAATATGTCGGTATTCCATAATTAAAGCCTCGTGTTATCAGTTATATAACAAGCATAGTTTTTGCTAGCGCAAATGATATCGAAGAGATCTCATATTGCATAAAATCATCATTCAATGATCTTCTAAGCACTATCGTATTTATATCGCTTTGATTGATAAGAAATTTACAAAAGGTTGTTATAGTGGTTGAAGCGCTAGCTTATTCTGTTAGATAGGCTTTACGGTTTAATGCGCCAATAACGAAGAGGCATCAATGACAGCACTACTCACCATTCCCACTAGGACGTTAGGTTTCGACTACGATATTGAGATCCGAGATTGGTCTCAAAAGCTTGTCGGCTTTCATGTGTTTGAAGATGGTCGGCGACCGCTTGATGGGGGCATTGGGCTGAGCCTCAACCTTGTTGAGCAGTTTGACGTGAATGGTCGTTGGTTAGACTCATTGCCTGCGCGTTATCGTGAAATCACCGACGACTTTCCAGAGTATCAATACCAGATGCTTTGGCTTGCAGCAAATACCTATGAAGCCGCGCAATTGCTTGAATTAAGGCCAGTTATTTTGGCTTTGATCTGTATGAAATACAGTGTCGATAACAAGAAAGCATTGGAACTGAGTCGCCTAGGACAAAAGAGAATCTTAGCCAAACTGGGCTTAGATGGCAGTAAAGCGACCCTAAAATTCATCGATAAGCTAGAGCTTAACTACAACGTCGGTGATGAGCTCGACCACATTGTACGAATTCTTGAACCGCTACAAAGACGTGTTCTTAAATTCAAGCACTATTCCAAAGTTGGCTACACAGCGCTTCGTTTGGACCAAGTTCATCCATTTCTAACCGGCAGTCGATTGGGCATTGCGATGGTTGAAGAGGGAAGGCTCAATGCGCCTTCAAAGATGGCCATGTTCCAAGACGCGATTTTACTGGGTCAAGATTTGGAGATGGACGATCCATTACGCGCCATCACAAGTCAAAATTCCTTTGCTATGTTTGAGCAACTGCATGATAGGTGGACAGAACAGCGTCAGTTACGCCGTCTAGAAGGAAATCGGCCTATGGACATGGACATCCCTTATCCGGTTCCTTTACTCGGTAATGACAATATTCATCCGCTTACTGATTACTACGACCTTGAACAAGAGGGCGTGGAACAAAAACATTGCATTGGCGTCTATCACAATCGAATCATGAGTGATCGCTATGTGGTATTCCGCATGTTCAAACCTCAGCGTTTAACCATAGGTTTACGTCGTGTCTCGAGCAAAGCGTTTCCGTTTGAAATTGACCAGATTTGTGGGAAACGAAATGCACCGCCATCCGAGTCTGCTCGCCAAGTTATTCATGATTGGTTAGAAGCGAGTAAGCAAAAGTATCCGAAGCAATAGCTGTGACGTAGAAGGAATAACGGGATGTTTCAACAAGGTGATTTATGCCCGCATTGTGGTTTGATTATTGTGATGCCAACGGATTTGCAAGCCGAATGCTTGGGGTGTGGCGAAGAAATCAATGAAGACCCAGCAGACAGTTACGAAGAAGAAGAGTAGCTTTATCTACACTGATATAAACCAAGGCTAGGATGGCCGAATTACTCCCTTTCAAAGGATGAAAAAAATGCAGAAAGTAATCTTTAGAAATTGTGATGAAAGTTCACCTTGTTGGAGTGAATTAGAAGGCTTATTTCAAAGCCAATGGTCTGATTTCAAGTTTAAAGATACCTATAAAGACAGCGTACAACTTCCCCCAGTAATAACAGTACTTCGCGAGAATGTGGTCATTGGTGGTTTGGCATATTCCCATTTTCAGGAACCTTATCAAGTGCGGGATGTGGTGTGGATCAACGCCGTGTTTGTTGAACCTCAATGGCGCGGCCAAGGAATTGCGAGTGAATTGATTAATCGTGGTGTTGAACAAATGCCAGTTTACTATCAATCTCAATCCTCGAAGGATTCAACGTCTAACTTGTACGCCTATACCAATATTGCGCCTTTGTACCTTTCTCTTGGTTGGTCAATCGTTGAGATTGAAACCGAACCCAATCATCACGTCATGAGCGTTTCGTTTTAGGCTGAATATTCGGAAACAGCCTAACAGCCACGAAACTCTCTGCCTTCCTCATCTATCGGTTTATGAGCGCATTTTCATAAATTCTTAAACTTCGTTGCGACAATATCTTGAATCAACGTCAGATTACCTTCTCTAAATTAAGCTTCTAACTCTCTAAAATATAGGGATAAATTAGTATGACATTCAGTTTAATCTAAATGAAAATCGTTTGCGTTAGCGTTTTTGCAAGTGTATAAAAGCGTGTCTGTTAATGATTTTATGAATATGTTCGTATTTCATTAATTCTTTAGTGAATGATGTGTTTTAAGGTTGAAGGTATGCTCGAAGCAAAGGGACTCGGTTTTAGCGTAGGGGATAAGCAACTGCTCAAGACATTTGATGTGTCGTTTGAGCAAGGAAAAATCTACGCTTTGGTTGGGCATAACGGCTCGGGAAAATCGACTTTATTAAAGTTGTTAGCGAAGCAGCAGCGCGCCACTTCAGGTGATATTTTCCTGAAAAATAAAGCGGTCGCTAAATGGTCTGATAAGGACTTCGCACAACAAATTGCTTACTTACCTCAACATTTACCTGCAACCGACAGTTTATCCGGCAAAGACCTGGTGAGCTTTGGTCGCTACCCTTGGCACGGCTTATTAGGTCGACTTTCAAGTAAAGATAAGCAATACGTTGAAGAGGCGATGCAACTTACCGACACAACGCAATACGCTGATCGTTTGGTGGATACTTTATCGGGTGGTGAACGCCAGCGTGTGTGGCTTGCGATGTTGTTGGCTCAACGCACCAAATACCTTTTGCTGGATGAGCCTTTAGCAGCGCTCGATATTGGTCATCAGATTGAAATGCTGACATTGATTAAGCGCCTGAGTGAAACATTGGAAATTGGCGTGATCATTGTGATACACGACATCAATATGGCTGCACGTTTCTGCGACCATATTATTGCCTTACATAGTGGCGAGCTATTAGTCGAAGGTGAGGTTGATGAGGTGTTCAAAGAATCGACATTGAAAGATATCTATGGTGTGCCTATGCACATTACTCAACACTCTGCGGGTTACCCAGTCGCGATGCCTGGTGATTTGGAGCCAGCATGATGCTTAAACAGTCTTTCCAATCAATATTACATCGCTCGCATGTCACTCGTACTCTTATCTCAAGTGTTGTTATCTCTAGCTTACTGGTGTTTTCTCCACTTTCGTCAGCTAATCAAGATGCGTCTGAGTTGAATGATGACGATCGACCTCGATTAGTTTCCATCGATTGGACTCACACTGAAACGCTTTTGGCGTTGGGCGTTACACCTATTGCTGTCGCGCAAATACCCGATTACAACTCGTGGGTAAAGTCTCCTCAAATTCCCCCAACTGTTGCGGATGTTGGCTTACGAACGCAACCAAACCTTGAACGTATTCATGAGCTCAAACCCGACAAGATATTACTCTCTCCAATGTTTTCAACGTTGGAGACTCAACTAAGCAAAATTGCCCCTGTCACGACCATTGGTTTGTATCGAAGTGGTGATGTCGATTGGTCAGCGTTAGAAACGGTTACTCGAAAGCTAGCAGAGGTCTCTGAGAAACAACCTCAAGCTGAAGTTTTGATTCAGAAAGCGAATGCTGAAATGGATCGTTTAGGATCTCAGCTCCCAAACAATGCGCCTGCAATGTTGATGGTGCAATTCATGGACACTAACCATGTTCGCGTCTTTGGGGACAACAGCCTATACAAAGCTTCAGTAAACAAGATTGGCCTTGAATCAGCATGGAAAGAGCAAACCAACGCTTGGGGTTACAGTTTGGTTGGTGTCGATCAGCTCATTGGTGTTAAAGGACAAATCGTGATCATTTCTCCAATGCCAGCGGGAACAGAAGAGAGCCTTAAAGCAAATCAGTTTTGGCAATACATTGTGAAAGAGTCGGGCTACCCCGCGTTACAAGTACCAGCGGTGTGGAGCTTCGGCGCGATACCTTCTGCAACACGCTTTGCGCGCTTCATTGTCTCTGAATTGAACCAAGGAGACGTGCTATGAGAGTTCTCTTGTTAGGTGTTATGACTCTTTTATTGGTTTCTACACTGGTGTTAATAGGCCAACACCTATCTGTCTCTCAGTTCGGATTGAGCCGACTTTCTAGCTTGTGGAGTGCTGATTTCACTTCTCCAGACTCAGTGAAACTGCATTTGGCTTGGTGGCCGAGGTTATTCACTACATTGCTATCTGGCGCAGCGTTGGCAGTGGCGGGAGTTTTGATGCAACAAGTGCTCAGAAACCCGTTGGCTTCACCGTCTACGTTAGGTGTTGCGAGCGGTTCGAGCTTTGCACTTATGTTAGCGACGCTTTATGCCCCTTGGCTTTTAGAGTGGTCTTATTCGTTGGTGGCACTTGTTGGTGGCGTCACTACGATTGGTTTGGTGTTTGCTTTGTCTTGGCGACGTGCTTTGTCTCCAACCGTAGTGATTGTGTCTGGCTTGGTCGTGAACCTCTATTTTGGCGCTGTGAGTACTGTCTTGTTAATGATGAACCAAGACAAACTGAATGGCTTAATGATTTGGGGTGCTGGTTCATTGGTTCAAACCGGGTGGGAAGATGTTCAGTACTTGGCTCCACGCTTAGCGATTGCGACTCTCATGGCGTTTCTGTTCGTAAAACCACTGAGCTTGCTTCAGTTATCAGAACAGGGCGCTAAGAGCTTAGGTGTTTCGTTACCAAAATTAAGAGTCGCTTGTCTCGGTTTGGCGGTTTTGCTGACGGCTTGGGTTGTGAGTGCTGTCGGTGTTATCGGTTTTGTCGGTTTAGCAGCTCCTGCGTTAGCACGCTTGATGGGTGTGCACCGTTTAGTGCCTAAGTTATTGGTATCTATGCTGTTAGGTGGCTTGTTGTTAAGCCTTACCGATCTGCTTATTCAACAGTTGCCGGGCATCATGTCTATGTTTGTCCCGACAGGGGCTGCAACGGCTGCGTTAGGTGCTCCACTGTTGTTGTGGTTGCTGCCCAAGTTGTCCATGAAAAGTCAGTCACAAACACAAACTGTATTAACGCGTCATAAGGAAGTAGCTTCTCGCTTAAACAAGCATTCAGTGGTATTGGCCAGCTTGTTTATTGCGATGTCGCTGATCGTGTTTAGTTTGTTCTCTGTACAAACTGAAGGTTGGCGTTGGTTATTTCAAACTCAAGACTGGGCAATGCTCGAATGGCGTTTACCTCGATTAACGGCAGCGGCATTAGCGGGCAGCATGTTGGCAGTCGCTGGTACGATCGTTCAGCGTTTGAGTGGCAACCCAATGGCCAGCCCAGAAGTGATTGGTATCAGTTCTGGTACGGCATTAGGTTTGATTCTCGCAATCTTTGCGGGCTTTGGCAGCAGCGTGGTTGGCCTTTATGTCGGTGGCTTTATTGGCGCGGTCTGTACTTTGGGCATCATTGTTGTGCTTAACCAAAAGTCGGGCTTCCAACCGGAAAGAGTACTATTAACAGGCGTTGCGATAACGGCACTGATGAACGCTGTGCAAAGTTTTGTATTGGCAGGCGGTGATCCAAGAAGTTATCAAGTTCTGGCTTGGTTGGCAGGTTCAACGTATTACGTCACCGAGGTAACACTCGTGCCGTTACTGATATCTTCGGTTGTATTTATCTCGTTAGGTTTTCTCTGTGCGCGATGGTTGGATGTGTTGCCATTAGGGCAGGCGAGTGCCCAATCTCTTGGTATCAATGTATCAAGATCTCGAATTCTATTGTTGGTGCTGGTGGCATGTTTAACCGTGAGCGCAACGCTGGTAGTTGGTCCATTAAGCTTTATTGGTTTGATGGCTCCACACATGGCGAGATTATTTGGTTATAGCCGTGCTAAAGAGCACCTGATCTGTTCTTCGTTAATTGGTATGGCACTGATGTTGCTCTCGGATTGGCTTGGTAGACAGTGGCTTTACCCACAAGAGGTCCCAGCAGGATTGGTGGCTTCGATTATCGGTGGCATGTACTTGATGTGGGGTTTGAGAAAGCTATAGCTTAGTTACTTATAGCCATTAGCAATAGCTCATTAACGAGTATCAGCCGAATGAGTTTCTAGAGAATAGGCCCAGAGTAAAACATAGTAATCAGGTTGCTGCGTTGGGTTTATACGGGATTATTTTACTCTTTTAATAATAATGATAATCACAATAATAACTAGTTAGCCATTTCAGCGAAGAAGCTGAACGTATTCTAAAAATGGATACCGGCAATCTTATTGAGTTGAGTAAAGGGAATTTGGCTCAAGCGCACCAAGCACTAGAAAGTGTTGTCGCTTGAGTTTTTAAGAGCCTAGTTAGGTTCAAGAACAAATGATTTAAAAGTAAAAATCATTTGTTCTTTTTTGCAATTGGTTCATAGCCGTATTGAAGGAGAAATATATGAATCGGCACTTTATGCGTACCCCAACAGCACTTGCGGTCGCTTTAGTTATATCGTCAGGAATGGCTCAAGCTAACGAAGATGAAACCGTTGTTGTTATTGGACAGCAACTTGAAGACAGCTCAGTAGGTCCTGATTTTAGTTACGTAGGATTAAGCAGTCGAACAGCAACAAAAACAGACGTTGCGATAGGTGAGACACCACGTGCAATTTCTATTGTTACTCGTGAACAGATGGACGACCGAGCGTCAATCAGTATTGCCGATGCATTACAGTACACGCCTAGTATCCAAGCGAACTATTTTGGTGAAGACAACAAGCAAGATTGGTTTGTTATCCGCGGCTTTAAGCAAGCTAACAGTGGTTTATATCAAGACGGAACGCGTTTGTATTCATCGGGCTTTTACAGCTGGCAAATCGACCCGTTTGGCTTGGAACGAGTAGAAATCTTGCGTGGTCCAGGATCAGCGCTATATGGCCAAACTCCTCCAGGTGGTGTTATTAACGTAATCAGTAAGCGTCCACAGTTTGATGGTGGTTCGGGTAAGTTTGCTATCGAATACGGTACTGATGATCGAAAGCAAATTAGCTTAGATGTGAACTCTGAAGTTAACGATAAAATGGCGTTTCGCCTGCAAGCGCTTGGTCGTAAAAATGGCAGCCGTGTCGATGGTGTAGAAGCTGAACGCATTTTTATCGCTCCTTCTCTGGCTTATAAATTCACAGACGACACAAAAATCACACTGCTAACTAGCTACCAGAAAGATGATTCCGACCCGTACCTCCAGTTCCTACCAATGGAAGGAACGTTAACGTCGAATCCAAATGGAAAAATCAGTGATAGCCGGGCATTGGGAAATACAGATTGGGAGACGTTTGAGCGTGAACAAATCTCGATAGGTTATGAATTTGAACATCACTTTAATGACCGTACCTACTTAATGCAAAACGTTCGTTACAGCCAAATGGACATAAACCTACGTCAAATGTATTACTCGCGGTATATTGGTGACACAGCTCTAGCACCTTACGATCCAACCCGTTCTTCTATTATCCGACAAGCATCGACGGAAGAGGGGACATCCGATGCGTTTAATATCGATAATCGTTTGATCCATAAATTTACAACGGGTTCGGTAGAACACACCTTGTTGACTGGTATTGATTACCAAAGCATCGATATTGATAGTAAAGATTACGCGGCTGATCCAATTATTGGTGACGGAAACCGTCTTCTACCTGTCCCCGGTGTGGGAAATATTCCTAGCCCTATTTTTAACGTGTTCAATCCGTCATATAGCACAAATGTAGCTTTGTTGAATCCAACAACGTTTGCGCCACTTGATGAATCAGATCGTCAAACCACTAAAACGAAAAATAATCAATTAGGCCTCTATTTACAAGACCAAATGATGATTGCGGATAAGTGGGCAGTACAAATCGGTGTTCGTTACGACGATTCCCAAAACAAGACACATAACACGACTACTGGCGCCAAAACTAAGGTCGATAGCGAAGAGTGGACAACCAACTTCGGTGTTGCTTACCTGATGGATAGTGGTTTTACACCTTATGCGAGCTATGCTCAGTCGTTTAACCCTATTATTCAGCTTGACCAAAATGGTAATCCAGCGAAACCGGAACGTGGCGAGCAATATGAAGTGGGTTTGAAATATCAACCGCGTAGTTTTGACGGTTACTTCAACATTGCTGCGTTTGAAGTATCGAAAGAAAACTTAGCACGTCAGGTTGCCGGTCAGCTAACGCAAATTGGTGAAGTTCGTAACCGGGGCCTTGAATTAGAAGCCGTTGCAAACGTGACTGAAGCATTAACTTTGATTGGTAACTTTTCATTCATCGATTCTGAAATAACAGAAGATGCTACAAGCAGCAATGTAGGAAATACGCCGTCACAAATTGCTGACCAACTGGCTTCTGCTTGGGCAAACTATCGTTTCCTAAATGGTCCATTAGATGGCTTAACTATTGGCGCGGGTGCTCGTTATGTTGGTGATTCTTACGCCGACAACACTGAGACGAACAAAGTGTCTTCTTACACATTGTTTGACGCAACATTGAGCTACCGTATTGAAGATTATAAGTTCCAAGTTGCAGCGAAAAACTTAGCAGACAAAGAGTACGTTGCGACGTGTGATTACTATTGTTTCTACGGTGATCGTCGTAACGTCATTGCAAGTGTAACGTACGACTGGTAAGACTTACCAATAAGCACTCAGCCTGTGGGCTGGGTGCGTTTATTAAGTTCATCATTTTTCTCTTTATTAACAATGTTTAATCTTGTTAAATTTTCGTTTGAAAAAGTGCTTATATCGCTTTTAAATCAAACAACTCGCTGTTGATTAAAACGATCTCTACGATTTATTGCAGCAGTTGTTGAGCACAAAGCCTATATTGACTAGAATGACGCACTTTTTTTATTTACGTACATACAGGTAATGAACATGAGCGATACTAATTCAAGACCAGCTTTACCAGATCATCTTGCAGGCAACCCACGCAGCCCACACCACGTGGCTGAGTGTTTCGAATACCCAATCGGCATTCGTCTAAATGGTAAAGAGCGTACTGATGTTGAAGAATACTGCATCAGCGAAGGTTGGGTTAAGATCCCTTCTCCTAAAGCGCTAGATCGTTTTGGTCAGCCAATGCTTATTACTCTTAAAGGCACAGTAGAAGCTTTCTACATCGAAGATTAATCACTTCGTGTAACTCGATAATGTCGAGTACAAAACGCTGTTCATATAGAAGGGTCTAGAGAAATCTAGGTCCTTTTTGTTTGCGTATGATTCCTTAAGTCGACTTTACCACGCGATACCTGCACCAATCGAAAACTCGATGTCTTCACCTTCTGCTTTATCGAAACCTGCGGTCACAACAAAGCCATTATCCATAATATAGGTTGCATCTAAGCCACCGACTTGTTTGGTTGAGCTATCAGAGAACTCGCGGTTATCCAAAGTGACGTCTGTATGGGTACGCTTAATCCCGTAACCGGGAGTGATGTACAAGTTTTCTGTGATTCCAATAGGGGCGTGAAACTGATATTCGTTGTCGCGTTGCTTGTATTCGTATGATTCCTCATCTTCGTTATAAGCCGAGCGAGTAAATTCAATGCCATAACCTATGCTTCCCGGACCACGATATTTGATGTAAGAAGCAGACCAATCTCTCCACCCTCGTTCAGCTGATAGGCCAAATGTTATCGCAGTTTCTTCTTGGTTTTGTTCATTGGCTTGTGCGTTAGACATAGTGAACAGCAAGACAGCGGCTAATGTCAGAAGGGGGAACTTTTTGATGGTCATTGGATCTCTCGCTTATGTATACAAAATATCGGCGAATTCAAAGTACTGAATGCCAGTAAATTAGTAACCTAGTCCGGATCTTCCTTGAGCTTTTTAGTTATGTATTCTTGGTTGATGCTTGATCGGCATCCTCTTGGATTTGAGGATGCCTTTTTGATATGGGATTGGTGATAAGTATTACTTCAAAGTACGTAGCTTATTAACCTGCATTTTTGCTCGCACTTTGGTGGCTTGTGCTTGCGACGGCAAGTTGTCTTTAACCTTGTTTTTAATGTCTGCGACAGGGATGAAGTTCCACTGACCGTCGTGATACTTAACCACAAATGTTTCACGGTTCATTTCTTCACGGAACACCCAAACACCATCGTCGAGACGCTTAAAGTCACCAACTACATTGCCGTTCGTACCTCGAATAGTCCAAAAGGTATGTTCAGTATCAAGATAAGACTTCTGCTCACCTGAGATCATCTTGTCTCCAGAGCTAACTTTGACATAGTTATCACGAATGATGATTTCACCAACACGCTTATCATCCACGTAGATGCTGTATAGCGTTTCGTTATCATCAGAACGTTGTTTTACGGCGCTTATATGAGCTTCACCTGTGTCTTTATTAAAAAATGGTACATCACCGATATCTGGGATGTAGACGAAGCCTAGATCAGCTTGTTCAATGGTATCAGCAATATTTTTTGAATCGTCTTTGCCGTATCCAGGGTCGATATTATCAAACCCATTGTCGACATCACTATCAGAGTCGCCGTTTCCAAAACCTGGGTCAATATTTTCGAAACCGTAATCACCATCAAATTGAGGTTGTGCCGGTTCAGAACCACCGCCAGATGAACAACCTGCTAAAACAGCAGTAAGAACGAGTGCGATAAGTGATTTGTTCATGATATTTCCTATCGTTATTTAATTTCGTAAAGGCAATGTGTGGCTAACCAATCCCACTAGTCGCTGGCCTAACGTACTTAACGCTGTAGGGCTGCTGCATTGCTTGAGGTTGTACGATACGTAAAAATCGATGTTGGATAAATAAACTGAACAATAGATTTAACATCACGATTGGTTATGTGTTGTGACTTCGAAAGAATGCTGGTGGGTATGGATAGTGGGCGAAAACTGAGCGTGTAATCGTCTTGCTATGTGGATCTTGAGTGGCTTCAATAGTTCATTAACTGGACAACGTCATACTAATAAACAACAGAGGCAGGTATATCCTGCTTCTGTTTTATTTGGTATCTATTGACAAACATTCCCACCAATATTCTTCTTTCTCAGCCCACATTTTGATATTCACTCGGTTTACAGCAATAACCTGACTTGATAGGTTACTCCCAATGCAGCCAGATGCTTAATCTATAAGTATTTATCGGCTCAACCTAATATTGAATTTGGAAAGATCATGGAAGAAAGAAGCAAAGCTTATCTTGATAGCTACCTCAACACATTGCCAGCAGACGTTGCTTCGCAATACACCTCTTTTAGTGCCGACTATTACTGTGCTGATGAATACAACGCCAACCTCTGCGCTCAGTTAATTCTCAAGGGTGAAAAACGAGCGTCCTGCGGCCTTGAATACTGGTATACCCATGAAGGTGAGACGAGACCAGTCGTTGGTCACTTGCAAGTCGTCACCGATTGGGATGGTAAGCCAGTTTGCATTGTAGAGATCACGTCGGTGTCGTCGTGCCAATACAACGAAGTGACCGCTGAGTTTGCTGCTGCAGAAGGCGAGGGTGACAAAACACTAGAATGGTGGAGAGAAGCTCACTGGAATTTCTTCTCAAGTGAATGTGAAGAGCTCAAGATCTCACCAAGTGAAGACATGTTACTTATGTTGGAGCGTTTCAAAGTGGTTTATCAATAGTGAAGTCCCTGTGAGTGCTATGTTGAATCTCGAGGTATGGCACTTTAGTCTTTATTTGAACAATACAAGATAACTAACAATCACAAGGAGAGTGATGTGAAAATAGCGATATTGGATGACTACCAGAACGTTGTAAAAGACCTCGATTGCTTCAACAAACTCGAACAACACGATGTCACGGTATTTACCGAGACTTACTTAGAGCAAGAGCTCGTCGCTAAGTTGGTCCCGTTTGAAGCCATTGTGCTCATTCGTGAAAGAACCGAGATCACCGAATCTCTGTTATCGCAGCTCCCAAACCTTAAGCTTATTAGCCAGACGGGCAAAGTGAGTAACCATATCGACCCGCAAATGTGCGAACGATTTGGTGTTACCGTTTTAGAAGGCCGAGGCTCGCCAGTTGCGCCCTCTGAGTTATGTTGGGCGTTGATTATGGCCGCCTCTCGTCATATTCCTACTTATGCATCAAACCTGAAACAGAATCAATGGCAAGATTCAGGCTCACTCGGCCTAGGCAGAACGTTGAAGGGCTTGAAGCTAGGTATTTGGGGCTACGGTAAGATCGGCAAATGCATTGCACAATATGCCAAAGCGTTTGGGATGTCTGTTGTGGTATGGGGGAGCCAAACCTCACGAGATCAAGCACAAGCAGATGGCTTCAAAGCTGCTACAACCAAAAAAGACTTCTTTCGAGAAGTTGATGTGCTCTCCTTGCACTTACGTTTGAATGATGTCACGAGAGGATGTGTTACAGCACGAGACCTGAGCTTGATGAAACTGAACTCACTGTTTGTGAACATCAGTCGTGCCGAGTTAGTCGAACCGATGGCCTTGTATCATGAACTACGTGGCGTACCGACCAAAACAGCCGCTATTGATGTGTTTGATTGTGAGCCTGCAACAGAGAACACTGAACCGTTACTATCTCTGCCTAACGTCACTGCGACCCCACATTTGGGCTATGTTGAACAAAATAGCTACGAACTCTACTTCGATATCGCCTTCGACAACATTCTGTCCTATCAAAAAGATAGCTTGTAGAAGAGTTATGACCAATGCAGGAGGCAAGATGAACAAGACGACAAAGCTAATCGAATTAACAGAAATAGTCTTATTCGACTGGGGCAATACGCTGATGGTCGATTTCCCAGACGCACAAGGGAAGATGTGTGACTGGGAAATCGTACAAGAAGTGAGTGGTGCTCGTGCATTACTGGCTGAACTCTCCAAAAATCATCAAGTCTACGTTGCCACCAATGCTGGTGATTCCAGTAAAGACGACATCATTCGTGCCTTCGAGCGTGTTGGCCTGTCTCAATATATCTTGGGTTACTTTTGTAAGGCGAGCATTGGCTTTTCTAAGTTCGATTCGGGCTTTTATCCTGCCATCATTTCCAAACTCGGTGTAGCACCACAAGATATCACCATGGTGGGTGACACCTTAGACAAAGACATTTACCCAGCACTTGAAGCGGGTTTGAAAGCGGTGTGGTTGAACACGGAGGGCGCTGATCTTAAGTCAGGGCATCCGAATGTCATGCAAGTTCAATCCCTAAGCGAACTGTTGGAGAAGTACCATGGATGATCACTCTGAGATCTGGCGTCAGTATTACCAAAAAGCACTAAGCAAACCTCATTTAAAGAGAACTGAATTCGCAATCAAACTGAATGAGTCAGGCTTAAATGTTGCGATTGATTGTGGTTGTGGAACAGGTAGTGACATCGCCTTTTTAGAACAACAAGCGTATCAAGTGTATGGCTTCGACGTTAATCCTGATTCGATTGCTATATGTCGGGATCGTTTTGGTCGCAAATCTTTGGTCAAAATATCTGAAAGTGGATTTGAACACTATGATTACCCTAAATCTGGCGTAGTGATTGCCAATTCGAGTCTGTTTTTTGCTGACCCAACCCGTTTTGACGGGGTTTGGCACAATATTGAAAACTGTCTTGAAATCGGTGGTGTATTCGCAGGCGATTTCATGGGCGTCGATGACAGTTGGGCACATGGCTATCGAACCCCAACAACGCCGTTAACAAAAGCCAAAGTACTTAGCTTATTCAACGACTTTGAGATAGTACGATTCCATGAGCGAGACGAACAAGCACTCACGTCGCTGGGTAGGGTGAAGCATTGGCACACTTACTCGGTCGTTGCGATTAAACGCCGTTAAAATGTCAGTAACTAAAACTCGTTCGGATGCTTGTCTGTTTTGACGCCAACGTCTCATCTCTTTGCTGTCTAATCCTCTAAGCTAAGTCTAGTTTCCACTATGAGGGCTAGGCTATGAGTATCGAACGTCACGGAATATCGGTTGGAATTGAACGTGTTAGCGGTGAAACCATCGTTGTGTTTAAAGCGAAAGGCAAACTCACACACGATGACTATCAGGCAATGATGCCAATTCTAAATACCACGCTAGAAGAACTCGATTCATCTAAACTCAAGATGCTGGTCGACATCTCCACCTTAACGGGTTGGGAGTTACGTGCTGCTTGGGATGATTTCAAACTGGGATTAGAGCTCAATTCGAAGATAGACAAAATCGCGATTTATGGTGATAAAAGCTGGCAAGAATTCGCTTCAAAAGTAGGGAGTTGGTTTGTGTCTGGTGAGATTAAGTCATTCGAAGACCACGACTCTGCGCTTAAGTGGTTGGTCGATTGATAATATTCGCGAACAGCTAACGAACAATCAGTAAACATCGCGAATGACAGTTGACGAGCATTGTCTCGAACGCTGTCATTTTTCGGTTTGGCGATGATATTTCCTATTCGATTCAATAGAGTATATTCATTGCAGCGTGTAACATACCAAGGCTTTGTTTGGTCGCGACTAATGGTGTGGCTAGATTCAGTAATAATGAGAACTAAAACAGAAATAAGGTCTAACGACATGCATAAGGTAATTGATAAGCTGGCTTGGATATTCATCAAAGACGGCAAGCTGTTGATGGTCAGATCAAAAGGCAAAGAACTGTTCTATCTACCGGGTGGTAAGCGTGAAGCTGGTGAAAGTGATGAACAAGCACTGGTTCGCGAAATCAAAGAAGAGATCTCAGTCGATTTAGTGCCTGATTCCATCAAATACGTCGAGACGTTTACAGGCCAAGCTGATGGCAAAGCGGAAGGCGTATCAGTGCAATTGACTTGTTATCTTGCTGACTATACTGGTGAATTGTCTCCAGATGCCGAAATCGAAGAGCTTAAGTTAGTTGATGGCAACGACAGAGCAGTATGTTCATTGGCAGCACTGGTTGCGCTTGATTGGTTAGAAGCGAACCAGTATTTGGCTTAAGGTTTTAGCGGCTATTAACTAATGCTGAAGATTGATCTTCAAGAGATCATCGCTTACGAATAGCTTGAAGGGCGGCTGTCTTTCATCAATAGGTCGAGTTTCCTTTGAGCTTTCTTCGTGTCTTGTAAATCCACCACCTCAATCATTTCACACTCATCTCGTACCATCTCATTAATTAGGCTTGGGTAGTGTCGGCAATCTTCTGGTCGGTCTAAGTAAATACTACATGTATACTTGGCTTGAGCTTTGGTGTCTTTCGTCGGAACCAGCTCCAGAAAAGGGCAGCGAGTTAAACGTTCGCCAGATTCAGGGTCGAACCAGATCTCGCTTCCTCGAACATATTCAAAGATGTCTGGGTTGAACAGCTCCCACAAATCGATCTCTTCTTGAGTTGCGGCAAGGTCACCATCTCCGTATTTGATACAGCATTTCCCGCATTGATTACAATTTTTCATTAGTGACTTCATTGGTTGGTGAGCTTTTATCATTTTACCACTGATAGGCGTGGCACGTTGACTTTGTTGTTCATGGTTAAGCCGTTACGGGGCGAGAACATGGAATGGCGGCGCTTAAAAACAATTTATCTATGCACCACCACTCCAATCAAAGCTGTAAACAGTGATACAATTTGCGCCTAGCAAGTTATTAAAACAAGGCATAAAAATGAGAACCGTATACACCACCGAAGGCAACATCAACGCAAAGAAACAAAAAGAGGCTTACCCCAAGCTCGCTTTATGTGACAAGTGCGTTGGTGACTATGTGGTTATCGAGCAAGGTGAACGAACTTACAAGCCTTGTGCTAAATGTGGTGCCGACGATTAATGCGCCTTGATAAATACCTTTGTAAAAGCACAGAACTAACAAAACTCGAAGCCGTTCAGCGAATCCAAAACGGTGAGGTGAGTGTGAACAGTGTGGTTGTGCTAGACGAGTCTACTCAGATTCATGAAAGTAACGCTATCCTGCTTAATGGTGATGCATTAACGCTACGAGAGTTTAGATACATCTTAATGCACAAGCCTGCGGGCACCATCTGTTCCAATATCGACGAAGTGTACCCATCGCTTTTCAATTACCTAGAGTTAGAGAAAGCATCAGAACTGCATATCGCAGGGCGCTTAGATGCCGACACTACAGGCTTAGTCTTGATTACTGATGACGGGCGCTGGTCATTCAACATCACACTGCCAACCAAGTCATGTAAGAAGGTGTACCGCGTGACATTGTCACGAGATATCAAAGACGATGTCGCTGATAAGTTCAAAGCGGGCATTCCATTGCAAGGCGAACAAAAACTGACGCGTCCGGCAGAGCTCGAAGTGATTACCAGTAAAGAGGTGCTGTTGACCATTACAGAAGGTAAGTTTCATCAAGTTAAACGAATGTTTGCCGCGGTAGGTAATCGAGTTGTTGGCCTTCACCGTGAACAGATTGGTGATGTTCGTTTAGATGTTGAAGCAGGTCAGTGGCGTTACTTAACCCAAGCCGAAGTCGACTCATTTCAGCAGGGCTCAGAATAAACGTTTTAATCGTTTAAAGCGTGTCAGCACAAGAATATCAACACTATAAGGATGTAGGATGGAAAACCTCAAAGTCTCAGAAATTAAGTCTTTCGTACCCGCGAAAGACTTCGATTTATCTAAGCGTTTTTACCAGTCAATCGGCTTCGAAGTGATGTCTGAATTTCACGATATCGCGTATCTAAGACACGGCAGTTGTGCGTTCCTTCTGCAAAACTTTTACGAACCTGCGCACTGTCGCAATTACATGATGCACTTGCTGGTTGAAGACGTAAAAAGTTGGTATCAACATATCCAAAACTCTAATGTAGTGTCGGAATTTGAAGTTACCGTTTCCGAGGTTGTTGAGCAGCCTTGGGGAATGCTTGAGTTTTGTATCATTGACCCAAGTGGTGTGTTGTGGCGTGTCGCCGAAAACATTAGGTCGCGCTAATTCACCCAACTTGCATTGATAGTATGTTTAGGCTCACGGTGATTTTCTTAACTATTTGCTAGAGTGACATTTAAATGAGCATGGAGGTTTTGTTATGGGAACTGTAATCGGTTTGGTGATTCTGGCTGCTATAGATTGGTATCTTTTTCGTAAAACAGGGCTTCATATTCATAAATGGATCTCTAAAAAGTATGCCGCGTATCTGTCGGAGAAGGGAAATAAAAATAACCTTTCTTATTAAGTCATCGGTATAAAAAGCGTTATCAGCTATTCATTTCACACACATTGCAAAGATTGGAGGATTCATGAAAGGTAAAGGAAAGTGCCTATGTGGCTCGGTTGAGTTGGAAGTAGAGTACGCCAGTAATGAATTGGGGGCTTGTCATTGTAGTATGTGTAGAAATTGGTCTGGCGGTCCGATGTTAGCTATTGATTGCGCTGATTCAGTTAAAATATCAGGTGAATCAAATGTTGTGAGATATCAGTCATCCGATTGGGCAGAAAGAGGTTTCTGCAGTAAATGTGGTACTCATTTGTTCTACTTTTTAGTGCCAAATAATCAGTATCACCTTCCTGTCGGATTATTGATGTCAGGGGATGACTACAAGCTAACTCATCAGATATTTATTGATGAAAAGCCCGAATACTACGAATTTAAAAATGAAACACAAAATATGACTGGTGCAGAAGTTTTTGCTCACTTTGAAAGTGGAGAGTAGCACTTAGTTTTTATTAGCTTAATACTAATTCCCAACGCTCGGCATTTTTTAGTTTCGGTCGATTTTTGTGTTTGCGGTGCAATGGTTTTGGTGAGGTGGTAGCGTTTCTCACGCTTAACCTCCCAGCATCAACCCCAATTTGAAGTGACTCGAAACTCGATTGTCTGAACTCCGAATAGCTGAATAGTTACTCTAATATACACTGAGTTTTCTAATGGCTCTTAGGGGGCGGAAATGACAGATATGGCAATATCAAGTTACCTAGGCTGGTTGTTACTTCTTATCGGTTGTTATCCGTTCTTGCTTGTTGGTATCAGTATGTTTTTCTATGATGCAGAGCGTAAACAGGCATTAAGGTGGTTGAACGGCGTTAGTTTTCTATTGGCTGCATTCCTTCTTTACATGCATATGCAGACTGAAGTCATCTATGGTCGGGAACTGCTGGAAGCTTGGTATCGTGATAACCCAGAAGATAGGCCTCAATAGAAAGCAATTATTAAGTGCTTATTATCCATATCTGCATTTAAGAGTGATGCTAAACACTTGGCATTTCTCGTTCGAGTCACTTTAGTGTTTCGACACGATGGTTGAGGCGAGGTGGTTGCGATGTCAGCCACTTAAAGCGGCGATAACTCGTCTATCCAATGATACCTATCCGAGTGAACCATGTTCTCTTACAAGTGTAGCTCACCATTTTTGGCATCATATACGTACGGTTTTTGACTGGTTAAAAGAGTTACTTAATGTTGGTAATTACTTAGGTTACTATTTAGCTCAGTATTGATTTGATATACAAAATTTTTGGACGAAGGTTATGAGAAAAATAATATTAAACATTGTCTTACTATCGGTGTTTGTTGCGTCTTTATTTCTAACAATTTCATCAGCAATCGACATTTCAAAAGAAGTGACAGTAAAGCTCCATGAGTTTGATTGGAGTGGTGTCTCCGGTGTAATGGACATGGTCATGGTTATTTTAACCTTCGTCTTACTGGTTGGACTGAAACAAGGTTCGAAATCTATTGAGGAATCGACCCGAAGTCGTAACGCCGAATTGTTGAATTGGGCAATGGAAGAGATGTCAGCATTAAAACCTGCGATTAGGTTGGTGACAGACGCTCACAAAAGAGAGCCTTATAGTCAGGTAACTAGGGCGTGTTGATCTTTCGTGAGTGTTTTTTGAACAGCATGGTAAAGAGTTATAATTTGCTTCGCCAAAAGTAAAACCATAACCAATACCATGCCAAGAACAATGCTAACTGATATTCGCTGGGAACTGCTACTCCAAGTTATGAAAAGTACAGGTCGTATTTACGATAAAACTGAACATCGAATGACATTTGAAGGAATACTTTATCGAATGAGAACAGGTATTCCTTGGCGAGATCTACCCTCTGAGTTCGGAGAGTGGAGTACCGTTTACAGACGATTTAATCTTTGGTCAAAGAAAGGGATTTTAGATAAACTTTTCAAAAGCTTATCTAGCATGGCTGATTTTGAATGGGTCTTTCTTGATGGCTCTATAGTTCGAGCGCATCAGCATAGTACAGGTGCAGCTACTGAAAGCTCAGAGCAAATAGGAAAAAGTCGCGGGGGCAACTCAACCAAAATTCACTTAGCCGTAGATAGTGGTGGTCTGCCGATTTGCTTTGATTTATCAGAAGGACAACGCCACGATATAGTGCATGCCGAAAGCTTAGTTGAACAACTCGATGAAGTTAATACTATCGTTTGTGATAAAGGATATGACAGCGAACCTTTCCGTACTTTTGTTAAGGAACGTGGCGGAGAAACGGTAATTGCTAAACGCAATTACGGACAAGATATAGACAAAGACAGTATGGATTGGTGTCTATACAAGTATCGTCACTTGGTCGAAAATGCCTTTGGGAGAATTAAGCATTATCGAGCTATTTCAAGTAGATATGACAAGCTAGAAAGGAATTATGCCAGCATGTTATCGCTGGCATTCATGTTAATGTGGCTACCGATGTATTGTTGAACACAAAATGTACAGCAAAGATCAACACGCCCTAGTGACGTTAGTGTGGATTATGTATCGACATGGAGTAAAGAAGAATTACAAGCCGCTCAAGCTGTAAGTGTTGCGTTGCAGAGAATGGGGTACTTTGCTACTCATGATTTGGTATCAAAAAAGCATTTTCTGAATCTTTGGGGGCCGTTATATCTATCATGTTGGTATTCACTCGAAGGTTGGGTTAAACATAAGCGACTTCAACTTGATGAACCTTTTGATATCGCTGATGGCGCATACTCGAGACTGTACTTTGAAAAATACGCCATGTACTGTGAAGAAAAATTACCGCCTTTGTTATTGAATAATACGAGAAAGCAGTTTGGCTTAGATCCAATGGTTCAACCCAAAGCCCACATTAAGTTGGGCATAAAATTGAAAGCAAGGCTCACAGAAAAGGTTGATATCTAACTACTCACCTCACAATACTTTTTTGAATCAAAGGGGCTTGTTAGCTTGATCAACACATAAATGCCGAGAGTGTATTGGCTAATCGTATATTGAAGAATGTTTCTTTAAAGGGAGATGCATGTCATTGGTTATGTGTAATGTCGAGAATAAGGGAGTAACGAAAGTATTAATTGCAGGGGCTAGTGGATACATTGGCCGTCACGTTACATCGCTATTCACAAAAAATGGTTTTGAAGTATTCACATACGGTAGGGACAAAATCGTCATGCCTCTTGCCGTAGGTTCGACACTAGATAGGGTCGATTTTGAAGATTACTTTGATGTGGTTGTGAATTGCGCGCGTCCACATTGGTCACAATTCTCGGTACATGAAATTGCCGATGTGGAGCAGAAGTTACTCTCTGAGTTAGACCTACTTGCCGCTAAAGGCGCAACAAAGATACATACATCGGGTGTTTGGCTCTTTGGTAACGCTTCTAGCGCTGATTTGAGTCAATTTCGGCTGCAACCCTTAGACGCCGTTAGATTAGATGTAGAAACAATACATAGCGCTATTAGAAACAGGTGGCACGTCGTTTACTGTCCTAGTTTGGTTTATGGCGGTGAGAGCTGTCAGTTAAAGCGAATTGTTGAATCTTTCGCTAGCCAAACGATTGAATTAGGTATGCCGTCTATTGGTTTTAACCAATATGTTCATGTCTACGACATTGCGCGGTTCTATTTACTTTTGGCGCAAGGCAGAACCACAGAAAAGCAACATTTTATAGCAGAGAGTCAAGGTTATAGTCCTGCAGAATTCGCTCAACTCTTATTGGCGGCCAAAGCTGTAACAAAAGTGAGAAAGATCCGTTGGGAAGAGTTTGAGTCAGAAAATGGTTCGATGGCTGTAGAAGTCGAGAAGATGAATCTTACACTTCCAATTAGTTATTCGTTTGAGGCTACTAAGTCAATTAGTGAATATATTGAAAATTACATATAGTTGAGTGCTTATTTCTAATTACCAATCCTCGGTACTTTTAGTTGAGTTTAGTCTTTTCCGACGTCTGAGCTTAAGTTAATCGGTAGCGTCACAATAATTTCCTTTCGCAACAGATGTGAAGCTACCGAGTCGCAGGAATAGATCTTTTTGTAGAGCTGAGTTCGAGGTCAACGTTATCTTTGAGTTAGCTCTATATCATTGAACGACAGCGTGCGTCACACCTTTGTATGACGTGAGGATTAGTTCAAACATGGAGTGCAAATATGAAGCCTGATTTTTCTAAATTAGCGACAACCGATTACGGAAACATATTAACTAACGACCATTTTATTAACTTTAGCATTGGTCCTCTTTGGCAGGATATACCGCGAATCTTTGGAGACGCTTTTACTGTTCAGTTAACGTCTGGTGATAATTTAATGCTTCATTCAGCCATATACGAAGCACCAGAAGGTTCCATTATTGTAGTGGATGGAGTTGATAGCGAATATGCAGTAGCCGGCGGTAATGTATGCGCAGTCGCTAAGAGTCGAGGCATTAAAGGCTTTATTATTGATGGTGTCATTCGAGACTTGAGTGAAATTTCAGATATGAAGTTTCCAGTTTTTGCGAAAGGTGTCCATCCTGTACCGGGAAAGAAAGAGATCTATTCTGAATTGGGTGCTCCAATCATTTGCGGGGGAGCAAAGGTCTCTACGGGAGATATCATTGTTGCTGATGTAGAGGGTATTGTCGTTATTCCTAAATCAAAGAAAGATGAAGTGTTTTTAATGGCTTCAAAGAAAGCAAGTGACGAAGCGTCATTAACGCTCGCTGAGTGGGAAATGAGTCATAGGGCTAAAATAGCCCAAGCAATAACGTCTGCGAAACAAAAATCTGAAAGCACTTAAACCTGATTCGTAATGCGCGGCATTTTTATCGATTAACAAGCGTTAGACAATAACGAATAAATTCACCCATGGAGAAGATCGTGATCGTAAGGACTGCGACGAAAGAAGACTCAAGTGTCTTGTTAGAGTTTATTGAACAAAAAGCTGACTTTGACCGAAGTATGAGAGGTTTTAGCGGCGAAATCTCAACAACTGTACAGAAAATCGAACGTACACTATTTGGTGATTATCCATTTGCCCATGCTTTAATCTTGGAATTGAATGATCAGCCTCTTGGCTTCGCGCTGTATCACTATCGATATTCATCTTTCCGTGGAGAGCCATCAATCTGGCTTGACGACCTATTAGTTAAAGGAAAGCAAAGATCAAAAGGGTATGGCCGTGAACTGATGTCGGCTTTAAAGTCACAAGCGGAGTCCTCATCTGCTTCGCACATCTCATGGACCGCAAGTCCGCACAATAAGAAAGCCCATGATTTCTATAAAAGGTTGGGTGCAGAGGTTGAGCGAATGGATGGTCAGAGGCCTTATTTCCGTTGGGCAATGTCCGACTCGTGATCAAATAAAAAGAGAACTATGAAAATAACGACGCTGGTTGACAACTCTCGACTGGATGACAGGAAAGACTTAGCTGTTGAGCGCGGGCTATCACTGCATATTGAAACTGGTTCGCTAAAGATCTTGTTCGATATGGGAAGTGGCGATACGTTTTGTCAAAACGCACCGTTACTGGGTATTGATATCAAAGATGTAGACCTCGCCGTCATATCACACAGGCACCATGACCATTGTAATGGTGCTGCCGATTTTGTTGCTCATAACTCTAAAGCCAAAGTGTTTCTGAAAAATTGCGAGCAGAAAAGCTATCATTTCCGGGCTTTCGGTTTCAAAAGTGATGTCGGGATCAATACGGACTTGCTAGAAAACAGCAACGAGCGGTTAATCTTAGTCAATCGTACGACCGAGATCGCCCCGAATGTCTTTGCTATTACTGATATTAGCGCGAAACACGAACAACCTAAGGGCAATAAATACCTATATACACAGTCGAAGAATCAACGAGAGCGTGACTCATTTGATCATGAATTACTGTTAGTGATTAAAGAGCCGGACGGTTTAGTTATATTTACTGGATGTGCGCATAGTGGCGTTCTCAATATGATTGATACCGCGGTTACTCTGTTCCCGGGAGAGAGAATAAAAGCGGTTGTCGGGGGCTTCCATCTAGTGGGCTTACCATTGTTCAATAGTATTGGTGGCAAAAAGCAAGACATTAGAGATCTTGGGTTGACGTTGTCTCAATACCCCATTGATAAACTGTATACAGGGCACTGCACAGGCAAGAAAGCCTTTGACTTGTTGAAAGAAGTATTAGGCGAGCGTCTGGAAGCAATGCCGACAGGTCGATGTATTCATGTGTAACGTTGGTAAAAAAACTCAGCTTGATGTTAGTTAGGTCACGATGAATAAACAAAAACTAAAGAATCTCATTCAACAAGTTCCAGAGCTAATCGAGACAGCGAAAGCATGTCATGAAGTCGGCTTACCCAACTTTTATATTGCAGGCGGTGCAATCACTCAAATAATCTGGAATGATATTGAAAACAAACCGCTTCTAGAGCAAGTTAAAGACTTCGATGTTGTCTATTTCAATAGTACCTCAGCTATCACCGAAGGTGAGTTCAAAAACCGCATTCGTTCGCGGTTAAGCCATCGTGTCGACGTGGATGTAAAGAACCAAGCGATCATCCATGAGCGTTACGCTAAGAAGTTTGGTTGCGCCATTCAGCCATACGAACGTGTTGAGCAAGGTATCGAGTCTTGGCTTTCTGCGTTTGCTATTGGGTTTACTCTGGATGATTCAGGCGATATAAATTTGTTTGCTCCATACGGTGTGGAAGACGCGTTTGATATGCTGATTAAACCGAATAAGCGAGCAATGACTCAATCAAATTACAATAAAATGACCACTGGATATAAGGTTCGATGGCAGCAAGTTAACGTACTCCCTTGGGATTGAACGATAGAGTTTGCGAGATGATTCTCAACATTTGGTATTTAACTCGGCTTGGCGTCAGTGGTAAGTTTGAAAGCAATCTCAGCATTGTTAGTCATTTAGCTGTACGTTTGTCCCTTGGTAAGAATTAAGGAGTTTTAAGTGAGTCATGAAGTAAGAGTAGGTGTCGCTGCGGTTATTCTACGTGAAGGACGAGTACTACTTGGAGAGCGAATTGGTTCTCATGGGGCTCATACGTGGGCAACGCCGGGCGGACACCTTGAATGGGGTGAGAGCATTGAAGAGTGTGCCAAACGTGAAACACTTGAAGAGACAGGCCTAGTTGTTAGTGGATTTGAAAAGCTCTCTTTTACCAATGATATTTTTGAGAAAGAGAACAAGCACTATATTACGCTGTTTGTTGTTGCTTCTGACGCTAGCGGCGAACCGCAGGTGACAGAACCTGATAAATGTAAGCAATGGAAATGGTTTAAGCTAGATGAGTTACCTGAGCCATTGTTTCTTCCTCTGACGAATCTGTTGAGCGATCCAGTCATCTTTGGGAAGCTGGCTTAGTAAAACAGATTCTCCTCATATCTCTAATTGAATGACTAAAGGATCAATGATGACATTACGAGTAGTTCCTGAGCTTTATTGTTTCGATATTAATGTGAGCCAATCCTTCTTTGTCGATGTGTTGGGATTTGAAGTGAAATACGAGCGCCCAGATGAAGAGTTTGTTTATCTAACGCTTGATGGTGTTGATGTGATGCTTGAAGGGATTGCGGGCAAAAGTCGAAAATGGCTTTCAGGTGACCTGGAATTTCCTTTAGGGCGTGGCGTTAACTTTCAATGGGATGTTATCGATATCGAACCACTTTATCAGAGAGTTAACGAAAGCGCCGCTGATTCTATTTACTTAGCGTTAGAGTCGAAGTCTTATCAATGTGGAGAGTCCATAGCGATTCAGAAGCAGTTCATCGTTCAAACTCCAGATGGTTATCTCTTTAGGTTCTGCCAAGATATTCGTTAACACATAAGTATTATTAGCTACTCATTTAATACGAGAAACACGGCTAACTAAGTACCCGTATAAACAAGGAGAGTAGAGTGGTCAACATTCGGGAAATGGACATTTCAGACTACGACTCAGTGATCGCGTTGTGGTGTCAGACAGAAGGCATGAGTATTCGCGATGCCGATTCGAAAGAAAGCATTGCGAGCTATTTAGATCGTAACCCTGGTCTGAGTTTTGTGGCTGAAAGTAACAACGAGATCATTGGCGCTGTGTTAGTCGGAACGGATGGACGTCGTGGGTATTTACAACATTTAGCTGTCTCGGCCAACTTTAGAGGGCAAAAGTTAGGTTGTAAGCTTGTCGCAGAGGCGGTCAACGCACTTGCAGGGTTAGGCATCCCGAAGACCCACTTGTTTGTCTATAACGACAACATCAACGCTCAACAGTTTTACGAAAAATTGGGCTGGTTTCCTCGAGATGAAGTTCGAATGTACTCGTTTAATAGCTCGGATAATAGTAACGTTTAGCCTTAAAGGTTAGTGTTGGCTGAGCGTTAATTTGTAACAGGTTCGCGCGCATCTTCCCAATATCAAAACAATCCTTGGAGTATTTAGAAATGTTGTTTTTTAGTTTGTCTAAATCATTGATTCATGGCTCCGAGTTATGTTCTGAGCTGCTCAATTTCTTCACCGAGCATAAGAGTGATTTCGAAGAAAAGTTAATCCCCGATCTGTCATACATCGATGATATGGCACATGTGGTGAACGGCATTAAAATCAAAGACGTTCTACACATCAATACGAATCAATACCGACTTCAATATTCGTTTGATTGGGAGCTGTTTCTAGGTTGTTCGGATAGGAACGAAACCGGTGTAGAGAATGGAAGTGTTCTATTCACACTTGAGGATGATAACGTTCTTAATATCAACTTCCCACACTACGGTTCTCGAGACACTAGCGATGAGCTTTAGTCGGTTCAGACTAACTTGTTTTATCCTGAATAATCGGTAACAACGAAGAAGAGGTAAATTTGAGTCCAATCGCTATCCTTGTCCATGTCGCAAATATTGAAGAAGGGCTGAACTGGTACCAGAAAGCATTTCCACATGCCGTTGCCATTTATCATCCAGATTCTGATTTTACAGTTTTGGATCTTAATGGGTTCTCTATTGAAGTTGTGCAAGCTGACAATAAAGTTAATGCAGGTAAAAAAGGAACAGTACTGTATTGGTCAGTCGACAGCGTTGAAGAATCTCTTGTTTATTTTCAGTCAATTGGGGCAACGTTATATCGTGGTCCAATGGCCATAGAAGGTGGGCTAATCATGTGCCAAGTAGAGGACCCATTTGGTAACCTAATTGGCTTACGAGGTTAGAACTTCTCCCGCCTCTCAATAAGGGACTATGTGGTTTATATAAAAAGGAACAACAATGATAACTATCGAAAGGCTTGAAGAGTCACATGTGGCGTTAGTTCAGGCCATCCAATTAGCCGATGAACAGGTCAAGTTCGCTGGCACAGCTGCAGAGTTTTTATTAGACGGCAGTCAAACCACGCACTTGCACGTGATTAAGTCTAATAAGGAAGTTGTTGGTTTCTTTAAGCTGGATATCGCTTACGCAGATTCTTATGAGTTTTGCCCTGAAGGAAGCATTGGGCTAAGAGCTTTTGGTTTAGGAACAGGCACGGTGAAGGCTTTGTTTCCGTATTTAAAAGCGAATTACTTAGCGTATGAGTCGATTTACTTAACCGTGAATTGCAAAAACCCCGCAGCATTCAACTGTTATAAGAAAGGCGGCTTCGAAGATACCAATGAACAGTATTTAGGTGGCGCAGCAGGCCCGCAATTTATCATGCGCGGTCAAATCGCTTCGTAATATTAAACCGATTAATTATTGATGAGAAACACCTGCACAGCTGTATGCAGGTTGAGAGTCTTAAAGAGCACGAGAAGGAAATTTGATGAAAGTTCAATATCTTGAAGTGGTTACCCCAGAAGTCGATGTTGTTTGTGCAACATATGCTCAGCTCTACAACGTGAAGTTCAGTGGTGCAGATGTGAACCTTGGTGGGGCGCGCACTGCAAAGCTATCTAATGGTGGGGTAATTGGCATTCGAGCACCACTTCGTGAAACTGAAGAACCAACTGTTCGTCATTACACGCTGGTTGAGGATATTCAGTCTGCAGTAAATGCAGCCTAGAAACTAGGTGCCGAAGTCGTGGTGCCGCCAATGGAGTTACCACGTCACGGCATGTGTGCCATTGTTATTCAAGGTGGCGTCGAGCTCGGATTCTGGCAGTTATAGGTGGTGCATAGCTTTTAGATTGTGACGGACGAGATACTACGATTTATGATGAGACACCTAGTGTCTTTGCCTGCTTCATGGCATCATTCCACGCAGCTAAAACCCCAACAAGGTATGTTATGAAACAGAATATTGTCCACATTGCACTCGTGGTAAAAGACTACGATGAAGCGCTTGATTTCTATGTAAACAAGCTTAAGTTTGATCTTATCGAAGACACGTATCTACCAGAAGAAGATAAGCGTTGGGTTGTTGTTGCTCCACCAAATTCAACCGGTGTGAGCCTGTTACTTGCTAGAGCTTCCAAGCCTGAGCAACACGATTTCATCGGCAACCAAGCTGGTGGACGCGTATTCCTATTCTTAAACACCGATGATTTCTGGCGTGATTACGAACGTATGACGTCTTTGGGCATTAACTTTGTCCGAGAGCCTAAAGAGCAAGGCTACGGCACCGTTGCTGTGTTTGAAGATCTTTACGGTAACTTGTGGGATCTGCTTCAGTTAAACCCTGAACACCCTATGGCTAACAGGTAGAAAAGCTTAGTCAACAACCTTAATTCTAGTCATACGGATAGGCAGGAGCGACATGGAAGTCACAAGGTATCAACCCAAGTATTTAACCGCTTTACAGGCGCTCTATCTAGAATCAAGACAATACACCTTTCATTGGGCTGATGCCGACGCTTTTGAGTTATCCGATTTCGAATTAGATACAGAAAGTGAGCAGATATGGGTGGCTGTTTCTGGCGACAAGGTTTTAGGTTTTGCCTCTGTTTGGGAACCTGAGAGTTTCATCCATCACCTCTATGTTTGCCCGCGAACGCTACGTTCTGGGGCTGGTTCTGCTTTACTAAATACCTGCAAACAACATTACTCTGGTCTGACATTGAAGTGTTTGACTGCCAATGAAAATGCGATTGGCTTTTATCAGTCGCAAGGCTTTGTTATCTCGTCCACAGAGGGAGAGGGATTAGAGCGTTATCACTTAATGACGTACCAAGCTTGGTAATAATAAGCTTAGTAATAATAATCATGGCAATCACAAGCGCTGCAATTACAACAAGGGTCATCAAGTCGGGAGTTAAACCGAGAATATGGAAATAAAACAGCTTTCAGCGACGGAGGTACTTCCGGTTAGGCATCAAGTGCTTTGGCCTGATAAACCGATGTCGTTTTGTATGGTGCCAGATGACGAACAAGCAACGCATTACGGCGCGTTTGTTGGTGAGCAGTTGGTTTGTGTCGCGTCTATCTATATCCAAGGCCATGAAGCGAGGCTGAGAAAGTTTGCCACGCTGCCTGATTTCCAAGGGCAGGGAATAGGTTCAAACGTGATTGAGCATGTAATCTCTAACCTCAAAGATTTAAACATCCAATATTTTTGGTGCGATGCGCGTACAACGGCTTTAGGTTTTTATCAAAAGTTTGGGATGGCTGTAGAAGGCTCTGAATTTGAAAAATCGGGTGTTGCGTATTACAAAATGTCGGTTCATTGGGAGTAACGCTTCTCTTTCGTGAGGTTAACCCTCCGCACCGCTAAATCACAACTTAAGTTAAGGAAGCTCATCGTGGAAGAAATCAAAGGCATTCTGCAATTCATGGTCGAAATTGAACAATTAAAGGATGTTCATCGACAAACAAAACCGGTTGGATTGGACCGATATGAAAACTCGGCCGAGCACAGTTGGCATGTCTGTTTGAGCGCACTTATGTTGAAAGACTATGCCAATGAAGAAATCGATATTACCCGAGTGATGAAGATGTTGCTGATACATGACCTTGGGGAAATCGATGCCGGAGACACCATCATTTATGCCAGTGAAACCGAAGAAAACAAGCTCAAAGAGAGAAACTGCGTTGAGCGTTTGCTGAAATCATTGCCGAGCCATTCAAGAAGCGAGTATTTGGATTTATGGCTTGAGTTCGAAGCGGGTGAGTCACCGGAAGCTAGATTTGGTAAGGCGATCGATAGAGTGCCACCTTTGCTTCATAACATCCATGGTGGTGGTCACAGCTGGAAGAAGCACAACATATCCAAAAACAAAGTACTGACCTTCAATGGCGAGCGTATTTCTAAAGGCAGTCGTGCTTTATGGAATGAACTAGAAGTGCAACTTGAAGGGGCTGCGGACAAAGGGTTATTAAAGTAAAAATTAACTATCTTGCCAAGTAATGACAAAGAAGTTTCAACCTAACAACGTTTAAATTAAACTCAGGAATTCATAGTGTTACTTCAGCGTAGCAAGCCCATTGTTAAAGGAATAAGAACCACATGAAAACCACTGCTTTAGCTTTATTGTTGCTTAGTGTTTCTGGTAGTGCATTTGCAACCAATACCAATATTGAAGCGATCGATTACCAAGTGTCGGTCACTATCGAGGATTCTGAATCAAAACTCAACTTCCCAACCTTTAAGTTCGACTCTTTCGGACAGGAAGTCTCATCTCAAACTGAAGAATGCATTTATTCGGGTGTTCTTTCTAAGCATGAAGCTAACGCTATTCTATTAGAGGCCAAAATGTCATGCGATTATGAAAATGGTGAGTCTAGTAGTGAGATGCCTGTTTTTATTCTTGATAAAGAGGGTGGAGAAGCAAGTATCGAGCTTGGAGAAGATGAAGCAAACCTGTGGAAATACACGGTTCTAATTAAAGCGCTTAACTAAATTTCAAACGATACACGGTTACTCTTTTTGTTCTGCTATTGAACACCGCAATGCCAATTAAAGTAGATGCATGACACATGGTATTATCTTGTGTCTCATTTCTTTCTAATAAAACTCTAATGGACAACAATAAGTTCGAGAACCGAGTGATAAGTTGTTAGTATGCATCAACTTTATAAATGTTAGTTGGCTTATATAAATGCTTGATAATAAGTATATTAAACACCCTTATCACTGTGAGCAGTGCAACGCACTTACCCCGCACCTTGCTGTTAACGCTTCCGATGCTGAATCTAAAGCGGACGCTGAATCTGAAAAGAAACAATGGAAGCTAGGCGTGTTGATGGAGTACCTGATGACGTTATTGTTTAAAGGTGATCATAATGTTCCTGGTTTTTATGTCGACAGTGATTACGAATACCAGTGTGAAAAATGCGGGACTAAGTCGTGGCACTGATTGTGTGTTTAGCTTTTGAAACAATTCCTACCTAAACCGATGATAATAAGACGCATTAGAAAAGTGATCCTCTCTGCAAACTGAGAATGGAAACGCGTCTATACTGACATGGGTTGCGTCACTGATTTAAGAAGTGGCGCTATGAATGTAAGTTTGATTAGGCTAAATCTCAGAGGTGACGATGAAAAAATTACTACCACTATGCGCCATTTTACTCTCGGCATCATTTTCAGCTGCGGCTTCTGATGGTTTGATTAAATACCAAAGTAATTACTCAGTGAAAGAGACCGCTGACCGCTTTGAAGAAATCGCCAAAAGCAAAGGTTTGACCTTGTTTGCGAGAATCGACCATCAGAAAAATGCGAGTAAGGTCGATCTTGAATTGAGACCAACGGAAGTCATCATCTTTGGTAACCCAAAAGTAGGGACACCATTAATGCAATGCGCTCAAGATGTCGCGATAGATTTACCGCAGAAGGTATTAGTCACTGAGGATTCTAATAAAGAAGTATGGCTATCTTACAACGATCCTAATTACTTGGTAGAGCGTCACGCAATCAATGGCTGTGACGAAGTGGTTAAGAAGATATCGGGTGTACTAAGCAAGCTTTCAGAAGCGACAGTGGCGAAAGCTGAATAACCGAGCCAATAAGCACTCATTTAGACCATTAATGGGTGCGACTTGACGATGATATAGCTTCCCAATCAACGTTTGGCTGCATTGACAACTAAGCAACAATATATAAAAGTAGTGTTATGAAACTGAATTTAGCGTCATCTAACCAACGAATTATCATCATTCCATAGGAATGGTGGGATTGTTGATGCGCTTTGTTTATCGAACCCACCCGTAAGGTGGGTTTTTTGTCGCTGTCTTATGGGTTTTATCTGAATAGAGGAAGTCATATGAAAAAGGTCGCGGTTTTTGGCAAGCCTGGGAGTGGAAAGTCCACAATCAGCAAAGCGTTAGCACTAGCTACAGGCATAGAGCTTCACCAGTTGGACTCTATTGTTTATAAGGCCAGCGGAGAGTTTGTTGAGCGTGAAGTGTTCGACCTAGCACACGACAACATAATCAATTCTGAAAGCTGGATCATCGATGGTTTTGGCCCTCTAGGCTCATTCAACACACGTTTAGAAGCCGCAGATACTTTGGTTTATATCGACCTTCCTTATCCAATTAGCTACTGGTTTGTTACCAAGCGAATGCTCAAAGGGTTGTTCGTTAAACCTGAAGGCTGGCCTGATGGAAGCTCAGTGATAAAAGGCACGATACAAAGTTACAAGACACTAAAACTGTGCCCTAAGTTTTGGAATGACGACTTTAGACTACGGTTAGAATTACGCGCAAAAGAGAAAGAGGTTCACATCATCAGAAGCGTGAGTGAATTGAATAACTTTGTCCGCCAACACGTCACTTAACAGGTGAGAACTTACCTTTCTTTGAAACGCTTTAATTTGCTCATAACTTCATGAATATATTTAGATTTAACTCAACATGTGGCATATTTGCCATGTGTTTAATTTGTGTTTAATTTGTGCTTTGAGTTAAGGCTATAGATATTATGTATGGAAGTGAGAAGACGAGAGCGTTCTGCTGTAACTGTAAGGAACTTACACTGCATAGGTACACGATGTTCAGTAGCCAAATGCAAAAGGCACCACAAGCTGAAGATAAAGAACCGAGCTTACTCCAACGAATTTTATCGGAGCTTCTATCTTTTGGTGTAACAGGTTCGGGCGCAACAGGTGATTACAAATGTACCCAATGTGGAACATATCTGAATACACCAGACAACCTCGACTGAGTTTGTAAGTTTGGCTTAGGCAAATAAAAACGGGAAGATCATCAATGATCTTCCCGTTAGGTATTACTTAACTCATCGTGCTATTGGCAGTTTGAGTGAGAAGCCTTATGCACAACACTTCTTGTATTTCTTACCGCTACCGCAAGAACATGGGTCGTTACGGTTAGGTGTCTTTTCGAACGTCATTGTTTTTGGCTTGTTTAGCAACGTGTCGAACTCAAGCGTGTTTTCTTCTTTAGTTGCATCAACAGATACAGTAACAAAGATTGAATGCTCGGCCGCGATTGCTTCAACTTCTGCTTTACGAGCTTCAGTTTGAACCATTACAGCAACTGGTGACTCTTCAGTACCCACTTTAACATCGCGGTTTACATTGTAGCCAGCAAGAACGTGGTTCTGTCTTGTTTCGATACGGCCTTTGAAAAATAGTTTCGACATTGGGTACTCACAAAATTTGGGATGACGCTATTCCTATGCTAGGTAGCGTTATAGAGCGGGGGATTATACGCATATATTCCAATTGATAAAGCAGTGATGTGAGTAAAGATTGTTGGTTTTTGTTTGCCAGCAATTATTTGTTTTATTGCTTTGTTCTAATTAGACTAATTTTGAAACTCAAGACAATAAGATTTCCCTTAACAGGGCCTCAAGTGATAAATTGAAATCGTCAATTTAAACAACGAGATACCCCATGAAGTTAGATGCCATCCTGTGGGATTACGATGGAACCTTAGTGAATTCAGTTCCAAAGAATATCGCAATTACTAAAGATATTATCTCTGTGGTCGCGCCACGCTTATCAGGTGAGAACTTACCTAAATATCTGCTGAGCGAAACGCTTTATCACGAAGCCAACCATGGTGCTAAAAACTGGCAAGCTTTATATGTCGATTATTACGGCCTATCACATGACGAAATGTTGATCGCCGGTGGAATGTGGGCAGAGCATCAAGAGAAAAACCAAACTGCGGTCGCCTTGTTTGACGGGATGAACACTGTGGTAAGTCAGTTTGCTCATCTCCCTCATGGGATCTGTTCTCAAAACTCTCAATTGAATATTCGTGGTGTACTAGACAGTTATGGCATTGGCGGTTTGTTTAAATCGGTAGTGGGCTATGACGATGTCTCGAACGGCCACCAAAAGCCACACCCGTTTGGTGGCGTGAAATGTGTTGAGAACATATTTGGCGCCGATCAGTCTAACGAGCTTTGTTTGATGTACATCGGTGACCATGAAGCGGATACACAGTTTGCTCGCAATATTGAAGCAGCATTGGGTAACAATGCAAAAGTGATTGCGGTGGCTGCCGGTTATAGCCGATCTGAGCCTGAAAACTGGCAAACCAAGCCCGATTACATTGCCAACCATGTCGATGATCTTTTAACGATCATCGGTAAGTATACGTAGAGGTATATAGTTTAAGTACGCTTAAAGCGATCTCTTCACGTACCTAAATAGCTATGTAAAAAATTCGTTATAACTGAACGATTTTAAGGAAGAATAATGACACCAAAAGAAGTGGTATTAGGTTTTTGGGATGCAATGCGCAGTAATGATTTTGCCAAGGCAAGTGAATGGCTAGCCGCAGATTTTGAAGGCTATTGGCCTCAGTCATCTGAACTCACATTAGGGCGCGATAACTTTACGGCAATCAACTCTGAATACCCAGCCAATGGTGTTTGGGAATTCACCCTGAATTCGATTGTCTGTGAAGGAGATTCCGTAGTAACGGACGTTTCGGTTACTGACAGTGTATTGAAAGACCGAGTGATTACCTTTCACACGGTTGTTGATGGTTTAATTCAAAAGCAAACTGAGTTTTGGCCAGACCCATTCGAAGCGCCGGCGTGGCGATCGCAGTGGGTTCAGGTTGTATCGAGCAATTAGTTTGTATCGATACGATCAGTTTGTAACGAAAAATCAGGTTATATCGAACGATCAGGTTTCATCGAAAAATCAGGTTATAACAAACAAGTGGCATTAGGAGGTTTCATTGAGCAAGGTAGTGATTGTAACAGGCGGAAGCCGAGGGATTGGCGCAGCGACGTCTAAATTATTGGCCAGTAAAGGCTATGCCGTATGCGTTAACTTTATACACAATGAATCGCGAGCTGAAGATCTAGTGAACGAGATTCGCGAACAAGGCGGAACCGCTATCAGTGTTCGGGCGGATGTGTCTGTTGAATCGGATGTGAAATCCTTGTTTGAGATTGCTCGTAACAAGCTAGGTCCAGTCACTCACTTGGTCAATAATGCCGGGATCTTGTTTACCCAGTCACCATTGGTTGATATTGAATTGGATCGCTTTGAAAAGGTGATGAAATCCAACGTATCAAGCTGCTTTCTGTGCAGTAAAGCCTTTATTAAACAAGCTGATGGCGCGGGTTCGATTGTGAATGTATCGTCTGCCGCTTCTCGCACAGGTGCGCCGTTTGAATATGTGGATTACGCAGCATCCAAAGGTGCGATGGATTCACTGACCAAAGGCTTATCGCTTGAATTGGCTTCACGTAATATCCGAGTGAATGGCGTAAGGCCAGGCTGTATTTATACTGAGATGCACGCAGACGGCGGAGAGCCAGATCGCGTAGACAGACTAGCTTCGCAACTGCCGTTACAACGAGGTGGCACGCCAGAAGAGGTGGCTAACTCTATCGCGTGGTTATTGTCAGACGAAGCTTCTTATGTAACCGGCTCATTTATTGATATTGCGGGCGGTCGATAGGGCACGTTGGCCTTTACACTAAGATAAACCAGTTAAAACCATAAACACGCAACAAAAGTACCTAACTAAAAGAACGAAACTAAGAGTACAAACATGAAAAATTATTTCGAAAGCCCGTTTGTTGGAAAGTCACTCAAAGAACAGGTGACCAACCCAAACATCATCGTGGGCGAGCACAGTTATTACTCAGGTTACTACCATAACCACAGCTTTGATGACTGTGCGCGTTACCTATTACCGGATAGAACCGATATCGATCAGCTGATCATTGGTAGCTATTGCTCGATTGGTTCTGGCGCCGTGTTTATGATGGCGGGCAACCAAGGTCACCAAAATCAATGGGTGAGTACCTTCCCGTTCTTCTATCAAGACGATGAGAAGTTTGAAGGCGCGATAGACGGCTTTGAACGCTCGGGTGATACCGTGATTGGTAACGATGTGTGGATTGGCACAGAAGCCATGATCATGAGTGGTGTTAAGGTCGGTGACGGAGCCATCATCGCAAGTCTAGCAGTTGTGACTAAAGACGTAGCGCCATACTCGATTGTTGGTTCAAACCCTGCGCGTCACATCCGCTATCGTTTCAATGAAACTGAAATTGCTCAGTTGTTAGAAATGAAATGGTGGGAGTGGAGCGAAGAACAAATCAAAGGCGCAATGTCGTTGATGTGCTCTTCAGATATCGATGGACTTTATCAATACTGGAAAGCACTCAAGTAATTATTGTTACCGGAGCGCTTTGTCTTAACGCTACTGCTTTAGTTTATCGGGTAAGCACAGCGTAATGAATTAGATACCCGCACCGACTTGGAAGTAGAGCGCGGTATCTTCTTCACTGAACGCAATATCAATCCCTGAAATCAAACCATAGCGCCTTGCGATAAGGTATCGGAAACCGACACCGTAAGCCGCGTGAGAGCTTTGACCAAACATGTCTTTATCGCTGTCACCCGCATAGCCAATTCCCGTAAACACCGCGGTTGACCAACGTGGTGTCCACTGTTTGCTTACTTGAACTTCTGCCGCGACCGTGTGTTCACCTTGATAACGATTACGGGCGATACCCCTGAGTTCAATGTCTGGGTAATATTGAGGTGAAAGCACTCGTTCGTTGGTCGACAATGATTTGTACTGTCCTCGCAACGCTAAGTTCCACTCCTTGTTTAACTCCCAATAATTCAGCCCTTCCAAATTAAACGTTTGATAGGTGTAATCACTGCCAATGGCATCACCAAACCAAAGGTATTCCGCGACATAGTTGTATCCTTGCGTCGGATTCAAGAAGCTGTTCTTGCTGTCGTATTCAGCGATTAGACCCAAACCGGAAGAGGTCGGTGACGTGTTGCCAATGTTGTTTAAGATTTCTTGCGCTTTAGGATGATTATTAAGTGAGAGTGTTGGTGCGAAGAACTGTTGAGAAACCCCCAGTAACCATTGGGAGTCGGGTACTCTAAATTGGAGTTTCTGTATCCCGCCCATGCCTTTGAGTCCTAGCTCAACACCTTCGTTTGGATCGAGTGGAGACAAGGCGTTCGGAGAGCTTTGTCTATAAAAGGTCATGTTGATATCGCCATAACCTAATCCACCAAGATAGCGTATTGAGTCCTCATTCCAACTGCGCTTGTGACCAACAAACGCCATCCAAGTGCCATTCTCTGTCGCAAAGCCGCCAATCGCAGTGATTGCAGGGGTGAGAAGCTGGGCGCCACCATCGATGGATTTTTCGGCGAGTTCTTTACGTGTGTTTTTTTGCTCTTCAGATTCGTGCATGAAGATACCAGTGAAGCCGCCACCGTATCCTACCGCAGGCTCTGTAATTAGAATTGGAACAGGAAGAAAACCGTAGGCATTTTCTGCGAGGTATTCTCCCATATCGAGTTGGCCATCAATTTCATCGATAAAGCTGACGGCGTGTGTCGTCGTAGAAACAAGTATCAGGCTACTTAGTGCTAAAGGTTTAAAGGTCATAACATTCCGTATTATTCACTATCCATTAAATTGAGTGTAATCAATCAAATAGATAGCGCAATAGAACGAGGAGTATTAACCGATATATCTGTTCAAAAGGCGAATGGAACAGCGTTTACTATTGGATAGTTTCTACGTACGTCAGAATATCCAGAGCATCTTGCTTGGTAATTGTCCCTTTCCACGCTGGCATACCTTGTTCTACGTTACCTTCTAAAATGTCATCCGCCAAAGAACTTGGACTGGTAAAAAAGCCGCCTAGTTTATTAGCGATATTGGCGGGCTTGTGTGGCAATGAAGCGGCAGTGGGGCCATCACCGTGTCCTTTGTCGCCATGACACACCCGACAAAGCTGCGTGTATTTGGCTTTACCATTGGCAAAGTGCCTCGCATCGATTTCTGAGGCGGCACTTGCATTAAACGTCATCATTGAAGCGACTAAACCTAAAAAAGCTAACACGTGTAAATGGTTCATGGTTTTCATTGTTTTGTTCTCGATTATTATTTAACAATGAAAGAATAAGCAGGCGTGAGTAGAAGAAACGTGAATGGGTTAAGCTGGATTAAGCTAAGTTTAGAAGTAGGTTTAGAAATAGGATTAGAAGCAAGTTTAGTTGCGGACGAACATCAATGTGATGTAGGTAAATGATTGATTATATGCATATTGCATAGTATGGCGTGTCGCATTAGCGTGGTGGATGAATTGGAGGGGTATTATGATTAGTTGCAACGATTACGATTATATTGAGATTGTGTGTATGCACCGATACCCAATCAAATTAACGCTGAAGTCTGGCGAGCAGCTTGAATGTGTCGGATTAGATACTCAACGCAATGATAGCCGTGAAGAGTGCATTAAGGTCAGTATTCAAGGTGTAGAACAACTTGTCGTACTCACTGATCTTTCCACACTAGAAGTCTGTGTCGACAATCCTCATTTTCAGCAGATTTCATTCAAAACGTCATAGGCTTTCAAATGAATAACACCATAGAACAATGCTATTGCACCGCGTGCAGAGAAGACACACAACATGTTGTTGTGTTGGTCAGAAAGACGAGTGCGTTTGCAGACAAACCTAATCAAAAGCGAAGCGAGTTTTGGGCAGGCATGATAAAAGGTTGGTTCCTTGGCCCGTTTATCGCGTCAATGGATGAGTTTTCTCGTCACCTTGTCTGTGAAAAGTGCGGCCATAAAGAGATACAAGATTAGTCGTGTTATTTTACAAAACATTGGATTCAATACAGTTAGATCGTCAATTGGCTTAGGAATAAAACGAATGAAAGTAGAAACGATTGAAGCCGTAAAGGCGTATGGTTTTTCAGTAAGAACCACTAATACCGATGAGATGGACCAAGCCAAAGCCAAGATAGGGCAATTGTGGCAGGGCTTTTTTGACCAAGCGTTTCCAAAATTAACGCCGGATTCAAAAGTGTATGGTGTCTACACCAACTACGAGTCAGACTTTACGGGTGAATTTGATGTTATCGCTTGTACTAACGCACTCACCGATAACAATTTAGATGCGCTTGTCGAAACCGAAATACAAGCAGGCAAATACTTAACGTTTTCTGCTGAAGGTGAACTCCCTCAAGCAGTGATCGACCTATGGGGTGAAGTATGGGCGTATTTCAACGCAGCGGATTGCCCACATGTTCGAACTTACACGACAGATTTTGAATTCTACAAAGGCGAAACTGAAGTCGAGATTTCGATAGCGATTCAATAAGCTTTGGGTTGTCGTTAGTGATAGTCAAATTGAGTCATTAGCAAAAGAGCCGCTCTGTACGAGCGGCTCTTTTTATTGGGGTACACCGCCTAAATAAATTGCGGTACACCGCTTTAACAAATTGTGGTGTACCGTCTTAACAAAGGTCAGCTACATCATTCTCATGAAGTAAGGAATAATCAGGGCGTTCGCTAAATCAATGAAGAACGCGCATACCAATGGCACGATGATGAAGGCTTGTGCTGAATGCCCATATTTCTGACTTACTGCCGACATGTTTGCCATGGCTGTAGGTGTTGAACCTAACGAAATCCCTCCGAACCCAGCACATACAACAGCCGCATCATAGGTCTTACCCATTGATGGGAACACGATGAAGATATTGATTATCACGGCCAGTAGCAGCTGCATTGCCAATATCGCGAAGATAGGACCCGCCAAATCAATGAGCGTCCAAAGCTGCATGCTCATTAATGACATCGCCAAAAATGTACCCAGAGAGATTTCAGCAATTAAGTCGATAGCGGGCGAGCGTGTCGGCCATTTTGCGCCCGAGATTCTTGGGTAGGAGTCTGGCATTACGTTGGTGATCACGATACCCGCAAACAAACACGATACGAACAGTGGAAGTTGTAATCCTGTTTGACTGATCAATTCATTAAGCAACGCGCCGACAATGACACAAATATGGATCGCTAATACGGCGTCCAAAAATTGAAATGATGTGAGAGCTTGTTGTTGCTTTTTGGCCTTTGAATCGATTGAGCCTGATTGCTCATCGGTAGGTTTGAGGTTATGACGCTTGATGAGAAACTTTGCAATAGGACCGCCCATCAGGCTGGCTAAAATCAGCCCGAACGTTGCACTGGCGATACCAATTTCCATTGCGCTTTCTAGGCCGAATTCTTCTGCAACCTTGGGTGCCCAGGCAATCGCGGTGCCATGTCCGCCAATCAGTGAAATACTTCCGCTGAGTAGACCAAAGACAGGCTCTAGGCTAAACATTGATGCGACAGAAATACCGACGATGTTCTGCATGATCATGAAGAAGATAGTGATTGCTAGCAAAATGACCAAGGGCTTTCCGCCTTTGAACAGGTCTTTCAAACTTGAGTTAATACCAATCGTGGTAAAGAAGTAGACCAATAATACATCGCGAGCAAACAGATCAAACTGCACTTCGATTGAGGTCGTCGCGTAAAGAGCCGCGAACAGGAGCGATGCCAAAATCCCGCCAGATACAGGTTCTGGAATACTGAACTCTTTCAAAAAACCGATGACCTGATTGAGCCTCCGACCGATAAATAGAACCACGATCCCCATGGTCACTGCAAAGAATGACCCGAGATGTAAGATGTTGTTTTCAAATTCCATAGTGATCCTTGTAAAGGTGAAATTATGACGTGATTTTTGATCGCCAGATTGCGCTTTAATAAGCAACTAGATTAACATCATTTGTTATATTCAAATGATAAGAAGTTTTGAAATTCCGGATCGGCAACAAGTTGTTTGTTACCTTCTTCAATCAATAGGTCGACGTTTTCTTTATCTATCATAAAGTCCGTCGGAATTTGATTAGTAAATAACGTTTGTTGGAATGTAGGTTTGATTCTGCTGCGCAGCAGATGGGCTTGTGTTGGTTGCTTTGTTTTTCGCGCTACAGCCTGAAAGGGCAAGCGAGAAGGCCACTAACAGTGAAACTTTCGCGAACCCTTTAAAATCGGGGCTAGGTGTGTTGAATGTGTTTACTTTGTTTTTTGGCATAGCGCATTTCAAACTAACGTTGTGATTGAGTGAAAGGCGATTTTCGTTGATATCTAATATGCCATCAATAGCATCGCTTGTGATTCAGTGTCACGATTTTCATAACAATAGAGAGCTGTCTATGCTTATTTAGAACTGTTTACAGTCATCTTCGGTAATCTTCAGCAATATGGAGTTATCTCCAGCAATTCATGGCGACTTAATTCTACCCAAAAAAACAATCTTGCTTGGTTTCATTCCACAAAGGATATTGCTTCATGACTTGGGTGTAGAGCTTACTTTCAAGGTGCGCTCTTAACCAACGTCCTACGTTTTGATATTCAGATTGCACAAACCACTTCTTCTCAACTCTTACGAACTGGCTAACAAACGGCATCACGGCAAAATCGGCTAAGCTTGGGGTTTCTCCAAAAAAGTAGGGCTGATCGGTGAGCAGCGCTTCTAACTGACGAATGAACGCTTCGCAGGTTTGTCGACGTTGTTCAACATCGATGTTTCGGTAACGAACAGACGCTCTGTACTTTTCTAAGTGGCCAATAAACTCATCATCGTTAACTTTAATGAGCTGGTGGATTTGTTGATTAAGTGTTGGGTTACTTGAACGTAGAAGATCTTGAGGATCGTTTTGTTGAAGCGCCCAGTTCATCACATCTAAGCTCTGCTCGATGATTTGACCATCAGGCAATACCAATACTGGAACAGTGCCTTTTGGCGAACTGGCCAATAGTTCGCTAGGCTTATCTTTGGTAACAATTTCTCGAAGTAACACTTTCTGCTGTGATAGTGCGATGCCCATCCTTCCTCGCATAGCGTAAGGGCAGCGTCTTAAAGAATAAAGGATAGGTAAATCGAATTCGTTTGGCATTATTGAGGTCATTTAGTTTGGAAAGTGTTGTTAGGTGGTAAAGAGATCGTGTTGTAGGTAGAATACGCGCCTTAAAAATTATAAGTAAGTGAGCGACTTCAAAAATGAGCAGAAAGATTGAGTTATTAGCCCCAGGTGGCGATGTCGAGGCGATTAAAGCCGCTATCGTGGCCGGTGCCAATGCGGTTTATTGTGGTTTAGACACCTTCAACGCTCGTAACAGAGCCTCTAACCTTTCGTTAGATGAGTTGAATGGTGTGATTCGCCTTGCTCATGAATATGGTTGTGAAGTGTTTCTGACTCTTAACGTTGTGCTGCTGGAGCATGAAATTAAGACTATCACTAAATTGCTGAACCAACTGGTGAACACCAAACTAGACGGCATCATCGTTCAAGATCTTGGTTTGTTTGATTTGGTGAAAAAGCATTTCCCATCGTTAGATGTTCACGCATCGACTCAGTTAACGACGCACAACGAAGGCCAGATTAAGTTCTTGTCTAAGATTGGCGCGACGCGCGTTAACTTGTCTCGTGAATTGAACCTACCAGAAATCAAAATGCTGACGGAAGTGGCACATGATCACGATGTACTGACTGAAGTGTTCGTACACGGTGCTTTGTGTATCGCATTCTCTGGTCAATGTTACTCAAGCTCAGTAAGTGTGGGTAACTCAGGTAACCGTGGCCGTTGTAGCCAAGCATGTCGTGATGAATACGAAATCACCAACGCAGGCAACAAGTTCCCACTGAACTTGAAAGATAACTCCGCTTACTACGACCTACCTGAACTGGTTGACGCGAAAGTTGACTCGTTGAAAGTAGAAGGCCGTATTAAAGGCGCACACTACGTATACACTGTGGTAGACACGTGGCGTAAACAGATTGATAGCTTTGTAGAAAGTGGTTTGTTGATCGAAGACGATTCGAACTTACACAAAGTATTCAACCGTGATTTCACCAACTCTTTCCTTAAGGGCAACCTAACGAAAGACATGTTCATTGATAATCCTCGTGACAACAGCATGAACTACGCCGTTGATAAAGCGACGAAAGAGAACAATGAAATCTCTGTTGTGCAAATTCAAGAAGTGACCAGCGATCTTTATGAAGCTAAGAATGCGCTAGGTAGTGAAATGCGCGACAAGATCGAGTTCCTTGATATTCGTAAAACGCCGGTGTCATTGTCGTTTAGCGCTAAGGTGGGTCAACCATTTACGGTGACAGTGAACACACCAAAAGAAAACTTTACGGTTCAATCTCAATCGTTATTGGCAACAGCTAAAGAGACTGCGATTACTCAGGCGTTACTTGAAAAGCGTTTCAAGTCAGTGAAGAGTGCTGTTCATACGCTTGAAAACTGTAACTACGACAACTTAGATGAAGGTCTGATTCTTCCTTTGAAAGAAGTGTCGGTCTTAAAAGACGAAATCGATTTCATCTTAAACGGTTCTGTGAAAGTGATTAAGCACGTTGAAGTGCCAGCACTGCCTCAGCACCCGAAGGTGAACGAGAAGCCAACTATGTCGATGCTTATCGCGGATGTGGAAGACCTACACCTGTGTGACGTAACTGACGCGGATGTATACTTCAAACTGCCTGAAAGCTTCAAGAAGCGTTGTAACAAGTACATCGATATCTTGGCAGCAAACTCACGTTTGATTCCTTGGTTCCCTGCAGTATTGATCGGCAAAGATTACGACGAAGCAGTTCGTATCCTTGAAGAGATCAAGCCAGCTCGCATCGTGACCAACAACACGGGTATTGCCTACAAAGCTTACGAGATGGGAATTGAGTGGGTAGCAGGCCCGTTCATGAACACCACAAACTCTCACGCATTGGTTACGCTGAAAGAAGAGCTAAACTGTGCTGGTGCTTTCATTTCGAACGAGATCAACAAAGGTCAGATTCGTCATATTCGCCGTCCAGAGAACTTCAAACTGTTCTACAGCATCTACCACCCAATCTTGATGATGACCAGTCGTCAGTGTTTCTTCCAAAGAACGGTAGGTTGTAACAAGCCAAGCATTGAAGCGGGTTGTATGTTGAAGTGTGAGAAAGCGACCACGATTACTAACGTGAAAGGCATCTCTTTCGCGGTGGATAAGCAGAAGGGCGGCTACCCAAGCATTTACAACCACGAGCAGTTCTTAAACCATGACGCTGTAACGGATTTCTCAGGTCTGTTCGACGAGTTCTTCATTGACCTGACCAACATCGGCGCGGGTTCGAAAGAAGTACAAGACAAAGTAGAGCTGATTAAACATTTCCAAGGTTTGATTAACGGTGTTGATGGTTCACAACAGAACCTAGAGCAGATGGTTGAAGTTCGAACTAACGCTCAATATGTGCAAGGTCTATAGGCTGCAAGGCTTATAGGTCTATAGCCAAAAGCTTATAAGCCCAGAAGATCAAACAAAAAGCCACTCAACAATCGAGTGGCTTTTTAATGTCTGAAATTTTCTGAGTCTTTTTCAATTAGCGAATACGTTATTCCGTCACAGCTTCCTGTTTGAAGCATGGGTTTTTCAACGTGTTCATCTTTTCAATTTCGTTGGTTAAGCGCAGCGAGAGCAGGGCTTTTTGGTTTGAAGCGAAATCGAACATAACGATAGTCGCAGTGCCGATTGTCGTCAGCTTCTGCTGAGCCTTACTGACGATCGCGTATTCCATGGTGAAGCGGTCGTCTTGAATGTCTGTAACACGAGAACCGATCATCAGCGTGTCTGGATACGTGACTGGTCTGAAATATTTACAATAAGTGTCGCCAAGAACAGGGCCAACTTTGGTAATTGCCATCTCTTCCATCAGCTCGACATGCTTGAAAAAATCTAAGCGAGCAGTTTCGAAATAACGAAAATATACGGCGTTGTTAACGTGATTAAGCGCGTCCATTTCTCCCCAAGCGACAGGGATTTCTGTTACTACCGGGTAGTCAGATAATAGTGCTTCCATGCGAACTCTCTTATTGTTATCTGCGGGATAAGTTGTTATTGGAATAAAAACCCTACCGTTAAATTAACAAAACTGCAACACGTGTGATTTAAGTTTTTGAAGCTTGAAACCACACAATGTCAGGGACTTAGTCTTTCATTACTTAATGACTTGAACGCATTTGCTCCATAACTTAGCTATTAAGGTGTTTGAACTGCAGTTCAACTAAGCGTTGGTACAATTCGCAGCTATTGATGAGAGACTGGTGGTCGCCGATGTCTACTAGCTGCCCTTTATCGAGTACCGCAATCTGGTCGGCGTGTTTAATTGTTGATAATCGATGGGCGATAATGATCGTCGTTCTGCCACGCATTAACTCTTCTAAAGCTTGTTGAACATGATGCTCACTTTCACTGTCTAGCGCACTGGTTGCTTCGTCCAACAATAGAATATTCGGATCTTTTAAGATGGCACGAGCGATTGCGATACGCTGACGCTGACCGCCAGACAATCTCACGCCACGTTCACCAAGAAAACTGTGATAGCCTTCAGGTAAGTTCTGAATGAACTCGTGCGCGTGCGCTTTTTTCGCCGCTTCGATAACTTGCTCGTCCGTTGCTTCTGGGTTCCCGTATCGAATGTTATGGAACACATCGTTGCTGAACAGAGCGGGTTGCTGCGGTACAAGCGCCATCTGCTTTCTTAGCTCGTTCGGATCAAATTGATTCAGTTCAACACCGCCTAACGTTACTTTGCCTATTTGTGGGTCGTAGAAACGTTGCAGCAGTTCAAATAGGGTGGTTTTACCTGCGCCAGACGGGCCAACCAATGCCAACACTTTACCTTCATGGGCCGTTAGCGTGAGGTTGCTTGTTGCGGGCTGGTCGGGTCTTGATGGGTAACAGAAGGTCACATCATCAAAAGCGACTTCTGGTGTCACGTTATCGAGTGATGTTGGTTTTTCTACAGGCGCAACAATATGGCTTTCAACTTGCAGAATTTCAATTAATCGTTCTGTCGCACCTGCCGCACGTTGCAATTCACCCATCACTTCAGAAATCGTACCTAGCGATGAAGCGACCATAATCGCGTAGAAGACAAATGCAGCTAGATCACCCGCCGACATCGTGCCGTTAATAACATCACTGCCGCCAACCCAAAGCATGCCTGCAATCGCACTGAACACGATAACAATCACACCAGAGATAAGAATCGCGCGTTGTTTTACACGTTGGCGACCAATCTCATAAGCCTTTTCTACTTCAATTGCGAACGATGCTTTCTCTTGCGCTTCTCGGCTGTAGCTTTGCACCGTTTTGATGTGTTCAATCGCTTCGCCAGCATAAGAACCCACATCAGACATCGAATCTTGGCTTTGGCGAGATAGGGCTCTCACTCGTCGACCGTATACCAAAATCGGAATCAGGATAAACGGCACTGAGGCCAACACGATCAGCGTTAGCTTAATGTTGGTCGCGAACAGCATGATGATTGCGCCAATACACATTAATCCACTGCGCATCGCCATAGAGAACGACGAACCTATGATGCTTTGAAGCAGAGTTGTGTCGGTTGTGATGCGCGACATGATGTCGCCACTGCCATTGGTTTCAAAGTAACTCGGGTGAAGTGTCACCACGTGATTGAAAACCGACAGGCGTATATCCGCACTTACTCGCTCACCAACAGAAGAGACCAAATAGAAGCGAAAGAAGGTGCCAATCGAGATCAGCACGACTACAACCATGATGAATTGAATCGCACTGCCTAAATCTGATAACGATTGTTGACTGAAGCCTTGGTCGATAAGAAGACGGATACCATGCCCGACCGAAAGGGTTAAGCTCGCCGTGAAGATCAAAGCGATCAGCGCTGCAATCACACGGCCTTTATAGGGCTGAATAAATTTGCTGAGCTCAAATAAAATACTGAGGCTTTTCTTCTCAGGTTTGGGTTGTGGCGCCTTTTTAGTCGATCGTTGAACCGTTCGCTGAGTAGAGTCACGCGTAGAAGAGACATCGTTTTGCATATGACTGCCTTAATGTGTTGTCGCTTTAAGAGTAGATGGCTTGTTGTTTGTACGTACTTGTCACGAATTAAGTGCTAGTCGTTCGTAAATGTTTGTTGCTTACAAGAGAAACCATTAAAGCACGCATCACTGACGGATGCTTCCTACGATACTCAATTTTCGGACTTTGATGCCTAGCAAGTGACGGAGTCGATACTGTTCAAAAGGAACATTAATCATTTAGTGGCGCTTGAAATAAAGATCAAATGAGCTATTTGATTCTAATTTTTATGCATGTGAGCGTAAGCCAATGGCGAATAGAAGCTACAGGTTCTTAGATCTTGTACTGATTTTTTAATTGGAAGAGAAACGTTTGCTATTTATCTCGATATTAACTTTATCAATGACTTGCGAATTTTGGTTGTAAGACCAGTTATAGCGACTGTTTTTTGTGCAATATTTGTTACAAAAATTCAACAAAGTAGTTTTTTATACATTTTTCTTGCATAAAACCTCGGATTGAATAGAATAACCAACAAATGACAATTAATGCAGTATTGTGGCATGAGTATTCAAGTAAAGAGCGTCAACAAATCATACGGTGATACCCAAGTTCTTCACGACATCAGTTTCGACTGTGAGAGTGGCGAAACCTTGGTATTGCTTGGCCCAAGCGGCGCGGGCAAGAGTTCATTACTGCGTGTATTGAACCTGCTAGAAATCGCGGACAACGGCGAATTAGACATTGCGAACGAGCAATTCGATTTTTCAAGCCAAATCCAAGAGAAGCAGGGGCTTAAACTTCGTCGTAAAGTCGGCATGGTGTTCCAGCAATACAACTTATGGCCACACATGACGGTGATGGAAAACTTGATTGAAGCACCAACCAAAGTGGCGGGTTTGGATAAGCAAGAAGCGATTAAGCAAGCGCAAGAAGTACTAAAGACACTTCAACTTGCAGACAAAGCCGACGCTTGGCCACTTCAACTGTCTGGCGGTCAACAACAGCGTGTTGCGATTGCACGTGCGCTGATGATGAAACCGGATGTGTTGTTGTTTGATGAACCAACAGCGGCGCTTGATCCTGAGATCACCAACCAAGTCGTGAGCATTATTAAAGAATTGAGCGGAACGGGCATTACCCAAGTGGTCGTGACGCACGAAGTCGATTTCGCGAAGAAGATTGCTAGCCACGTTCTGTACCTAGAGAAAGGGTACATCGTTGAACACGGCACCAGCGATTCATTCGTTAATCCGCAGACACCTGAGTTTGCTGAGTATTTGACTCATTAAGTAAGTCTCTTATTAAAAGAAAGTTGACTCACTAGATTTAGCTAAACACAACATCAATTAAAACAATCAAATTATAAGAATGGCCACAGGCCGCTACTACACAGTATTCGGAGTAACAAAATGAAAAAGATTCTACTAGCTTCACTTATCGGCCTTGCTTCTTTTAACGCAGCGGCGCAAGAAGAAATCAAATTCGCAATGGAAGCAACTTACGCACCATTCGAATACATGGATGAGAACAACCAAATTCAAGGTTTTGACGTAGACCTAGCAAACGCACTTTGTGAAGAGCTGAAAGCAACGTGTACTTTCCACAACCAAGCATTTGATAGCTTGATCCCTGCACTTAAATTCAAACGTTACGATGCGGCTATCTCGGCAATGGACATCACAGAAGCGCGTCTTAAACAAGTGAACTTCTCTAACGCATATTACGACAACTCTGCAGCATTCATCTCTTTCGAAGGCAAAGTAGCAGACCAAGCAGCACTAGAAGGTAAGCGTGTTGGTGTTCAAAACGGTTCTACTCACCAGAGCTTCCTACTTGAGCAAATGACTGGCGTAACAGCGGTACCTTACTCAAGCTACCAAGATGCATTCATCGACATGAAAAACGGTCGTATTGATTCTGTATTCGGTGACACAGCCGTTGTAGCAGAATGGTTCAAGAAAGAAGACAACCTAACGTACGTTGGCGACCAAGTAACAAACCAAGAGTACTTCGGTAACGGCTTTGGTATCGCAGTAAACAAGAGCAACCAAGAACTTGTAGACCAGCTTAACGTTGCACTTTCAGCTGTGAAAGCGAACGGCGAATACGACAAGATCTTTAACAAGTACTTCGGTAAGTAATTTATGGAATTAACGGGTTACTCTTTAGGGCTCGTCGAAGCAAGCTGGATGACTGTTCAGCTTGCGTTCGTAAGCCTATTGGTTGGATTGGTTCTAGCAGTTTTGTTTGCAAGTGGTGAGATGTCTCGTCGTATTGTAATCAAATGGCCAACGACTGCATTTGTGACGATTGTTCGTGGTTTACCAGAAATTTTGGTCGTACTGTTTATCTACTTTGGTTCGACACAAGTTCTGTTCATGATCACTGGCGACTTCATAGAAGTGAGCCCGTTCTTATCTGGTGTTGTTGCACTGTCACTTATTTTTGCTTCTTACGCTTCGCAAACTATTCGTGGTGCGTTGAAAGCAGTAAGCAAAGGGCAGAGAGAAGCAGCAAGTGCGCTTGGTATTTCACAATCTCGTGCTTTCTTCAGAGTCGTATTGCCACAAGCAGTAAGACACGCTCTACCAGGGTTAACCAACCAATGGTTAGTGTTATTGAAAGACACCGCATTAGTATCGCTGATTGGCGTAACCGATCTATTGAAACAAGCGCAATTAACATCAGCGGCAACGCACGAAGCATTTACTTGGTACGCGACAGCAGCTGCAATCTACTTGGTCATCACTTTAATCACACAAAGATTGGTAAAAGTGATTGATGGTAAGTTCTCTATTCAAGGTTTGGGTAACAAAGGGGCAATGGCATGAATCAACAATACCTCTCTCAAATGCTTGAAGGCTTAGTGACCAGTCTTCAACTCACAGGTGCTTCATTGCTTGTTGGTTGTATCTTGTCATTGCTGATGACGGTAACGCTAATCCTAAGAATACCGGCGATTCACTGGTTAACACGTGGCATCATTACGCTGTTTACCGGCACACCATTGTTGGTTCAGATCTTCTTGGTGTATTACGGCCCGGGTCAATTCGATTGGATTCGTGAAAGCTTCCTATGGACATGGCTTAGCCAACCTTGGTTCTGCGCAATGTTAGCACTCGCACTGAACACCGCGGCATACAGCACGCTACTGTTCAGAGGCGCATTCAACGCGATTCCAGCAGGGCAGTGGGAAGCATGTCGTGCATTAGGCATGGACAAAATTGCGACGCTTAAAGTGTTACTGCCATACGCACTGCGTCGCGCCGTTCCAGCTTACTCGAACGAAGTTATTCTAGTCTTCAAAGGTACATCACTGGCAAGCACCATCACCATCATGGATTTGATGGGCTACGCTCAGCGTATCAACGGCCAAACCTACGACACGCTCACAGTGTTCGGCATTGCTGGCGCATTCTACCTAGCAGTGAATGGTGTATTAACGCTGATTTTCCGTCAGGTAGAGAAGAAAGCCCTCGCATTCGAAGCGGCGTAAGCTAGCAATTCACAAGTTAACTAACGTATAAAGCCTGCCATTTATGTTCGCATAAATGGCAGGCTTTTTTGTGTTTGGGTATGTGCAGGGTACTGTGATTACATACAGTGCGGGCGAGTTTTCGCTAAAATCATACTATATAGAAATATTCTGCATTTTGTCATTCAATGAGTTTATCTATGTTTTAAGTCACTGAAATACTGTGATTAATCATGGTAGAGTGCCGCACATATGAAACTAGATAGAAAAATTCTATATTTAAATGCAGAATTTTTCTGCCTAAGAGCTGTTGAACTAAGCCGCTTCGCGGAGGACTTTCCTCTCACTTATCCGATAGACCAAACTTATGATGTATCCATAGATTAAGGAATACATCATGAGCCCATTAAGACAACAACTTATCGATGAAATGGCGGTTCGCCGTTTTTCTCCGAAAACCCATGCTAGCTATTTACGTTGGGTTAAAGATCTATCTACTACTTACGATCTATCTCCCGATTTACTTACCGATCAACAGATTAGTGCGTATTTGCGCACGCTCATTAAAGAGCGGAACTTAAGTAGCAGTACTTGTGCTCAAGCGTTGAATGCCATCTTGTTCTTTTATCGTGCCGTTTTGAATAGGGAATTTGAAGAGCGACTGGTTCCCCCGATTAAACGTGCCAGTAAAATACCGGAGCTGCTTAATCGCGAGGAAGTAAGAAGTATCATTAGTCATTGTCGAAGTCTTAAATATCAGACCGCACTTGAAATGTGTTACGGGTGTGGCCTACGTGTCAGTGAGGTCGTCGGCTTGTACGTGAAAGACATCGATGGTACGGCGAAACGACTGCACATTCATTGTGGTAAAGGTAAAAAAGATCGCTTTGTTCCACTGGGTGATAGCCAACTGAATCATCTTCGAAATTACTGGCGTCATTATCACCCAACCGTAGTGCTGTTTCCCAGCCTAGAGCCCGAAAAGCCATTGGGTATTAGCTCTTTGCAGAAGTGCTTCAAAGCAGCAAAAGTTGAGGCAAACGTCAGAAAATTAGGAGGAATACACGCCTTGAGGCACGCTTATGCGACTCATCAGCTCGAATCGGGCATGCCTTTGAATGTTCTGCAGCGTTACCTCGGACATTCGAATATCAAAACGACATTGAGGTACACCCATTGGATAGGTCATCACAACGAAAGCTCGGACGGAAGTAAGTTCGACTTAGTTGCTCAACTATGGGAGGAGAGCGAATGAACGCATTATCTCCTTACCAAGCCGTATTAACACAAGGCTTAGAAGAGCTTGATAAAAGCAAAGTCACACCGAGGCAGTGGCAAGTACTCCATCATTTAAGAGACTGCCGAACAGAGCGTATGGGCACTTACGACTGGCGTTGTCAGCAATGTGGCCATGAAACTCGTTGGTACTGCTCTTGTCGAGATCGTCATTGCCCCAATTGCCAAGAGCAGATGAGACAGCAATGGCTAACAAAGCGAAGCCAAGATATTTTACCTGTGGCCTACCATCATATGGTTTTTACCTTACCTCACGAGTTCAATGCTCTGGTTAAAGCGCATCCTAAGGTGGTTTATCAATGCTTGTTTCATTCAGTGTGGGCAACATTATGCGCGTTTGCTAATGAGCGGCATCACCTTGTCGGTCAACTTGGAGCATTAATGGTTCTTCATACTTGGGGAAGAAATCTGAGTCAACATACTCATATTCATTGCCTACTACCGAGTGGGGTGCTTACAAAAGATCGGCAATGGCAACCGACAAGAAAAGAGAGTTACCTGCTTCCGGTTAAAGCCTTATCCGTTCGCTTTAAGAAAGAGATGTTATGTCGAGTAAGCGAGTTAATAGCAACGCACAGTAATTTATTAGAGGAAGCCGCTAGTAAGAGATGGGTTGTGTACAGTAAACCTGTACTCCACGAGCCTACAGCGGTAGTGGGTTATCTATCGCGGTATTGCAATCGTATCGGGTTAAATCCCAACCAATTAAGTTATAACGTGGATGGCCGTATCACGATGAGTTACAAAGACTACCGAACCAATGGGACGCAAAGAATGTGTTGTAATGCGGGCGAGTTACTTCGACGCTTACTTTTACATGTGTTGCCTAAAGGGCTAATGCGAATACGCTACTATGGCTTTCTAGCTAATGCGGTACGGGTAAAAGCGATAGCGGAAATTAGGCAAAGCTTACGAAAGCGACCCGCAGAGAAATCGGAAGTGCTGAAAGAGAAACCGTGTTGTCCGAACTGCCATAGCAACAGCATGGTACTCGTGTGCATCAATATTAGACCTAGGATAGTCGTTTCAGAGCACCGACTGACCTAGTTGTCTGATTGTAATGAATAAAATTATCGTTGCGTTATGGCGAGAGGGGCATTGTTCGCTTTTAAAAAGATTATGCAACGGGTATAGTCGCAGTAGATAAATTGGTGGCTAGAAGTGAAAAATGGACGGCTGACGGGGTACCGGTCTTAATGATAATAGTGGAACGTAAGTCAGTCCTAAAAAGCAAATTCCATAGATAGAAGCGGCCAAGTCCAACAGGTATTTATCCATTGTGCTACGACAATGGATAAATACTTAAGCGTTATGCATTTCATCTAGTTTTGCACACTATGTAAGCCATTAAGGAAAATAACTTGAAACAACATTTAAGTAACTTGGACGAACTGCTCCAAAAAGTTAGAAATACTCATTCAAAGAACTATTTAAATGAAGCCATTGCTTCATACAGAATAGGTGCATATCGTGCTGCATTGATTACGACGTGGATTGCTGTATGCGTTGATATTATAGAAAAAATAAAAGAGTTAAGTTTAGGCGACGATCCAATTGCGAAACGATTAGAAGAACGTTTAAACGGTATTAATTCAAATGATCCTGCTTCGATGCTTTCTTTCGAAAGAGACATTTTAGATATGGCATGTGATGAACTTCAGTTGATATCTGCAATCGAAAAATCTCACCTTGAAAGACTTAAAAATGATAGAAATGTTTGTGCTCACCCAACGTTTTCTGATGATGGAAATCAGTTCACACCATTAGCAGAACTTGCACTTTCATATATAGTTCAAGCATCAAATTACCTTTTAATTCATGCGCCAGTTAAAGGCAAGGTGGTGATCCAACGTTTATTTGATTTAATTAATGAAGCTTGTTTTCCTGAAGACTCAGAAAAAGCGTTTACTGTTCTTTCATCCGAAAATAACTTAGGTCGGGCAAGAGAAAGTAGTGTTCGTAACTTATCTTTAATTTTATTAAAAAGAGTTTTTCGTGACGAAAACGGAATTAGCCCTGAACTTTTAAATCGTATATCTGCTTCTTTGGGGGCAATAGAGCGAATTGCACCTGATATCTACAATGAAGTTATGGAAAATAAATTTGGAACAATGCTTTCAACAGCCACAGATATTCAATTAATGCGTGTGTTTCCATTCCTTATCACAAGAGATGTTTGGGGAAATATTGATGATGCCGAAAAAATCAGAATTGAAGGTTTAATTCAATCAATGTCTGTTGATGACCTTGTCAAGTATGGGGTAACAAAGCTCACAGAGTCAAATTATGAAATTAAGTCTAAATTAACGCCAGTAATTCAAGAGCTTAATAACTCTCAAAAGTACACTTTATTTTCATCATACCCATCTAAAACCTTTAAAAAAGAAGCTATACATTTATTCGCTGATTCAAGAAGTTTTGATAGTGCAGAATTAAGAGGTTCAAATATTTTAATTCCTATCGCGAAACATTTTAATGATGATGATTTTAATCAATTATTTGATGGAGCTTTATCTAACACTGGTTCTTATGGGCACAACCAGATACTTTATGCTGGTGATATAGGTTCATTCTTTACAAATTTATATCAAGAGTCGAAATCCTGTGAGGCTGACTACAAAAACCTTTGGAAAGGGTTTAGAGAAAAATTAGCAGCTAGAGGTGTAGACTATCCATCTTTAGATAAATTACTTATTACCGACAATATAATTGAAAAAGAGGAAGAACAAGAGGAAGCTGTAATTCCTGCGCTCTAAATGCATAACAAGCTGTTAAACAAGGACAAAATATAGTTGGCTTTTGCTCCTTCGTCGCTAATTTTAGCCAACTATATTTTGCCTGTTAACAGGGCTACATGGATTCCCCCCAGGTTGTCAAACATCCGCTAAACTTATGTTGATGGGTTTTGGACTGCCGCTCTACATTCGGCCTACTTATCGACGATTCGCATACGTCGTGGCCCTGATGACTTGCGCGACTGCGGTGCCTTATTCGTTAGATGACATCTAATGTGTCCGCCGCATTAACAGGCTCTCCGCAAGTGGTCTTAACCTATCTCCATCATTAGCGTTTGCAATGACCCGGTGGGTTTAACTCTTTATACTGCTTAGTTTTTTACTTAAGCAGCATAGTTTTCGTATTCTGTTTGATTGTGTAAAAGCGACCATATAATTCGTGCGTTCTTCGCGGCAAGTGCCACTATCGCTCGGTTCATACCTCTTCGTTCTAGAACGCCTCTGCACCACTGACTTAACTTATCTTGCTTGTCGCCAAGGTTGGCAATGACGGTCCTCGCCCCGTGAACTAATAGTGTTCGTAAGTATTTGTCGCCGTGTTTGGTTATCCGACCTAACCGAGGTTTTCCTCCCGTCGAATATTGTTTTGGTACGAGTCCTAGCCAAGCTGAGAAATCACGGCTTTTATCAAATTGAGAGCCATTGCCTATCGAAGCAAGTATCGCAGTAGTGGTTTGCGGCCCAATGCCTCGAACTTTCATCACTCGTTGAACATTAGTGCTGACCTTGGCGAAAGAATCGAAGACTTGTTCAGTATTGGCGATACGTTGATTCAATTCTCCAAGGTGGTGATAAGCATCGGCAATCACCGTTCTTGCGAGATGTGGCAGTTAATTTTCTGCATCTTCAAGCATTAAGGGAGCGTGTTTCATCAATGAAGAGCGACCAACAGGAATGATTAATCCGAATTCAGAAAGCAGGGCACGCATGCGATTCATAAGCGCGGTTCGTTCACGAACCCAATGCTCTCTTATTCTATGTACCGATAGGATGGCTTGTTGCTCGGGGGATTTTATGGACACAAAGCGAGTAGATGGACGCTGAACAGCTTCGCAGATAGCTACTGCATCATTAAGGTCGTTATTCCCTTTAGTTCGATAAGGAACCACGTATTTAACAGCCATAATGCGGGTGTTGTGACCGAGTTTATTGAGTGTTCTTGCCCAATAATGTGCGCCACCACACGCTTCAACGCCTATACGCATGAGTGGCATATTTGCTATTGTAGTCAGTAGTTTAGAGCGGGTTACTGACTTATGAAGTAAGACTTTACCATTTTGGTCTACGGCATGAAGGCTAAAGTGGTTTTTAGCTAGGTCGATACCGCAGAAATAAGAATAATCAGATATGGTGCCTCCGGTGCAATTTAGTACCACATAAGTGTGGCAGATCCTCGGAAGGGGGAATCCATGTCATTCGTTATATTTGTCTTCAGACTCCTGATGTTAAATGTGATTTGATTCATATCTTTGAACGTATAGTGTAATTACCCTAACTACTAAATGGTCTTTGTGATAAATGTATTAATCAAATAAATATTAAATCTCTATTGCATAGCTTGTATGCTGTTGTGATGAGGAGGCTAGGTGGAAAGTAATACTATCGCAGTTGAGAAACATAATGTAGCACCCTACTTATCTGTCCTATTGGGCGCAAAATCAACTAAGGAAAAATCATGCTCAGTGCATGAAGTGATTCTCCAATTATTGAAGGAAGAGTCTTCTGATGAAATGACTGTTGGTTCAACAATCAACGATGAAGTTGGAGAACTAGGAACAGTAAAAATTACATCATATACAATCGCTAAGGAACCTAGCTGGGCAAAAGGTTTGGATCTTAAAGATCTAGAGCACCATGTCTTCGTTAGCTTTAATGTTAGAGACCACCTTGCTTTTTATTTCTCTGAAAAAGGTAAAAAAGATACTATCCGAGAGTTTTTTGGGAAAAAGCGCTTACCAAACCTCTTCCCCATCCCAATTAGCAAGCTGAATGGCAATTTCATTAACGAAGACGAAATTAAAATGCTATGGCTATCGGGAATACACGGTAGAGATAACTTTAAAGCAGATTCCAAAGTTTTAGGTGGTAAAAGTGTTGCAGACACTCTAGATCCTTTGATTGATCAGTCGTATATGATGTCAGCAGTACGCACTGAAGTTTGGGGAACAAAATCAAAAAGCTCCGTCGGAATTAATCCATTTAAATCGTCAATATGGCGTGGACCTTGTAAAGATTGGATCACTTTTGAGAACAGGGTGTTAGAAATCTTAGACATACTGTCTATAAATAGTGTCGAATCAGAGAGTCCTATCGGGATATTGTCTTATCCAATATCTAAGCCCGATGATTTAAAAAATCCATATGATTTTTCTCTCGTAGATTACGATTTTTTACCAGAGGAAGACGGGCAACATCGTAAAGAACTGTTAAAAAAACTACAGTATGACTTTCATGTTGAACTCGTGAATAGTTTCGTTGAAAGTGACATTTCACTCGACATTTTCTACTCAGGGAAAAAGGTAGGACATATATGCGTAGAAGTTGAAGTTGATGACTATAAAGTAAGCTTTAAAGTAAAAAGTGAAACACCTTTAACTAAAAAGTACTTTGACTTATATAAACGAGTGTTTGTCTATCCTGAACTTGTTAAGTGCTGGTTTGAGTCGGGACATGCTGTTGTAAATGGCATGGTATTCAGAACTGGTTATCAAGATGTAGAATATGACAAGTTTTTATGGGCTGATTTTGAAAAGTACGACATCAAAAAGGAAAAACCTGGAGCAAATGCCCAAAAACCTTCATTAAAAGATATTGGTAAAGAAAAATCACTATTTTGTTGGGTACAAAAATGTTGGAGTGGAAACTGGCTAACATCAAATGAATTTAATACTACAGAAAAGCCACAAGGTTGGCTTTATTGTGATGATGGCGCAGGGGAAAAAGCCGACTTCATTCATTATGTTCAGCATGGTTCACTTCATCTAATATCGTTAATTCACGTCAAAGCGTCAAAATCTGATAAGACATCTCGGAAAATATCCGTAGGTGCTCATGACGTTGTACTTAACCAAGCTGTTAAGAACCTCAGGTATACAGCTAGGAAAGTCCTCGTTGAAGATCTGAAAGCAAGGCATGACAATGCAGATCATAAGGGATGCTGGCATAACGGAATTGAGGCAAAAGCAGAAGATTTCTTTAAAGTTCTACTGGGTTTAAAAGATAACAAGCACGTTAAGAATCGTGTTGTAGTTGTTCAACCACACACTCAGAAAAGCGTTTACCAAAATAGTGCAGGTAGCAAAATCAAAACTCAGTTAGACGTGTTATTAGTCAGCGCCGAGAATGCTATTAGATCTTCTGGAGCTGATTTCCATATCATTGGTTTAGCCGACAATTAAATATAACAAACGACTATGGCGTCAATGATTAGCTTTTGGCTGTATTTTCATTCCACATGGCGCCACCTCTCAGCATAGAGTTAACGGTTACAACCATCTTTCGAACACACGCGATTATTGCGACCTTCTTAGGCTTTCCAGCAGCTAAAAGCCGATTATAAGTTACTTTGAATCGGGGTTACATTGCATGGCTGACATCATTACCATATATAACACCGTGCGTTCTTGTGCTCGATCGCCTTGGATCACGCGCTTACCTTTGTAGCGTCCACTTTCGCGTGTTATTGGAGCGACACCAATGAGCGGCATATTTGCTATTGTAGTCAGTAGTTTATAGCGAGTTACTGACTTCTGAATATAACTTTACCATCTGGGTCTACGGCATGAAGACTAAAGTGGTTTTTAGCTAGTTCGATTCCGCATAAATAAGAATAATCAGACATGGTGCCTCCGGTGTAATTCAGTACCACATAAGTGTGGCAGATCCTCGGAAGGGGGAATCTATGTCATTCGTTAGCCCTCGTTGCCACTAATAATTAGGAAGGAATACTATGAAAACACTAATACCTTTTCACTCAATATCTTTGTTAAATAAGACGAAAATTGAAGGTGTGAATAAAGATGGTATGGTTTGTACAGTTCTAATTGGAGCTGCGTTAGAAGCGTTCTTACATGATCTGCAAGCTTGGTATAAGTCAGTTTTTGAGTCCGAACTAGGCGTCAATCGTAACTTAAGAAATGGTGTTATTAGAGTTGATAATGAGTACTTAGAAATTACAAGTGATGAAGTCGAATTGATGAATTATCTTCAAAAGCTTGAACAAAATAGAGAGCCTATCTCAAGTAAGTATCTAAAAATTAGTGCTAAATTAGATGTTAATCCTTATCAAATGGGAATGGCTCCATTTCAAGATTTTAGTGACCTCATAAAAATCAGAAACTTGTTAGTTCATCTAAAGACAGAGCCACTAAGAGTTGGTAGTGATAACAAGTCAATTTTGAAAGAGAGTTATCCAAAAGTGATCAGAAACTTAGTTCAAAGGAAATACATAGATGACTCGCTAGTTAATGATTCATGGATAAATGCCTTAAACTGCGAATCTTTTATAAATTGGTCACGGAAGACTTACGCAGAGATTATTGCTGATATCCTGTTTAGTCTTCCAGAAACTGACATTAGTCAATTTTTCAAAGAGCAGTATTGTTTTGCAATTGGCGCTGATCGTTATTAGGGCTAACAAACTGTTTAAGGAGGATTCGCAACGCGTGGCATTTTTACTGTGCGTTGGTTTTAGTGATTAAGGTTTTTTCAGTAGCTTCGGTATTGCGTTGTTCACGCTTTAACTTTTCGTTATAAGCTATTGCATTTGTTAAGTATTTCAAAGTATGCGTAAAAGGTTCTCAGTAATATTCTTTCTTTAGTTATGTAAAGCGGGTTACTTATGGGCTCATCATCTCGCAGCAAATCGGTTGCACTTATATCGAGTGTATTTTTTGTTCTAGGTCTTTTGTCAACGAACATTGATGGGTTAGGTTTAGCGCCCATATTTGTTGTGTTGATATCCTTCTTTATGCTTATTATTCATAGTTTTCTGCACTTTAGCGGTCGTAAAAATAGCGATGTATTTAATGCTTATGAAGAGTCAGCTAAAACTAAGGCAGCAGCACTAGAGTCTGGGCTGAACAATAAAAATAAGTAATACGGTCAAGCTAGTTCGCTTATAACAAGCGATAGCAATTTTATAGACCAGCTAGCTATTTTTCGCTACTCGCTACTCGCTTCAACGCCTATACGCATGAGTGGCATATTTGCTATTGTAGTCAGTAGGTTATAGCGAGTTACTGACTTCTGAAGTATAACTTTACCACCTGGGTCTACGGCATGAAGACTAAAGCGGTTTTTAGTTAGGGCGATACCTTTAAGTATCGTTCTAATAACAAATTTAAGTCGACTGTGTAGTGGTTGCGTTGTCAGCTACTTAACGCAGCGCTAACTGGCAAAAGGGATGTTGACCAATGGAAGAATTGATAGCCCAATATACGGGTGCAAACGAAGATGAAAGGCTAACTCGGCAATATATCGCTCAGCTAGAGTTTGATACTACGATACATAAACTCACACCTTATTTACTTAAAGGAAAATCAGTATGTGAGTTAGGAGCGGCAACGGGGCGCTATTCCTTACATTTTGCAAAATTAGGTTGTGATGTTACAGCAGTAGAACTTGCGCCTGACCAAGTGAAGATTTTAAATACTAAAGTAAAATCTGAAGGTCTTGAGTTAAAAGTGTTTGAGGGTAATGCTTGTGATGTGTCATTTATCGAAAGTAGTTCTCAAGACGTTTGTGTAATTCTTGGGCCCTTGTACCACCTAAAAACTCTGCATGAAAGAGAGCTTGCGGTTAATGAAGCACTAAGGATTTTAAAGCCAAATGGTGTACTAGCCATAGCCTATATTTCACGTTTCTTTGTCGCTGGTATGTTTGCCCAACAATTTCCAGAGCTAGTCACTCCGGAGGTGCTTCTAGAGTTAAATAAACATGGCACGGTATCAAACGCTAAAGCCGATAGTTTTTTCAAGGTCGGGTATTTCGCAACGCCTAGTGAAATTGAAAATCTTGTAAACAAAAATGGGTTTAATGTAATTGGACACGCAGCAACAGATGGATTTGGACGTTACATATCTAACGGTGTTAATAACTTTACGCCATCTCAATATCAGACATGGTTAGATTATCATTTAGCAAATTGCGACGAAGCAAGCCTTTTGGGATCAAGTAATCATGGTTTAGTGATCGCTAGAAAAGCCAGTTCACAAAGCAGTTAAGTCGGATTCATAAGCGTGTGCCGATTCCGTTTCGCTTCATTATGGCACACGTACACTCACCGTTTATTGGGACGTTAGCTGTTCTATTAGTATCAGAGGGAATATGTTTAAATTCGTAAGGTTGATAGTGCTATCAAATTTATTAGCACTGCTAATTGTGGTTACTTTCGAGTATTTCACAGGCTATTTGAAACTAGCATTTTCTAGTGATTATGCGTTCTATTCAATGCTAATTCTTCTTGCTCTGGGTTCACTTTTGTCTTTTTCCGGTCATAAGGTCGGATATAGTGACCCTAGTAACATGGCTGGCGTTTCTGCTAGTTCGTTAATTGAAAACGAGTCTGCTAAATCAACCATTGTGACAAAATTAGAGAGTACGTCTGTTGGGCACAGCTTATTGCTCGCTAGTTTGTTGCCACTACTTTATTGCCTACTATCGTAGCCATCACCTAATAGATTGTTTAACTGGATTCCAAAACGCTCGGCACTTTTGTAATGGTCGGCTTTTGTGGGTAAGGTAGTCATATTAGTTTGGTTGCATTTTTCACTAGTTAACTAGGCTTATACGAGCTTGAAAAATATAACATGGAGAGTGAATTGAAAGATTACGAAGTTTATCTGTTCGATATGGACGGAACATTAGTAAATTCAGAGCCTTTAAAGGGCAAAGCGTTAGCATTAGCTTGTTTAGATTATGGCGCACACGTAGACCACAACATTTACAAAGATGTTATGGGGGAAAGTTGGCAGGTTGTAACGGGTCACTTTTTTGAAAATGCAAATATTGCTCCTGACTTAGAAGAGTTTAATTGCCACTTTCGAGCTTATTACGAACAGATGCTCAATGATGATCTTGAGCTAAATGTTGGGGCTAAGGCTTACATAGAACAGTTAAAACTAGCAGGGAAAAAGTGTGGAGTTGTTAGTTCAGCAGCAACATGGATGGTTGATAATATTTTAACCTCGTTGCAGCTAGAGAATGCTTTTGACCTTGTTATCACACAGGAGCATGTAACTAAGCATAAACCGGATCCTGAAGCCTATACTTTAGCTCTTGGTAGATTAGCGGCTTCACCTGGCCAAACAATTGTGTTTGAAGATTCCACAGCGGGTATTCGTGCTGGTAAATCTAGTGGCTGTGACGTCATTGCTGTTAAGCATAGCTTTAATGGTAAAAATGATCTAAGCGGTGCAGTTAAAGTAATCAGTACATATGAGGAATTGCCCCGTATAAAAAACGAGTATGGGATTAGTAATTTAGACCGAGTAACTGACTTCTAAGTATTGCTTTGCCATGTTGGTCTGCGGCATGAACGCTAAAGTGTTTTTTAGTTAGAGCGATACCGCTGAAGTAAGAATCATCAGACATGTTACCTCCGGTGTAATCCCACTTAAGTGTTAACACTGATCATTTAAGCATTTTCCTGATCAGTTGAACGATCCTACAGATGGTTAACAATACCCTTAAGCACTTTTGTTTAAGGGTATTTTTTTATGCTGTCACACTGGTTAATCGATGTTGACGATTTTGCTAATCCAGAATCTCTTTCTTTGTTCCAAAAAGACCTTCCGCTAGATTGGATAAACCAAGCTTTATCTGAAACGAACAAAGCGAGCATGCGCCGTAGAAAGTTACCTGCCGAACTTGTTGTATGGTTAGTCGTTGGTATTGGTCTATATCGAGATAGACCGATTACTGATGTACTCGATAAACTCGACCTCAAATTGTCTAATTCATTGGGTGAAACAATTGCACCTAGTGCAATTCCTCAGGCAAGAAAACGCCTCACCGCTAAGCCTTTAAAGTCATTATTCTCAATCACAGCAAAGCACTGGACACAGTCGGAAGATGCGGGTGATAAATGGAATGGTTTGAGCCTATTTTCAATCGATGGCACACAGTTTAGAACTCACGACAATCCAAGCTTAGCTGAGCATTATCAATATGTTTACTACCGAAAAGACAGGCACACTGAATATCCAATCGTTCGAATGTGCGCACTCACATCACTACGGAGTCGACTTATTCATGATGTGGCTTTTGGGGAAAGTTCTAAAGGTGAAATCAGCTATGCAAAAGATTTAATTTCATCAGCAGTCCCGAATTCATTGACCATTTTTGACCGTTGCTACTTGAGCGCAGAACTTATGCTTAACTGGCAACAAGAGCATGGGACAAGTCACTGGATGACGCCAATAAAGTCGAATGTGAAATATGAAACCATCGAGCAACTCGATGATGATGGGCGAGATCTGATTGTAGAGATGAAAGTCTCTCCACAAGCTAGAAAGCAAGACCCGAGCCTCCCGGAAACGTGGAAAGCTAGGCTGGCTCTATACCCCGATGATGGTGAACAACAACCCAATCATATACAAGGGCTGCTGACTTCTCTAACAGATAGAAAATACAGTTTAAAATCATTATTAGATGTGTACTTCGAAAGGTGGGAAATCGAGAATAGTTATGGCGAGATTAAGCATGACATGCTTGACGATGAAATTCTGCTCCGCAGTCAATCTGTAGAGGGTGTAGAGCAAGAGATATGGGGTATCCTTATCGCGTATAACTTAATCCGCCTGGAGATTAGCCGAATAGCAAAAGAGGCTGAAGTCTCACCACTTAGGATAAGCTTTACGATGGCACTTCGAGATATTCAAGATGAGCTAATGTGGTGTGCTATCGCCTCCCCAGGTTCGGTTCCCAAAAAGCTGCGAGCTATGAGAGAGCGAGTGAAACGTTATATTTTGCCCGAAAAACAAAAACGGCCCAAAGATAGGACCGTTCGTTTTAGTAAGACTCGCTACACTGTGCGATCTAAACACCTTAAATGATAGGTGTTGACTTAAGTGTGGCAGTTCCTCAGGAGGGGGAGCCCATATTATTCGCTATGGCGCATTGTCGACTTTTCATCATCAAGGAGAGTTTATGTCTATACCCAAGAAGTCACTATTGAGCGAGTATTCTAAAAACTCATATTTCTGTGATAGCTTTTCGAAAAAAATAAAATACAACAACCAAACTGCTATTGAAGTATTTCTTGAAATAGCAACTCAAACACCGACTTGGATTTCATTTCTGATGTCTACGAGAAACTGGGTTGTATCTAAACTCGGTTTAAAAAACTTGGGGGGTCTACAAGATGTATCCCGAGATAAATTAGGTTCAGAATATGTAGTAGGCGAACGAGTCGGTATTTTTACACTGGTCAGTTCAACTGAGAATGAAGTTGTATTAGAAGACTGTGATAAACATCTTAATGTCCGAGTTTCTTTTCTTATTGAGCCTGAAGGAGAAACCGCAATTGTTCACGCAAATACCGTGGTTCATGTGAACAATGTGTTTGGTAAGACCTATATGTTCTTCGTTACGCCATTTCATAAAATAATAGTACCAAGCTCCCTGAAAGGGTTAGAACAGGCATAACAAATAGGGATTGAGTATGAATACGATACTTTAATTGGGCAGGTGAAAGCTATAAATCAAGAAATATAGCTAGTAATTTGAGCAGACAGTTAACACTTGGCCGTTGCCGTTGCCGTTCGGCTTTGCTTTAGTGATTTAGATGGTAGATTTGAGTGTGTTTGGTTACGTTATTGGGCGTTAGCTTACAAAGATGAAAAGGAACGTTCGATGTTTAAAATTGAGACAAAGAGACTGATTATTAGGGATATGAATCCTAGCGATGAAGATGCCTTCGTAGCGATGTCTCAAGATGCTAAATATCAGCGTTTCTATGATGAAAGTGACTGTGATCCTATTAAATATAAAGAGTTAACCAACTTGTTTATAGCCCAGGTTTCTGAAGAACCAAGGAAATCATATCAACTCGCAGTTGAATATAAGAGCACAGGGCAGTTCATTGGTACTGTTTGTTTGCGTTTAGAAGACAATCAGCAAGCTTCAATGGGGTGTGCGTTTTCAAGATCGTATCAAGGTCATAAGTTAAGCAATGAAGCGGCTCTCGCTTTGGCTGATTTTGGTTTTTCAACATTGGGTGTACACCGCATTTATGCGGAGACAATCAGTAAGAATTTACCTGCCATTAAGCTCTGTAAGTCTTTAGGTATGCGTCAAGAAGCGCACTTTAGAGAGCATCGTTTTTTCAAAGGGCGGTGGTGGGATACCGTAGTTTTGGCTGTCCTGCGATCCGAATGGGTCAAGGCATAGCCAAGTGGCTAATGTAGATTCGATGTACTTTATAAACAAGGCTTAGATCCGGAACAAGGTTATTCTGCTTTGATACTTTGGTTAGGTAGTATCAAGGTGAAGCTACTTGGTTTTGGGGAATCTGCTTTCATTACTTGCCACGATTATTTAGAAAGGCCACAGTAAGATAGCTGTTGGCTAGGTAATTGGTTGTTCGTTGTCTATAGGAGGTATAACTGTGTTTTATAGTAAGGAATACAACAAGGGGTTACTGCTCATCCTTGTTTCGATAAGTGCTTTCATTGTCATTACGTCTGATAATAACTCCGGAACATTCATCGCTCACGCCATCAACGGGTTAATTGCTTTGCTCTTTTTCTCCATGACAATTGAAGTCAAAGGCAATGTATTGAGCTGGTATTTCGGTTTTGGTTTTTGGCGTAAGAATGTAGAAGTGTCAGACATAACGGAGACATCGTTTTATCAAAGCAAGTGGTATCAAGGTATTGGCATCCGCATGTTGAGCGATGGTTGGTTGTATAATGTATCGATAGGTTCAGCGCTGAAGTTAAGTTTAAGCAATGGAAAGCACGTTTATATCGGTTGTAAGGATACAGACGGTTTAAATACGGCCTTGAAAGCTGCTAACGAACAGATAACTCAAAAGTGATTTACAAGGCTTGGCACTTTTCATTTAAAGTTTGACTAATGTTTAAGGTCATATGGTTTTGGGGCAGTAGTGTTGCTCGGACCATAAACGTGAGGCGGACAGGGAAAGTTATGAATCAACAAGAAGCCTTTATAGGATTTGCGGTCTATGGGGTTATCAGTAGTTTAATCGGATTTTTTACGTTTTTTATTATCAAAGGTGCGAAGTACAAACAAACATTGTGGACTTTGGAGTCTGTTATGTTTGGTATCTTCGCGATTGGTTTTATCTATTGTTCAGGTGGTAATGGGCCAGAATTGTTGGTCTGGATTCCGCTTGTTACTTTAATGTCTATTTACAATGTCCACTCTTTGAAATTTTGTGGTTCTTGTGGGAAAACTAACGTAAGAAAAAGAGGGTTATCATCCATAAAATCATGTAGCGGATGTGGTAATGCTTTATAGTAAAACTACGATATGCCAGACGTTTGTTCATTTTTAGTTTCAGCCTTAAAAGGAAGTTGTATGAATTTAGATAAAGCTAAAAAACGTATCGCAAAGCAGGTTAAAAAAGGCGACAACGGATACCCAAAAATCACGCTAGCGTATTACGGAACGACAAAAGATCTCGCAACGGAAGTTTCGGTTCAATTTATGTTGGGTGAGAGCGATGGTGTTCAAGAGGAGCGTTTCTCTTGCGAAACAGAAATTCGAGATAATGAGTTAATCCAGACAACGTTACTCAAGATAATCGAGCGAGCGAATGTTAACTCAGTGATTGAAGTTGAAGGCGTGACGGTTCTTTAGTTTGCTTTGAGTCTAAGCGTTTGTTTATTAATGTCGGTTTGGAACCTAATTCAGTCAGCGAACTTAGGTTATAACGAAATTGTCTATATACGTGCTTAAAGGAATAGGGAAATGCAAGAAAATGACACTGTATTACGATGTGGAAACTGTAATAAGAAAACGTCACACATCAGGTTAAGCGCGTCCGAAGTGAAGTTAAAACAGCAGGAGAAAAACACCCTCAAGTCACGAATTCTAAATATTGCATTCGGCGTGTTATTGGGTTCACATAAATCAAAATCAAAAATTAGCTACTTCAAGTGCTCGGTTTGTCATGCTGAGTATGATGATAGCGAAAGCGCTCCCCATGGTTGGGGCTAATTGACCTTGTTGTTATGAACAGAGGAAACGTTTAAGGCAGATTCCCAGCCTTTCTGGTTTGTCGAGCCTAGACGTTAACAGGGTATTCTGGATTTAAATAGGTAAAGGTAATTTGTGATTGAATTTAAAACGGTCGGTCTTTTTGTACTGACGGCAGTAGCTGAGATTGTAGGGTGCTATTTACCATACCTTTGGTTGAGAGAAGATAAGAGCATTTGGTTACTGATTCCCGCTGCGATAAGTCTCGCGTTATTTGCTTGGTTATTAACGCTTCATCCTACCGCGACAGGGCGTGTTTATGCTGCGTATGGCGGTGTGTATATTTCAGTTGCTTTGATATGGCTGTGGCTTGTTGATGGCGAAAAGCCAACAACGTGGGATTTAGTTGGTGGTTCTGTGGCACTATTGGGTATGGCGATTATTATGTTTGGCCCTCGAAACGCGTAACTCGTGCGTTAAGTGACAGGAAGAGATTAAAACCATGGAAAAGGTTGATTGGCACAAAAATCAGATTGATGATAATACAGTGATTACGAACAGCTACAAAACGACTCAGAACGTGCGTCGATATTTTAAGTCCAAGCTTGGTAAGCAGTTTAAATTCGACCGTGATTTTATGCAGTGGATGAACAATGCGACAGGGTTGACTATGGGTGATGCCTTGCAAGAGTGGGCGAAGCGTAATCACGTCGATAGTTAAGCTTTACGAGAATACAGTAAAATACCTACCCACAAAAATACCGCCGATAATATCGGCGGTATTTTTTATTGAGCTTATCGTTCATGTTCTTAGGGCAATTGCCCTAGTTGATTGAAGCTAAATCAACTGTGTCAATCTCACCTTTTTGCTCATTAGCTACTTTCCAATCTCCACCTAAGGCTTTATATATTGCAATCGTAGTATTGGCGGTTTGCAGCTTGGCCGCTACTTGGCGATCTTGCATCGCTTTTTGTTGTCTTTGTGCGTCTAACACCGACAAGTAATCGACTAGCCCCGCTTTGTATAGCGACTTTGCCTTGCTCACCGCGTTATCAACGGCAAGGGTAGCTTCATCGATGCGTTTTTGGTTCTCTTGGCTACGGCCATAGGCAAACAAGCTTGAATCGACTTCTGCAAAGGCGCTGTCGACAGAGTGTTGGTAGTTAAGCGCTGCAGAACGGAACCTTGCTTCGTTCATTTCTACCATGGCTTCGCCTCGGCCACCATCGAATACATTCCAACTGATACCGGCAGATGCAGCCCAACCGAATGAGTCGCTACTGAACAGGTCATCAAAGCTTCCAGCCGTCACACCTGGCGTACCCGTTAGGAAGAACTTTGGATAGCGATTAGCAATGCTTGCACCAAGTTCTTCGTTAATGGCTGCCATTTCGCGTTCTGCGATTCGGATATCTGGGCGTCGTTCTAATAAGTCAGAAGGTAAGCCTGTTGGAATTACATCGTTCATTCGCGGAAGGGTGAATTCACCGACTAAACGTCGGTTTACGCTCGTGAGTGATTCGCCTAACAATACCGCCATACGTTGTTTGTGAACTTGCTCTGCTATTTCAAGTTGAGGAACAATAGATTCAGTCGCCGCAAGCATGGCTTTAGCTTGAGCAAGATCTAACTCAGCCCCGTAGCCGCTGCGAACCACTTTGGTGACCAATTCTAAAGTCTGCTTTTGGTCGGCTATGTTCTCTAGTGCGATCATTTTTCGCTCTTGCGCGCCACGATATTGCAGGTAGTTGTGAATGATATCGGCAGTGATCAAGGTGTTCAAGCCTGATTGGAATATCTCGGCTTGTTCAACTCGAATCGTCGCTGCGTTGGATTGTTTGTCGATACGTCCAAACAAGTCCATTTCCCACGCGATGCTCGCACCTAAGAATCCACCATCGTGTTGAGCTTCCAGCAACGACATGCCCGTTGCTGACTCAACCGCATCAGAGGCACCAAATACCGGGCCGAGTAGGGAGTCGTTCTCACTCAGTTGGTAGTTGTAATAACCACCACCGACGTTAATGGTCGGAACCTTGAATGATTCGACCACGCTTTTGTATGAGTTCGCCATGTTGATTCGCTCGGCTGCCAGTTTAAGTGGGATGTTCTGGCTTTGAACATCGGCCACTAACTGATTGAGCGTTGGATCATTGAACTGTGTCCACCAATGGTTGTTCTGTTCGTTTTGGCTCACGCCGTCTTGGTTCACATCAGCTTGGCTATATAAGAACGTCTCTGCGATAGTCGTTTGCGGTTCTTCGTAATCTGGGCCAACCGCGCAACCTGTCAGCAACAAAGCGAGCGCTATAGGAGCGACTTTAAACTTAGTTAATGGATGCATGTTTATTGCTCCTTGTTGAATGAAGTTGTATTGCCGCTGTTTGAAGGCTGAGGTGTTGCATCAAGCACAATCACGGCGTCTTTGATTGCTTCTGCTACTGTCTTTTTTTCTTCAGTTCGATAGAAAAGCTTGTACAGCGCAGGCATTACAAACAGAGACAACACGGTTGCTGCAGCTAAGCCACCGATAATGGTTGCTGCCATCTGGTCAAACAGTAGGTCGCTTAACAACGGGATCATGCCAAGTGCTGTAGTAAGTGCCCCCATTGAAATCGCCATTGTGCGGTTCACGGTTGCTTCTTTGATGGCGTCAGATAGTGAGCGCCCGTTCTTACGTTCAAGTTCTATTTGGTCCATCAATACAATGCCGTTTTTGATGATCATACCTGTTAAGGTTACGGCGCCAATCAATGCCATAAATCCGAATGGTTTATCCAATAGCAATAAGCTGAATGTGGCACCCGTCGCTGCAAGCGGTAGGGTAGTGAAGATGATTACTGGTTGTTTGAAGCCGTTAAACATCGCCACCAAGATGATGATCATTAACAAGATTGCTTTAGGTAGCTGTTTAAGAATATCGCTGACGGCTTTGTGCTCGTCGTAATATTCGCCACCCCATTCAAGGCTATAACCATCAGGCAAATGAATCGCTTCAATTTGGTCTTTGATTGAGTTCCTCACCGCTGCTGGTGTGGTGTAACGACCGACACCTGCTTGTGCTGTGATGGTTTTTACACGGTCACGGCGCCAAATCATGGTTTCTTCGCTGCTTAATTCAAATCCATCGACAACTTGGCCAAGTGGAACACTGTGGATGCCCAACAGAGATCGAACGGGCAACGTTTCCAATGACTGAATCGAACTCTTTGTGCCTCGCAGTTGAATTGTGACCAGTTCATCGTTTAAGTTCATACGACCCAAAGGCATGCCTTCCGAAGCTCGCTTCATCGCGAACGCAATATCCGCGCGGTTTATACCTGCAGAGCGCATCTTTTCTTGGTTGATGACAGGCTCAAATACTTTACTTTTCTGTCGCCAGTCGTCACGAACGTACTTGGTGTCTGGGTGTTCTGCGAAGATTTCTTTTGCTTGCTCAGATAGATCGTGTAGAACGTCTACATCAGGGCCAGAGAAGCGGGCTTCTACACTGAACTTATCTGAGGTTGCTAGTTTCAAACCTCTAAAGCGGGGATCAGCGCTTGGAAACTCTTCCGTTAACCATTTATCACCGCGGGCAATCAATGGGCTCAATGACGGGAAGTCTGTCGCGTTGATTAGGATCTGGCCGTAAGCTGGATCGAATGGTTCTGGCTCGATCGTCACAGAAAAACGAGGAGCACCAGCACCGACATAAGTCGAGATACTTTCAACTTCTGGTTGTTCTAATAACCAAGCCTCAATGCGTTTCATGTCTTCAGATGTTTGTTCCACTTTAGCGCCATTCGGTAACCAGTAATCCAAGAACAGGATTGGTCGGTCAGCTTGTGGAATAAAGTTAACGGCAATGCTTGGGATTGCAAATGCGGTCACTAATATCAATGGTACCAAGGCACTCAACGCCTTCAGTGGGTTATCTACTGTCCAGTTAACACTCTTACGGTATAAGCTGACTTTGGTGTTTTCGCTCTGTTTGGTTGGTTTAATGAATATCCAACACATTAGCGCCGTGAAGGTCATGGCAACAAACCAAGACAACAGTAACGAAGAGGCGATGATCAAAAATACAGAGCTAGAAAACTCGGCGGCATCTGTTTTCGAAAAGATAACCGGGCTGGCACCCATGATAGCGATAACGGTCGCACCAAATAGAGGCGTTCCTGTTTCTTTTACTGAATCTATCGCCGCTTGAGTGCGATCAATTCCTTTGTTGATCTTTACGATCATCATATCGGTGATAACGATAGCATTATCAACCAACATACCTAACGCTAAGATAAACGTGCCTAACGACACCCTATGCAGGTCTATAGACGCTAAGTTCATATAGATTAGAGTGAGTAGGATAGTCAGTATAAGACTGGTCCCAACGATATTCGCACTCTTCAAGCCCATAAAAACGGCAAGAACAATGAATACTATCGCGACACTTTCAACCAAGTTGTTGACGAAGTTGTCGATCGATTTTTGTACTTCTTCCGGTTGGTTCGCTACGGTGGCAATATCAACACCGAGTGGGAGAGTAGCTTGGAACTCGTTGACAATACGATTGATGTCGTCGCCTAATGAAACAACGTTGACGCCAGTAACAGGGCTCATCGCTAAGGTCACGGCTGGTAAACCGTTGTAGCGGTTCTCTGTCATCATTGGTTCTTGGTAACCCATGGTTACTTCAGCAATGTCACCTAGGCGAATCAAGCCTGTGCCTAGCTCACTCACACCGCCTTTAAGCATCAAGTTCTTGATGTCTTCTAGAGATGAAAACTCACTTGATTGTTGAACGCGGATTCTCTCGCCACCTGCTGCGAATTTACCGGCATCAAAGGTGGTGTTTTGTGTGTTCAGTTGGCTCCATACTTGCGCCATCGATAGGCCGTATTGAGCCAATCTTTCATCTGGGATATCAATATGTACAACGCGAGGTTGAACACCGTGTAGCTCAACTTTCTTAATACCATCAACGGTTTTAATACGTCGTTGCAGCTCTTCTGCGTAACGGCGCAGTTCGACAGGTGATGCATCTTCACTGTGTATCGAGAAAAGCATCCCATACACTTCAGAGAACTCGTCTTGTACGACACTGATCTGTGCAGTCGAAGGCAATAACAGTTTCATGTCAGATACTTTGCGACGCAATAAGTCCCACTCTTGAGGAAGTGCTTTTGAATTAAGAGACTCTTTGAGATCGACAAACACCATCGACATGCCAGGGCGAGAGAGTGAACGAAGTCGGTTTAATGATCCCATCTCTTGCAGTTTAGTTTCGACGGTATCAGTAACTTGCTGTTCCACTTCTTCCGCAGAAGCACCGGGGTAGAGCGTTACTACGACGGCCGTTTTGATGGTGAAGCTTGGATCTTCGAGCTTGCCAAGATCAAAATAAGAAAACAGGCCTGCGATGACACTCAGTGCAGTGAAAAACAGGATGAAGGTGCGTTGTTTGATTGCAAAATCAGCTAGATTCATCATGGTTCACCTACAGGCTTTTAACTTGAATATTGGAGAAGTATTGTCCTTCCACCACGTATTGCGCGCCACTCACGACCACGAAGTCGCCATCGTTGAGCGTCGATTCAACACACACAGTGTTTTTGGACATAGAAATCACATCCACAGTCACGCCATGAGCTTGTTCATTTTTAACCGTGAATACTTGCTCGATACCCGTTTGATTGACTAACGCAGAATATGGCAAACAGAAATTACTGCTCGCTTCTCCAAGTTGAGTCGTCAATGTGACCGCTTTTCCAGGTAATACCGATTTGTCAGTGGAGTCGACATGGTAAGTAACCGCATAGGTCTGCTTGATTGGGTGAGGTGACGTCGAAATTTCAGCGGCATAACCAATTAGTTTAGTCTCTGAACCATACCAATCTATGACAGAACTTTGATTTGGTTTGAACTCATGAATCAAATTTTCAGGTACTTGAATTTTAACTTCAAGTTTATCTGGATTGTGGATTGTGAACACCGAGATGCCCGGCATTACTTGTTCGTACTGGTCAAAATTGGATGCCGCAACCACACCATCGAAAGGGGCGAGCAATTGGGTATAACGAATCGAATCTTTCGCACGGCGTATATTCTGTTCTACGACTTTAACCGCCGCTTCACTTCGCTCGTACCCGCTAATAGCACGGTCTAGGTTAACATCGGCAATCGCATTATCAGCGATGGCTTGTTTTACGCGTCCAAGTTCGGATGTCGCCAATTTGTGTGCAGATTTAGCTTCAAGGGCTCGTGCTTGTAACTCTTCTAACGCGACTTGATAGTCATGAGGGTCTAACTGCGCAAGTGGTTGCCCTTTTTTTACTGAATCACCAACAGAGACCATCATATTTTGAATAGTGCCAGGCACACGAAACGCAACGCCAGCCGTTTCCGATGATTGTATCTTGCCAGTAAAAGACTTTTCAGCCGTATGTGAAAGAGGCTCAAGTTGAATCACTTGAATTGGTCGAGCTTGTTTTTGAGGCGCAGTCGCCTCTGAGTCATTACAGCCAAACAGGGCGGTTAAGCTTAGTGCAATGACTGTATATTTGAATATAGGTGTCTGTTGAAAAGTAGACGAACGTTGAAAAATAGATGAATGTTGAAAGATAGGCTTCATGGATTGCTCCTCTTGAATTTATGAAGCGATTCTATCTTTCTATTTCGTTAGGATAATCTAGCCTGCTCGTGAAACACTGTCACAATATTCATTACAATAGTTAGAGTTTCGGAAGTTCTTGTAATAGAAAATCAATCAAAAGCTGCGCTGAATGGCTTAATGCTTTACGTTGAGGGTAGAGCAGCCATGCTTCTTCTTTTTGAAGATCCTCGTCGGGGAACAGGTTAATCAAGGAGCCGTCTTTGAGTTGCTGTCGTACCAATAGTTCTGGTAACAACGCGATGCCTCGATGTCGAATTACGCCGCCTTTCACGAAGCCAATGCTGTCGCTCACAACCGAAGGTTCAACTTTGATGGTGTGATCTTTGATGTCCCATTGTTTATCGATGTCCCCACTTGGCCACCTGAAGCAAACAAATGGGTAATTGGTGAGCTCTCTTAGGTTTGAGGGCTTACCTTGTTTCTCAATAAATTCTGGGCTTGCGACAAAAATACGTTGAAGAACCATCACTTTACGAGCAACCACGTTTGCGTCGCTCAACGTACCACCATGCATAGCGAGGTCTAACCCTTGACGGTACATGTCGACAAAGCCGTTACTAATGTTGCGAATATCAAGTTCAACCTTAGGATACATATCTTGGAATTTAAACAGAGTCGACTGCATGATATCGCTGGTTTCAGGCAATAGACCAATCTTAATTTGTCCATGTGCAACTTCTGAAAGGTTGGAAGCGACATAGTTCGCTTTGTCGAACGCACTTAATGCATTGAGTAGTTCTTTGTAATACAACTCGCCAGATTTGGTTAAGGAGAGGCTTCGTGTGGTTCTAAAGAACAGTTGAATGCCGAGAGACTTCTCAAGGTCATTAATTCTACGGCTAACATTAGCACGGGGAAGGTCAAGTGCGTTGGCGGCGGCAGTAAAACTACCCAGCTCGACGACAGTGGTAAATAACTTAAGATCTTCGATTTTCATAATGATAGGTTCGAATATGAGGTTGAGTGTCTAACCGATATCGTATATCAAACTGCACATTAAATCGAAAACAACAAACCATGATTAAGCATTTATTAGCGCTGTATCAGAAGTTTTAACGTAATGTTCCAATGGCACTGTGATCCACCATTCAAGAACGACCTTACTTATGCTTACATTTTGCTAAAACGAGAGAATAACCAACTTTTGAAGACATGCATGAGCGACGGTTGCATAGAAAGTAAAACACCGTAGTACAGAGTAATGGAAAAGGAACAGAGTGCGCCTAGTTTAATAGTGTTTTTAATCAACAGGTTGCTGTGAACTGTTTTTGTGCAGAGAAGTCAGGCAAGTGAATAAATATTGCCTTAAAAAACAATAAATAATACTTAGCTAAGTCGTCAACATATAGCGTGTAAATTCGAATCGTTCTCCCAATAGATCCAATCAATAATATGGCGTTTATTTAAAATTTTTCATGGTGTAATATCTTCGCGAATAAAATGTTTGAGACTATTTATGTATAATTTATCTATGAAAATGAAGATGCTTTTGTCCGCGATTGTACCTGCGATATTGGTTGCGATTGTGACTCTAGTGATTGTTGTTAACTCCCAACTATCGGCACTTGAATACGAAGTACAAGATTACCAAACTGTACTAACTGATGAGCGTAAGAACAATATTGAAGATGCAGCTACTATTGCTCAATCTGTAGTTGAAGATGTAGTACGACGTTTTGGTACAGGGCAAGAAGCGCAAGAAGCCGTTAGGTTCGCTTTAAAAGAAGCACGTTTTTCTAATGGCAGCGGCTACTTCTTTGTATTCGACGAAAATGACCACTACATTGTTCACAGCCTAAAGCCACAACTTGAAGGTAAAAATGGCGGTGGTTTAAAAGATCCTAATGGTATCAAAATCACGGTTCGCCTACATGAACAGGCGACAAGAGGTGGTGGTTTCATTGAATACATTTACGACAAGCCAGGATCGTCGGTCCCTCAACCAAAAATTGCGTACGCTGCTCCTATTTCTGGAACGGGTTGGTTCTTAGGAACGGGTCTGTATATTGATGACATTGCTAAGGCTACAGAGGTTTACCGTCAAGAAGCCAGTGAGCGTATGGAAACGCAAATTTCAACAATTGTCATTACTGCGCTTGCATTAGTAGCCCTAACTTGTCTGATCATGTCTTATGTCGCTTCACGCATGATTGCCCCAATCAAAGATATGCTAAATACCTTTATCGACATTGCGAATGGTGAAGGTGATCTTACCCATAGAATTAATGTGTCGGGTACAGATGAAATTGGTCAATTAGGTAAAGCGTTTAACCAGTTTGTCGGCAAGCTTCACAATATTATTACTGAGGTTTCGAAAGCTACAAATAATGTTACGACGGCCACTGATCAAATAAGTAGCCAAACGGTTCATCTAAGTAATCAACTTCAAGAGCACAACCACGAGACAGAACAGGTGGTGACAGCGGTTACAGAGATGAGTAGTACAGCAAACGAGGTGGCACAAAGTGCTCATCAAGTGGCTAGTGCAACGAATGAAGCTAACAATGACGCTCATAATGCACAAAACCTTGTGCAAAAGTCGACGCAATCTATTGGCTCTTTAGAACAGAATGTAGTGACCACAAGTCAACACATGAATTCACTCCACGACCAGTCTAAAAAGATAGATGGTGTGTTACAGGTTATTGGCGAGATTGCAGAACAAACTAACTTACTAGCACTAAACGCAGCAATCGAAGCCGCACGAGCAGGTGAGCAAGGTCGAGGCTTTGCTGTAGTAGCAGACGAAGTACGTAACCTTGCAAGTAGAACTCAAGGTAGTACGTTAGAGATTAAGACCATGCTTGATGAACTTCATAAGTTGGTTGAACAAGCAGTTTCTTCGATGGGTGAAAGTAGCAATACTTGTCAGGACGTTGTGACTTCATCAAATGATATTTCTGCGGGTTTGAATGATGTTAGCACTGCTGTAGCCTCAATCAATGCAATGACCGACCATATAGCAACTGCAGCAACAGAGCAAAGCTCAGTAACGGAGGAAATAAACCGTAACTTGGTGACTATACGTGACATTGTAAGTTCACTGCTGATATCGAGTGAAACATCAAGTACCGCTGTGGATGAACTTAAACAGGCTGGTGGGCAATTAAGCCAACTTGTTGGTCAATTTAAGCTTTAGATACTAAATAAGCATAAACACTCCAATATAAATTAAAAGTGGCGACCAATTGTTAAGCAATTTGGTCGCCACTCTCTATCAAGCGTCAAGAGTTACATATCCTTAAGTAGACTATAAAAAAACATCCATCACCGCGAACACATCTCACCTATTGTCCACGTCCATCGACCATTACTATGATTGTTTTAGAAATGATGCTGAGATCAGCCACAATCCAAGATTTCATAGAGCACAGACTCAGTGCATAGCTGTGGTCAAAGCCCACTTTACGACGTACATCATCAATACAGGTATCATAACCTTGATTTACTTGTGCTAGTCCCGTAATACCGGGCATTACGCCGTATGTGCGGTCAGCAAAGTAGGGGATTTCGTTCTCTAGTTTGGTGTAAAAAGTAGGGCGTTCAGGACGTGGGCCAATTAGAGACATCTCGCCTTTCAATACATTGATCAGTTGTGGCAACTCATCAAGACGCGTCTTTCTTAAAAATCGGCCAACGGGTGTGATTCGAGGGTCATTCGCCGTAGCCCAAACTGCACCAGAACGCGTTTCTGCATCTTCGTACATGCTACGGAATTTCATGATCTCAAAGATTTCCATTTTCTCCGGTGTCGATTTACCAACACGCAGTTGACGGTAGAAAATCGGGCCACGAGAAGTGAGTACAATAGCCATCGCAATCAATGGAAATACTGGCGCTAGCAAAATCAAAGCAATCAGTGAACTCACGAAATCGAAAGTACGTTTAGCACGTGAGATTTTGTATTGGTATAAGTTTTGAGTAGATAGCTGTTCAATGTTCATCATAATAAGTCCTTAATGATTCGCTCGTGTCCAAGGTGAGTTTTCTAGCCCGATTAGGTAACGAATGCCACCAATGAAGTTGGCATAGTGTCCAACTATCAAATAAGAGATTAATGAAATAGGTTTGTTTACGAGACGCTTTGGCAAGATGCAGCCAAGTACGCCAATGGTATAAACGGCAACTTGAGCCCATAACAGCGCTTCAAATACCAAGTAGTTGTTAAGTAAGATTGAGCACACCAAGCACACAATCATTAAATATGGAGTGAGTAGACGAAGTCCTTTTCCTGAGAAGAACGCAAACGCGATGCCTTTGAACTTCGGGCTGAACAAGCCAAACAATCGAATCGCTTGTTGCATGTTACCCGCTGAAATACGAAGTCTCCTTTTGAAATCTGTTTCTAAATTTGATTCTTCTAGTTCCAGTGCGACCATTTGTGTTTCGTATTCTGCAATGTAACCTTGTTTAACGATTTGCATCGGTAGGATGAAATCATCATTAATAGTGTTGAGTGGAAGCAGTTCGAACAGGTGTGTTCTAAACAAGTAGAAAGCGCCATGAGAACCTAAGCTAGAACCTAATGAAGCTTCTGACTCTTTAACGGCGGTTTGATACTGCCAATAGGTATTTTCACCTTCGTTACCTGTTGGGAAAAGCTGATACGTTGCGTTTACCACGCCAACCTTGTCACTTTCAAAGTGAGCGGCGGCAATAAGCAGCGCATCCAATGAAATAAGAGCTGACACATCACTCAGTGCCGTGATGTCGCTGTTTATGCTTGTCACTTCTTCATTGATAACCGCAACTTTCCCTCGGTTGGTTTTGTGGTCATGTATCTCGAAATAGATATCGCTGCACATCGCTTCTTGAATCGTCATTTGAGCGATTTTTACCGTGTCATCAGTACAACCATCACAAGCAATAATCACTTGTAACTTCTTTTTTGGGTAATCGAGTGAAGCAAGATTACGGATCTTGTCTGCGATCCATTGCTCTTCGTTAAATGCCGGTACAAGAATGGTGATGGTGGGTAGTGTGCAATCTTGTTGTTCGTCTTTATAACAACGATGGCTCTCTTCAATCTGACGCGCCGGGTGACTTTTCGCATACCAACGTAGTAACAGTGGATAGGCGGCGTGATGGTAGACAATCAGCGCACCGGAGAATAAGCAAAGTCCTGCAAGCAACCAGTCGATCATGCGCAAACTCCTTCTGAGATGTCGTTGTAAGACGAAACCATTTTGATGATATCGAAGTTGTCGAGAACGTAACGACGAGGTGACAAAAAGCGTTCATTTTGTTTTTCTAATAGCGCACTGGCTAATCCGGCAATGCTGCCACTTTTGACGAGGGAACTGCTGATGGGACATAAGGTTTCATCAACCGCACCGACGTTCATCGCGACGGTTGGAATGTTACATGCTTGGGCTTCGAGTGTAGAAAGAGGAAGCCCTTCGTGGCGTGAAGGTAGGCAGAAGGTATCCAGCGCTCCGTAAAAGGTGGTCATGTCATCCACTAAGCCAAGAAAGATCACACGGTCGCTGAGATTCAAGCGGTCAGTGAGTTGTTCCAGTTGATTGCGTTTTGAACCATCACCAGCCAGTGCGACAACGGTGTTTGATGGCAGTAGAGCAAGTGCCTTAATCAGCTGATCTTGACCTTTCACGTGCTCTAAACGCCCCGCACAACCAATGATGTATTTGTCGGTTGGTAGGTTGTGCTTTGCTCTCGCGTCTGCTTTTGACATCGGTTTAAACTTCTCACAATCTACGCCGTTTTTAATCGTGATGATGTTTTTGTATGAAAACGCACAACGCAATTGATTGTAAACGCGTGTTGCATCGGCCACTAACGTTGGTTGAGCCGCTTTCAATGCAAGGGCTTGTAAGCGACGACGTTTGTTATTTTTCAAATGCCAAGCATCATGCTCGGTATGAATTCGAGTAGGAACCCCAGTTACACGGGCAGCGTAACCCGCGTAGAGCAGTGGACCGATGTGATGGGTATGAACCACATCGGGTCTAATCCCATTAAATGCTTTAATCAATTTGATGATGATATTGAATTGTACGCCTGGTGCTTTATCCAAAAAGACGATTTGATTTTGATACTGCTTTAATTTAGGCCAGTTGTTGATCGAGTCTTCTTTTGTCCCTTCTAAACTGACAATCAACACTTGGTCTGTTGGTTTAGCAAGGCGCAGCAAATCTAACGTTAGGGTTTCTAACCCACCCGGTGCAAGGTGTTGAACAACATGTATGATCTTCTTGCCATGCTTTGTTATCTGGTTATTCATAATTTGGGCCCTGCCTTTATAATTCTTGTTTCGCCATTCTTACGTTTATCTTGAAGTAACTTCTTTAAAACGTTTAGCTACACATTGAGATTGCAGGAGTTGTGCCAATTTAATAATTGTTATGTTTCAATGATTTATGTTTTATTGCTCTAGGGCGGTTTTCATTTCTCAAAATGGGAATCAAAACAGAATACGAATGAATGGCTGTTTGAATCGTGGTGTTAAATCAGGGGAAAGGTCTGGGGAAATCTAAAGTGGCATTAGAACTTGAATCTTTAGACAAACAAAACGCCAAGCGAATGTTGGCGTTTAGTGCTAGGAAGCTAAAAAGATAAGAAGCTACGAGGTTGGTAAGTTAAAAATGGCTTTGAGGCTGACTAGCTCATTTTGGGGATCACCGTAATCACTGGGACGCCTAAGATCTCTTCGATTTCGTCTTTACGCTTGATTGAAGAGTCAAACAGCTCAAACAACACCGCTAAGCCAATACCCAATCCGATACCTGCAACGAAACCAGCCAGAATAAAGATAAAAGTCGGCATGTTAGATTTCATGCTAGGCGTGAAGGGTAAATCGATAATCTTCACACGTTTGTTTTGCTCGAATACACCAAGTGAACCCGTTAGTTGAGCCATTTCATAACGCTCGGTCAGTTCATCGGATAGCTGACGCTTGATTTCAACTTGACGTTTAAGGCGGTACATCTCTTTTGCATTTTCGCCGAAGTTATTTGCCTTTTGTTCTAATTCGAAAATCATAGTACGAAGGCTTTTAGTCTCTTCAGTTAAAGACTCGAAGCGAGCACGAACCAGTTGTAGGCTGTGTAGTTGAGTGACCAAAAGAGGTTGGGTATCGGAAAGCTTGTTCAATGTCGTGCTACTCGCGATGTCCCAAAGCTGGTCGCTGTTCATCGTTGGTTGGGTTACCTCGAGCAAACTCTTTCGTTCATTTTCAAGTCTGTCTAGTTCTCTCACTTTTGCTTGCACAGCACTGTGTTTGTCCGTGTATTTAGCTTGTAACAAGGTAAGGTCGCTACGAATGTCGATGATCTGATCTTCTATTCGACCTATTACTGGATTGGTTTTAGAAAGTTGCTGGTCAATTGACCCTAAACTTTTTTCAACACCCGATAATTCCGCCTCTTTTTCCGCCAGTGTTTGTTTAAGTGACGCCAAGCGATTCAAGCTTTGGCTTTGCACTTCTGGCGTTGATTGGACGTTTTCGTTCATGTATGCGGCTAGCGCTTCTTCTGCCTCTTCAAGTTCTGCGCTACGTTTGTCTATATGGATTTTCAGGAAATTACTTGAGTCCTCAATTGACGAACGTTCCGGCGCTAGCAATTGTTCAATGAAATGCTCACTCACTGAACGAAGCGTTTGTTCCATTCCATTTGGTGTGTTTGACGTTAAGCTAATTTTTAGAAAGTCTTTTCCAAGCTGAGTAACTGATAAACGCTGAGACAAGTCAGTAATGATCTCTTGTTTCTCAACCTCAGGCATATCTGACGTGGTTAATTGCAGTTCATCAGCGACCGAGTAAAGTACATGTCGACTGTGAAGCAGTGTTCTCAACGCGTTAAGTCGGTCTTTGAGCATGGTAGATACGGCGATGTCTTCCAGGAATGGATTCATCTTGGCCGTTTCTTGAATCAACATACTGGTATGCGCGTCATATTTAGTCGGAGCCAATTTGCTCACACCTAAGCCTACAAAGGGCAAAATAAGGATTGGTAGAACAATAACGTAGCGTTGGCGCCACATGGCATTGATGATGACTAATAACCGCAATTTCAGATTATTCATAATAGCTCCAACATCCAATGTACGAAGTTACCGCGGTTCTGCCAACTGTCTTTGGAGACAACAGATACTGGCGAGTTTTCAAGGTGACGGCTTTGCTCGAGAGCTTTGACCATCTGTTGTCCATTATCAACGGACGTAACGTGATTCTTATAAGGAACCATCGCAGGAAAAGGGGTGGTCACGATAGGAGTTCCCGCGGCTAGGTATTCCATCAACTTTAATGGACTGCATGCTCGGATCTGTTCGTTATCCACGAAAGGTAATAGGCTCACATCCCAGTGTTGTGAATAACTTGGCAATGTGTGATGTGGACGAGGCCCAAGGTAATGTACGTTATCCAACTTAGGCAGCATGAACGTATCAAGCTCATTTGGACCAATGAAAACAAAATCCCATTCCGGCATTGCCTTCGCAACATGATCAATCATTTCATAATCAAGCCACTGAGAAAGGCTGCCGTAAAAGCCTGCAATCGGGCGGTGGTTGCTTGGTAAATCGTGTGCTCTTGGTACTGGTGTAGAAAATAACCCGACATCGACTCCATGTGGTAAGAGTTGGGCTTTCTCGCTAGGGAATTTGTTCATCAAGTTTTTACTAGCAGCGAAGATCAAATCTGATTTTTCAATGAGTTCCAATTCGTGCTGTGCGACTGTATTGTGGTCTACGCCCGCAAGTGCGCTAAAGTCATCCCCGCAGTAATAAACAACCGCTGATTCACCTAGGTGTCCGCACAAATCAACAGCGGTCGGAAGCGAAGTCCATAAGATAGGCGCGTTAAGATTAAGCTCTGCAATCACTGGTTTTAGTTGGTGCAACATCATTTGCTGAGCCAACTTTCTAGAAAATTGAGAAGCAGGCGCAGGGATTGTCTTTAAGTTAACGATAGTAATGTTATCGTGTCCCTCAGAGTCGAGCATATTTTGAGTAACGGCTTTGGTTTTGCCAAACAATTTGTTGAACGCTCGTGTTGCATCTTTAGCGGACAGCTTCGGTTGTCTTAGGCCAATAGAGTTGACCCATAAGACTTTGTGTTGCTTAGCAAGGTGACGCACTAAATGTTGAGTTGATGACGGTAGGCCGCCAAAGTCTTCACCAAATACGATTAAATCACGCATGGTCACCTCCATGAGTCTCTAATGAATCGAATACATCGGATTCAGTCACTTCAACGGATTTAATCTGTCCGACTACTCGAGCTGGGTTACCACCTGCGATTGCAAAGGCCGGGATATTCTTTGTTACCACGCTGCCTGCGGCTATTACGGCACCTTCGCCGATGGTTACGCCGCCTTTTACAGTTACATTGGTTCCTAACCAAACGTCAGGTTCAAGAATGATGTCGCCGATTTGCTGAGGGTCATCACCTTCACCTTGCGCTCGACGTTTTGCATCTAGCGGGTGACCAGAGTATCCAAATAGGAACGCGCCGCCAGCGATACGTACGTTGTCAGAGATAACGACTTTACCGCCAACAGCGATAGTCGACTGCCAACCGATGTCGACGTTGTTGCCAATCGACAATAGTGGGTGTTCCAAGCCTTCAAGTGGCTGAGTACAACCAGAGAATGTCGTGTGGCCAGAGATACGGCAGTTATCGCCAATCGAAATTTGCACCGGACCGCTGACGAAAGGCAGACCACCATACAAATACAGGCGCTTGCCACATTGAGCCACACGACCTTTGAAAGCCGGTGTCCAGTAGAAGAATCGCGTCAAGCCAGAAACCAAACTCACCACTAGCTTGTGCGCTTGATAGAGGCAACGATTAAGTATTTGAGGGGTAGGTAGCTCTGCGCTTCTGATGTCTTTCAAAATGAAAAACACATTTCTAATTCGAGAATTGGGATGAAACTTAAGCCAATGCTTGAATTGATGTATAGATACTGACGTCATAATGAAAATCCTCTATTTTGTTATATAGAAGTACTTTCATATACTGTGCCATTTAATAAATATAATATTTTCAACGAGTTAAAATGTGGCTTTTAGGTTTTCTCATTTTGACAGGCAGTTTGAGATACGTTAGAGACGCAAACTGTGAGCGCTGCGAGGATATAAATCGGCCAGTTGAAGCCTTGAGTCAAAAACGTACCCGACACGATTGTTCCAATCAGACCTGCATAGATCGCATAGGCGACCGAATTTAGTTCAGGTGCGATTTCTGTAGTTGAGTTTTTTAATCTGGTGAGTGTGGATCGGGAGGTTTTGATCAAAGAAACGATAAGGCAGACAAAAATGATAAGACCAATGAAGCCAGTCTCTGCTAACACACCAAACCACGTACTGTGAACGGCGTGATTCAGTCCGTCCCAGTGCGAACTGTAAAAGAAGTAATTCGAGAAGAAGTTGTTCAACCCTACGCCAGTCAGTGGATTCTCAACTGCCATTTTTACTGCCGCTTCCCAGGCATATATTCGTCCCATCGCAGATTCATCGATACCTTGTTCAGCGGCACCACCAGAAGCTCTGTCTGAGATCCCAGCAACTAAATAGAGCACCACGGCCGCGATGGTTCCTACGGAGATTAACAGGACTTTAGAACGAACTAGTTTCCACGCAAAAATACCAATCACCGCTATACAACCCAGTAATCCGCCACGGCTTTGAGTCGCAATAATGGCGGCAAGCAGTAACAGGCAGACTAAGGCACTGATTAAACGTTTGGACCGTGAAATGCCAGATGTGGTGGCTTGGCTTATCGTAAAGGCAAGTGGGAACATCAGTACCAGTGCTAAGTCGTTAGGGTCACCTAACATAGAGCCAAAATCGCGTCCAATAGTTACGCGCGAGCCTTCAACAAGCCCAATACCATTTACTGAGTTGTACACGGCAATAAAACTGACTAAAGCGCCTGCGTAAATAATCGTCATCGCGGTTTTTGCAAGATTTTCCGTGGTGTTTACTAACCAAGTAATCGCAAGCGTCATGACGATTATTTTCCAATAAACACCTTTGAATTCTGCAAATGCTATGGGCCTGTTAGACGCGAAGATAATGCCAATGAAAACTAAACCCCAAAATATGGCGAGCCAATTCAAGCAAGGGTGCCAAAAGATTTTAAGCTCTTTACTGATTAATGCATGCCAGAGCAGGGCTGATAGAGCGCCTAGTGAGAGCATCAGCGGTATTTTTAGTGAATAGAGTTGAGGTATTGCTTCGTGAATTCGGAAAAATGAAAAGACAACGAACAGTAACACTAACCAAAATGTCTTGTTTAACACGAATAATCCGGCTAATGGCAGAAGAGCTAGCGCTACAATAACGGCGGGATGAGGCACAAAGTACCAAACAACACCAAGCCCAACACACAAGGTGCTGATCATTATGATGACTGGTAATCTATTGGCTTCTGGGTTGATCATTGTTACCTCTATTCGCAAATAAACCGGCTCGCAAATTTTTTAGGCGTAGTGACGCCTGATGTTAAATATTGCAAAGCGAGTGCCAGCTATGCATTTTATTTAACCAACTGATTTTATTTGGATTATTAAGGTAGGGCTTATCCCTGAAGTGAGGTTTTTCATTTTGAGAATCAGTATGGTACTGATTAGAATGCCCAAATCGTAAAGCTTAAATGATCAGTTATTTACTACGATCAGTATTAGCGATTGAGTTTATAGATTTCCAACAATTGCGGAACAACAGCTTGTGGCGAGTATTGGTTTTTGACGGTTTCTATCGCGTTATTCTTTAGAGAGTCGCGTCGTTCACTCGTCAATGACATCCACAAAGATAAATGCTGTTCTAATTCGGTTTCTGAATTGGCGAGGTAGCCGTTAACTTCGTGCTCGATGAGTTGAGGTAAGTTACCGACTGAGGTAGCGAGAACGGGGATGCCACGAATCATGGCCTCTAATGCCGCCATCGGCAGACCTTCAAATCGAGAAGGGATGATTAACAAGTTGATTTGGTTCCAAACGGCATCCATATTCGTTTGATGTCCGTGAAAAGTGACATTATTAGGCTGATATTTAACTAACGTGTCCATTTCTGGTCCGTCACCAAAAACCTCAAACTGAACCTCGGGAAACCGTTGAGCTAATGCAACAAATCTATCCGGTGCTTTTTCATGGCTTAATCGGCCCACAAAACCAATGTGAATTGGACTTGATGAATGGGAGCGTGATGATTCGGTTGGGACTTTAACAAAGTTATTCAATTGATGGGTTTTACTCGGTACTTTGGTTTTAATCTTCTCACTGACCACAAGCGACTGGTCGGAAAGGAAGCTGCTGTAACGGTCGAGCCAGTCATAAACCCAAATCTTGCCGGTTGGGGTTTCGCCTGCGTGAAAAGTGGTGATTTGTGTTGTGTTGTTTAGACGCGGTAGGAGCTTTATAAGCTTACTGACCAAACTCGCTTTGTAACCATGGGCGTGTATAAGTTTAGGCTGATTATGTTCGACGGCGCGTTTCAGCTGTATGGCACTATTGGCGCTTGAATCTGCAGTACATGAGGCTAAATCGGAGAGGTAACTATAAGGAATGTTCAGTGTTTTCAATTTTTTAACGATGAGCGCTTCAGGCGTAAACTTGGTCAAAAGTACGACTCGAACAGCTTCTGAATACTGAGCGCTTTCTGATATCAGGCCTTGCGCAAGCTCTAAAACGTGAGTTTCTATACCTCCAAAAGTTTGGCTGTCGATTAACAGCCAAATCTCGTGAAGGTTAGTCGTAAGTACACCTTGGCTAGGCTTGATTGCACTCATCTTCCGATTCCCAAGCCTGTTTCTTACGGTAAACAGTAGAAGGGCTAAGCTCTAACAACACGGCGGCATTTAACACATTCCCATCGCAATGATTGATGGCATGTTGAATAGCTTCGCGTTCTATTTGCCACATTGGACGAATAGCACCTTCGCTTGTGGTGAATACAGGCGTCATCGAACCGTTGCTAGTTGGGACAACTGACGATTGCTCCAACTCTTCTGGTGTAATAGGTGGTAACTTAGCTTCTGGATCTTCTACAACAGCAGGTTGGGGCACCGCGACTCGAATAGGCGTCACTGATTTCGATGTTGGAGCAGCATCTGCTTTATTAATCGGAGGCGGCAACATGTCTTTGGTTACGCTTGTTTCATTGTTCAACACCACGATGTTACGGATGATGTTTTGCAACTGACGTACGTTGCCTGGCCACGCATAACGTTTAAGTAGATTTTGCGTTTCTTTGTCTATTGATTTGAACTTTTTCTTGTCTTGTTTCGCATACAGTTTCAAAAAGTGATTAGCCAAAGTCACAATGTCACTTCCTCGTTCGCGTAACGGTGGCATTTCGATAGGCACAACGTGAACACGATAGTAAAGATCTTCTCTAAAACGTCCTTCTTCTACCTCAACCAGTGGGTCGCGGTTGGTTGCACAGATAATTCTGACATCAACTTTGATTTCACGGTTACCACCGAGTGGAGTAAATGTACCGGTTTGCAGAAATCGTAGGAGCTTCTTTTGCATCTCCAGTTCCATTTCACAAAGCTCATCGAGAAATAGGGTACCACCATGCGCTTGCATGGCTGCGCCTTTACGGTCGGTTGTTGCGCCGGTAAACGCACCTTTAACATGACCGAAGATTTCACTTTCCATTAGATCTCGAGGGATAGCGCCACAGTTAATGGCAACGAAGGGTTTACCGTTACGCTGGCTCTCCTGATGAATGGCTTCTGCACACACTTCCTTACCCGTGCCACTTTCGCCGTTGATGAACACGCTGGCAGTCGTTGGTGCCACGGAATCAATGATCTTGTAAACCGCCTGCATTGGCAGACAAGAACCGATGAAATTATGAAAGCGATCACGATCGAACTTGCTTTGCATGTTATCGACAAGGTTTTCGAGTTTCGCTCGGCGCAGGTGTAAGCGAACTGACGTTTTAAGGCGATCGGCTTGAATGGGTTTTTCTAAGAAGTCTTCCGCACCGCGTTGGATGAGATCTACCGCGATGTTTACTGAACCGTGCGCAGTTGCGATAACAACAGCTGTCGGGATTTCATTCTCACTGATCCAATCCAACACTTCTTCACCCGGCATATCCGGTAACTTTAAATCGAGAATCACGAGTTGTGGTATATGCCTTTCAATGAAGGTTTTTGCTTCAGCGCCGGTTTCGACGTGAAAAATATCGTAGGGCTCGTCTTTTACGTACTGCTTGTAGAGCACAGCAAGTGAGGTGGAGTCTTCAACTAACAATACCTTAGGGCGCATTGTATATTCCTTTTGAAACTTTATCCTAACCAATCAATAACATAGTGATATGGAACCATCAATACGAGTCTTGTGTATTTGTTATCTACCGCATGCAATCTTTTAAGGCGCGGTGTGTATAATTTCCCGCATTGCTACTCATACTGGTTCGCATCTTTATGGCGACTATATTAATAACGACTATGTTGAGTTTTTATCTGATACTTATATGAACATCCAAAGTTAACTGAAGCCTGCCTGTTTCCTGTCAAGCAAGGCTTTGATTGAACGCTCTGCGAGTTCTAGTAATTCGTCAACTTGCAGAAATGCCGCATCGTGACTCTGTTCTAAACATTGCTTCTCTAAAGCGCGAGCCAACTCACCCAAAGGGCGATTACCTAATGATAGCGCCGTGCTGCCAAGAGTGTGGACCTCGAACTCAAGTGTTTGAGCGTCGTGCTGAGCGACAGCCTCTTTTATGGCGACCAAGCGTGTTTGTGATTCTTCGACATAATGGTCGATCAAGATCGGGATAATATCCGCACTTGTATCTCGAATCATTTGCTCTAGAACGCTTTCATCAACAAGCTCGCTAACTTCTTGTGAGTTTAGATGTGCAGCTGTGTCTGACGCTAAAGTGGAATTCATCAAACTAAGTCCTTTTGTTGAGCGTAATATCCGTGAGTAAAAGGGGCTGTTGACCTTTCGTGGTTAAGTTTTGTTCTAGATAAAATCGTTTTAGGTGCGGCGAAGAGTATGTAGCCTAGTCATTCTAAGCAAATATTCTTCAACAAAGCATAAAACGATTTTAGCCGAACCCTTCGGGCAGCCCTTGTGGTTCATTTCTACTGCGTTAGAGACTTTTCATGTAGGCCAGCTACACGTCAAAGCCTCTTCCTTGTATTAATTTTCCACAAGATGCTGAAAAACACAGCTCGAAAGGTCAACAGCCCCTATTAAGTTCTAGTCATTTTCTAGAATAATTTCAACTGCTTGCCTTATAAACAAAGCAATTAATTGCCTTCTCGCCCGAATTGCCACTATGTTTGTGACAAACCTAACGAACTGATTTAAATTTGTTTTCTCTTATGAAATATAAACTTAGGCACCCATTAGCCTAGGTACTTATAAGCTTAAAGGGGAGAGTGCAGGACAAAGCGAGGCCGATACACATAAAAAAGACCACTGCAGTTACTAACAACAGTGGTCTTAGAGCAGGTTAAGTCGTTTAGGCTAATCTAAATAGCTATATAACCAAAATAGCTATAACCCAAATAGCGATAATTTAAACAGCCGCACTTTAAATAACGAAAAGTAGAACTATGAAGCTTTATCAATCTTTGGCTTTGGGTCGGCTTCTACTTCTTCCTCGCTACTTTCGGAGAAGATATCAGCAACAGCGCTTCTCTCTAGTTCACCTTTTAGGTTACCGTCCTCATCAACAACCGGAAGAGAATAGTCACAAGACATTGTGTCTGGTAGCACTTCTTCAATCACCGCATCAGGCAAAACTGCAGGGACTTCTTCGTATATCTCTTCACTGAAGTCATGCACCGATGAATCTTCAACTGCATCCTGTAGGCTCTCTTGTGTGACTAGACCTTGATAGCCTTCATCCGTTACGTGATAAGCGTAGTCATTTTTCAGCATCTTCATTTGTGCCAAAGCACCTTCAATCGTTTCAGATGTGATTCGATAGAGAGGGGGCTGCATAACGGTTTCAACGGTCAATGCACGAGCACGGTTTACGTCTTTAACGAATGCCTCTACATAGTCATCGGCTGGATTCAGCAGAATCTCATGTGGCGTACCTTGTTGTACCAACTCGCCATCTTTCAAAATCGCGATTCGGTCGCCGAGACGAAGTGCTTCATCCAAATCGTGGGTGATGAAAACAATCGTCTTATGAAGCTTCTCTTGCAGTTCAATGAGTTGATCTTGCATTTCACTTCGAATCAAAGGATCGAGCGCAGAAAACGCTTCATCCATTAATAAGATTTCAGCATTAGTACACAGAGCTCTAGAAAGGCCAACACGTTGTTGTTGACCGCCAGAAAGCTGGGCAGGGTACTGCTTGCCGTAACCTTTCAACCCCACCGTTTCTAACCACTCATTGGCTTTCGCTAAACGGTCTTCTTTTTTGATACCTTGTACTTCCAACCCGTACGCAACGTTTTCTACCACGGTGCGATGAGGCATTAAACCAAAACGCTGAAATACCATCGACATTTTATGACGACGGAACTCTTCTAATTGCTTGGTATTCAGGCTCATTACATCAATGCCTTCGACCATAATTTTACCCTGCGTTGGGTCAATTAAACGGTTGAAATGGCGAATCAGCGTCGATTTACCCGAGCCAGAAAGCCCCATGATAACGAAGATTTCGCCACGGTTAATCTCAAGGTTAATCTCTTTCAAACCAACGGTATGACCCGTGTCAGCAAGAATCTGGTCTTTGTGTTCGCCGCTCTGAACTCGGTTCATCACAGACATCGGTTTTGGTCCAAACACTTTGTATAGGCCACTAATCTCAATCAATGGTTTAGTCATGCTTGATTCCTCCTAGGTGCGCATTGGTTCTTCTTGCGTACGCCTGCGAAGCGCGGTCAAAAAGGATTGCTAGGGCAACAATGGCGAAACCATTCATCAAGCCTAATGTGAAGTATTGGTTGGTGATGGATTTAAGAACTGGTTGTCCTAGGCCTTTCACGCCAATCATGGATGCGATAACAACCATAGACAGTGCCATCATGATGGTTTGGTTGATACCCGCCATGATCGTTGGCATCGCTAACGGTAGTTGAACACCCCATAAGCGTTGCTTTTTGCTCGCACCAAAAGCGGTAGCCGCTTCCAATACTTCTTTGTCGACTAAGCGTATGCCTAGGTTGGTTAAACGAATCACAGGTGGAATCGCGTAGATAACCACGGCGATCAGCCCTGGAATCTTACCTATGCCGAGTAGCATTACCACTGGGATCAAGTAAACGAATGCCGGCATGGTTTGCATGATATCAAGCATCGGCGTAACGATAGATTGCGCTCGATTTGAGCGAGCCATCGCAATGCCAATCGGAATGCCTAAGAATATCGAAACCAAGGTACACACAGTGATGATACTGAGCGTACGCATGGTGTCTTCCCACATACCAAAATAACCAATTAGGAGCAGGGAAACGACACAACCTAAAGCCAGTTTCCAAGAACGACTCGCTGCGTAGACAAGGCTTGTACAAACAGCGAGGACTATAATCCAAGGGGTTGAGATAAGAAGTTTTTCAAACCAAACCAGGAATGAAAGAAGAGGGTCAAATAGAGATTCAATCATTTCACCGTATTCACGAGAGAATTCACGGTATGCGCCATCTAGCGTCTTTTTTATGGTTCTTAAATCAGCGCGTTCCATCTCTGGAAAGGTTGATAACCAATTGGTGTCAGCCATTTTATATCCTTATAGTTCGGAGCCACTTGTTCATACGATGAGGTAATCGCCTATGAAAAGGGCTCCGAATCATGAATAACATCAAGTATAGCGACGTTATTTCTGTTCTATTGTTGAAGCGTAATTACTTGTTGTTAAACCAAGCTTTTAGAGTTCGGCTTCAACTTTCTTAGCCACTTCTTCAGAAACCCATGGGTGCCATACTTCTGGGAATTCACTCAAGAAATGCAAACTTGCTTCTTCACCATCGGCTTGGTTGTCTTCCATCCAAGCAAGCAGCGAGTTCATTTTGTCGTTTGTGAAACCACGTTTAGTGAAGTAGTCATAAGCTTCAGGAGCACGTGACGCAAAACTCTCAGTGGTGATAGTATGAACGGGTGAAGGCGGGTACATGGTCGCTTTTGGCGATTCACAGTCTTCTTTGGTGGTACAGTTAAGGAACTCTTCCTCATTAACGCCACTGCCAAAGTCGACTTTAACCATGTCGTATTTACCTAGAACAGCGGTTGGTGCCCAGTAGTAACCAAACCAAGCTTCTTCGCGCTCATAAGCTTTTGCGATAGAGCCAGATAAGCCGGCACTCGAGCCTGGATCAACAATCGTGAAACCACTGTTTTCCAGCTCAAGAGCGTTAAACAAGTTTCCGGCGCTGATCTGACAGTTCCAGCCTGCTGGGCAACTGTAGAATGCTGATGTATCTGGGTCTTCAGGGTGCTTAAATAAGCTAGCGTTTTTACGCACGCCTTCGATGGTTGCCATCTCTGGGTATTGTTTAACGAGGTAAGCTGGAACCCAAAAACCTTCTTCGCCGCCGTTCACAAGTGATTTACCTGCATAGCGAAGACGTTTTTCTTCGACACCTTTATCTAATGCGTCTTTTAAGCTGTTGCTCCAAAGTTCAGGTGCAACATCAGGCTGGCCTTTTTCAATCATGGATGTGCCTGTTGGCATAGTGTCGCCAGGGATAAGTTCGGCATCACACCCATAACCATGTTCTAGGATGAATTGGTCGATATTGGCGATCAGTGTTGCAGAGTTCCAGTTCATATCTGCGATTGTTACGCTGCCACATTCTCCAGCGTTAGCATTACCGCTGGCTGCTGCTACTAACAAAAATACGGAGCTTAACTTGTATTTCATATTGAGTTTCCTTTCTCTTTAATAATACAACTAAGGTAACCAAGGTAAATTGATTATCTAAATTGCTCGATGGTGATCCTTTCCGTGTATTTGAACCATTTGAGCAGAAGGAGGGATGGGTGAAGTTTGAATAGATAAACGTGCAAAGTCAGTGAAGTGTGATTTGCCAATTCATCCACTGTGTTTCAACAGCCGTCGGATAACTTTGTCAAACTATTACAAATTCGTCAAAAACCACCTCTATTTATAATCTTAGGGAATAATCGTACGAATTCCATCTTTGATGCGATTTACATGGCACTTTAACCGTTTGTGTCACATTACCGATAAAGTTAGGCATGGGCGGTTGATTTTTGAAGGGTTTTAAAGGTGGTAAGACCACATTCGAAGTGTGCGAAGTGCGTTGAATGGTTTTTAAAATCGTATTTTTAACAATAATTTCGTCAAAAATGCCCAACTTGGTTTTGCAGTGTTTTGGCGTGAGTCCAATAGGCACGGTGGCTGTCAGGGATTAATGACAGCCATACAGCTGCACAAGAATACTAAGTTGCACACAAAAGCTATAGTTGTACAAAAAAGCTATCGTGGCGCAGAAAAGTTACATCGGTAGATTTAAAAACTCATTTTGGTAAAGCTTATTGGCCAAGCTATCGCGAAGTTTAGTTGGAAGAAATTTCATGCGATTGATTTGTCTTACCAACTCTTGTGCAAAGCTAGGTGTTTGTTTCATGTTCATCACACAACCCATAAGATTGATACTCTGCGCATCAAGCAGCTTTTTCGCTTGTTCTAGGTGGTGACTAGAGGTTTCACCATAGGCGACAACCATCAATGTGCTGTCACAGGCACTCGCAACAGACTGTGCGGGGATATTCCCTTTGTTAATATTGAGAAGCGGTGAGGTATCAATGATGACTCGATCGTATTTCTCTAACCATTTGTTCACCACTTTTTGTAACGTTGTCGGATCTTTATAAGCCAATTGCGTTGATGCAATTTGTGGAGCAGGGACACCGATAAACGTACGATGAGACTCGACATGTTCAATTAACTGTCCCTGTTGATTGTCTTCCAACATGTTCAAATCTTTAAAAGCAGGATTGTATAAGTTGAGGTCAACATAAAGCGTAGAATGACCAGCAAGGAGAAAACGTTCTGCTAATGCAGTTGCAATAGAGGTTACGCCGTCACCTGAATGACAGGCAGTCACGCAAATCGATTTCTGTCCGTTAAGTTCAGAAGCTAGATACAGTTGTTCTACTTCTGCTTGGATTGCTGAAATAGTCATTATAAAGCTCCTATTAAGACGATCATTGTTGTTAGACGTAATATGTCTTCTAGACCTACACGAGCTTTTTCCATAAAGCTCTCTCGGCGATCTGGGATGTAGATAGTGTCACCAGCGCGCAGTACTGGTAGGTTATAAATGTTGGCTGTTTTGCTGAATTCAACAAGGTCGAAGGTACGAGCTTGACCTTGGCAACAAGACATATTCACAATGGTAATTTTCTCTACGTAAGCGTTATCAGTAGGGCCCGCCGCCTCTGCCAATATATCTAAAATGGTCATGTTGTCGTTAAACACATAACGTCCTGGGTTGTTAATCGCGCCAAGTACACGAACGGTTTCTTCTTTCGGTGTATCTAACCAGTTTTTACCTTTCTCTGGGATATAAATAGTGTCACCTGTAGTTACATTTGGCAGTAACGATTCGTCACCGGTTTCGAAGTACAGCGATAAATTGAGTTTGCTTACTTTAGAGTAGGTTTTATCGCGGTGCGTTACACGCACGTTGTGTATATCGGCATCCTTAGTAGGCCCGTCAGCTGCAGACAAAATGTCAAGAAAGTGCATGTCTTTGGTGAAGCGGTAGCGACCCGGTGCATTCACTTGTCCAAAAATGTAGATCGAAGCATCAGAGCTTTGACGTACCCATTGAGATTTATTGTCTGACGGATCTTGTGGCAAGTCGTGGACACGGACGATAGAGCCTGCACGAATTTGTGGCATCAGATCTCGTGGCGCACCATTTCTGATGAAATCATCAAGATTAAACACAACCAACTTTCTACCCGTTACGACTTCAATTTTCGATGTGTCAGCGCGTAGCGTGGGGCCGCCGACGTGTGCCAATAATCCCATAAAGTTCATTTCATCTGACCATTCTATACGACCAGGTCGATTCACCTCACCGATCACGTTAACTGCTCTGTCTGGTGCAATCTTTAACCAAGATTTCTCGTTCATGTCGGTTTTCTCAGGAACAAAGATCGCGTCACCGGCTTTAATATTCGGTGGGTTAGAGTTAGGCAAGCCTTCAGTGTAAGCCGCTAAATCGAATTTAAGTACTCGACCATCCGCTTTGATTACGCGTATTTGACGCGACTCTGCAAATCGAGTTGGGCCGCCAGCATTGGCAAGGATATCCATGAAGGTAGCGTCTCTCTTTCCTTCAAAAGCGCCAGGGGCAGCGACTTCACCCATAACGTAAACCATGTTTGCGCCGGATTTGATCTCTTCCTCTTGCTTCGGCACAAAAATCGTTGCACCTGGGCGTAAGATTGGAAGTAGGCTTTCGTCACCAGAATCCAAATAACTCTTAAGGTTGAACAGCGTAGGCGTATTATTTGAAATTACTCGGATTTGTTCAACACTGGCATAGCGAGTTACCCCGCCTGAACGCATTAATACGTCGACAAGGTCGGTGTTCTCTTTGTAAGTGAACGAACCTGGCGCGTTTACCTCACCAAACACTTTAATCGAATTGCGAGAGTCGGCACTGTCACCTGAGTTTGCAAGCTTGGCAGCATCGAATTCTTGTTCAATATTACCTACTAATGGCGATGCCGGAACAAAAAGCGAATCCAGTGATTGCAGAGTAGGTAGTGTTGATTCATCACCAGAATCAAGGAATCGTTTGTAGTTAAACTCATTCTTGTCCGCACCTCGCTTAAGTATCAATTTGTCCAGTTGTGCGCCGGGACGTAATCCACCTGCTGCGTAAAGTGCCATTTGGATACTTGAGCCTAACGCCAGTGTGTATTCACCGGGTTGTTCTACATAACCTTGCACGTAGATGATAATTTGCTGCTCTTTTACATATACCGAAGCGTTTGAAAGATCTTTATAAGCGGTAGCCAGTGACTCTAAAACGACTTTGTTAAGTTGTTCACTGTTATAACCCGCAACAAATACGGCGCCCACTTCAGGAAGGGTAATGCGGCCACGTTTATCCACTTGGAACCCTTTGTTCAACGTACTTTCACCGGGTACGTTAACTTGGATAAGGTCACCGACTTGAACCGCGTCTGAAAACTCTTCGTTAGCATTCGCAACATACGTAAAGCTTAACGATAGGGTGATGATAAAAGCGATCAATAATTTCATAATCCACCTCCCATTTTCTCAGCGTTCTTAGGGGAGATAACTTCGATACTCACTCTGCGGTTGGTTAAACGCGTACCGTCAGATTCGCCTTCAAAAAGAGGAACCGTTTCACCAACAGACACTGCTTTGATTCGCTGAGCACCTAAGCCAAAAATAGTTAGGTAGCGTTCGACTTGTTTAGCTCGTCCAAGTGCCAAGTCATCGTTATATTCTTCGGTACCCGTGGCATCGGCATGACCCGTAACAACAAGGTCTAGAGATTTATGTTCTTTCAGAAGCGTTGTTGCCTCGGCAAGTCGTCCCATGTATTTGGGATTGACTTCAGTAGAGTTTTCCGCGAATTGGTTGTCAACATTAAGCAGGTCGTACAACTGCTCGATAACCGACAATTGCATTCTAAATTGGTTTTCATTTTTTGGTGGTTCACACCGTGCTTGTGACGTCACATAGTCCAGTTGGACTTCAAGTTCGTTTAAACGTTTTCTTTGAATGACTAAGTCGTTTGCCGCATCTAGAAGCAGGCCACCTTGTAGTTCGCGAGCGATACGATTTTGCTTCTCTATCGCTTGCACAACAGCAGCGGGGAAGCACCAACGGGCGCCTTCTTGAATCAAGGCATCAAGATGTAATTTAGCCAGTTGCCAATCAAAACGTAATCCGTGTTCAGGACCAAGAGGCTCGTCTGGCATGACAGGAGAAAAGTCGGAATTTTGGTAATTAATAGAGTCATAACTTTCAGCCAAGCCGCCAGTGCCTTGTTCAGGGTAGCTAGTACAGCCACCTAGAACTAAAGCAGACAGAGAAAGGGCTATGTAGCTTTTCAGTATTTTCATGCCAACGTCCTATGTTTTTACTTTTTATTATTATGTTTTGTTACTTCTAGCTTAGTGGATCTTCATGAATTTGTAGGATTTTTTGAATTTACTGGGATAGCGTGGCCAATACGTAACAAGTTCATAATTTCAAGAGGCTGACCAGTCACATTTTCAAGTCGCATGTTGCGTTCGCGTTCAGTTAGGCGTTTGAACATGTAAACAATTGCGCCAACACCAGATGAATCTAAAAACTCAACTTGGCTAAAATCGACTTCGATTTCAGGGTGGCCGTCATTTGAGATTACATCGTCAATATCAGTCTGAGCATCACGGCTACCTGCTGCATCTAAATCACCGAAGATAGAAAGAGTCAGTGTCGTTGTATTTAAATCAATCTTACGTAGTTCCATAGCGATATCTCCTTTTAAGTATGTATGAACAACTGCACTGAATGTGCCAACTTTTATATTTATATTTTTCAACAACTTAAATCGACTGCTAATCTCTATCTCATATTGAGAAAGTTGGTTTCTCAATATGAGAGCTAAAAACGGCGGAACATTTGAGACCCATAAGTCATTAATTATATGAATGAAATTAAAAGTTAAATAAGGTTGATGTGTGGGTCGCATCTTCTAGCAAAGGTTGTCTAGCTACGTGTCAGAACGCTTAGGATTAAAGGCGTTTGTTGACCACTACAGATATCAATACGGAGCAGATGATGAGATTAACTAAATTGGCGATAGCAACTCTATGGGCGTGTTCGCTTTCTTCTCATTCATCCTATTTACCGCCTGATCATCTGGTGCTCGCAAACACATACCAACAAGGCATTGATGTTTCTGAATACTGGAAGAGTGAAAAGCTTGATGGGATTCGTGCTCTTTGGGACGGACAACACCTTTATACTCGAAATGGGAATCGCATTTACTCACCGAAGTGGTTTACAAAAAACTTACCTAAGGTACACCTCGAAGGGGAGCTCTGGGCAGGAAGAGGCAAGTTCCACTTAGTCCAATCTACCGTCCTCGATCACACACCTAGTGATGCTGCGTGGCGCCAAATAGACTTGATGCTGTTTGATATGCCAGGGGCTACTGGCGATTATCAAAAGCGCTATTACAACATATTGCATTGGGTAAGTATGATTGGAGAACCTCATGTCAGCTACATCGAACATCTACCTATTCAAAATGAAGAAGCTCTGTTTTATCAATTGGACAATGTCGATGAACGTAATGGCGAAGGTTTGATGCTCAGAAAGATCACCAGTCGTTATCAAGCAGGTCGAAGCAATGACCTGTTAAAACTAAAAAGGCATCACGATGCCGAAGCCACAGTTATTGGCTACAAAGGCGGGACAGGGAAGTATAAAGGGATGATGGGTTCGATTTTGGTTCACACGGAAGAAGGGGTTGAGTTTTATATCGGAAGCGGGTTCAGTGATCAAATGAGACTTGCGCCGCCTGAGATCGGCAGCCGTATTACCTTTCGCTACAATGGCTTTACTCAAAATGGAAAACCCAAGTTTGCGCGCTTCGTTAGAGAAAAGAGTGAGTATTAATACCAATCAGATTGTTCAGTACAATATAGTCATAAACACACAGTAAACGAAAAAGAGCTCTGAAAATCAGAGCTCTTTTTGTATGTAATAACGGAGATACCGGTTTAGCGAGTACGAATCTAACGAGAGCTAAATTCTAACTGCACATCGTCGTCTTGTTTGTGCATCCAGTGCAGACGCATACCTAGCATAATAGCTGCTGACGTTAGACCGACAATGAACCCAACCCAGAAACCGTGCGCGCCCATAGGCTCAACAAGCCAATCTTTCATTCCTAAAATGTAGCCAATAGGAAGACCAAGCAACCAGTAAGCAACGAAAGTAATGTTGAAGATCGAACGCATGTCTTTGTATCCACGCAAAGCCCCTGCAGCGATAACTTGGATTGCGTCAGTACATTGATAAACTGCAGCGAACAATAGTAATTGCATTGCAACAGTAATTACCGCCGTATTCTCTGTGTACAGTACCGAAACTTGCTCTCTGAATAGTACCGTCAATGTAGCTGTCATTAAGGCTGTGACTAAACCAACAATGATTCCCACGTGTGTCGCGATTTTCGCACCTTCCGTGTTGTTTTCACCCAACTTATGACCAACACGAATACTCACGGCGGCACCGATACTCATTGGTATCATAAATATCAGTGACGAGAAGTTAATTGCAACCTGGTGTGCGGCGACAACCAAAGACCCAAGAGGGGCAACCAACAGAGAAACAACAGCGAATAGCGTCACCTCAAAGAAGATAGCAGCGGCAACTGGAAAACCTAGTTTAAACAAACGAATTTGTGCTTTGAGCTGAGGCTTGTGGAACGTACCGAAGATATTGATTTTAGCCAAACGCTTTGATGTTAAAACGTAAGCGAACAGCAGAGCAAACATCACCCAATATACGATAGCCGTTGCAACGCCACAGCCAACACCACCCAGAGCGGGAGCGCCAAGCTTTCCGTATACGAACATCCAGTTAAGCGGGATGTTTAATAGCAAGCCAATAAAACCAATCACCATTGCAGGCTTAGTTAAAGACATACCATCTGTAAAGCTTCTCAAAGTTTGGAACAACAAAAATGCAGGAACCGCAAACATCACCGCATTCATATAACCGATGGTTTTTTCTGCCATGAGTTGTTCTATGTCCATCCACTCCAATATCAGTTGTGTCTGAAAAAGTACGCCAATGATTGGAAGGGAGATGACAAGCGCTAAAAACGCACCTTGTTGAATCTCAAATGGAATTTTTACTTGTCTACCAGAACCATGAAGTTGTGCAACGACAGGAACCAACGCCATCAATAGACCCACACCAAATAAGATTGATGGTAGCCAGATACTTGCTGCAATCGAAACCGCCGCCATATCGATAGCACTTACACCACCGGCCATTACGGTATCAACAAAACCCATTCCAGTTTGTGCAACAGATGCGATCAATACTGGGGTCGCAAGTTTGATTAGATTCGAGGATTCTTCTTTGTAACGATGCACAAACAACTCCAAATAAGAGGGAAAATTAGAATAATAGTGTAGGAAAGGACATTCTGAAGGAATCAGAGGCAATGATCTTAAGCTTCCACTGGACGAATCATAAAGAAATGTCACAATAACTGCTATGAAAAACTGTTACTAAAGGAATCTTATGTTTACAGGTATCGTTCAAGGCATGGCAACACTGGTTGTTATAAATAAAAAAGAGTTGTTTCAGACTCATACCATTGAGCTAAGCGACGAAATGGTTGAGGGATTAGCGATTGGTGCCTCAGTAGCTCATAACGGTTGTTGCTTAACGGTAACGGAAATTTCGGGCAATCAGATTGCTTTTGATTTAATGCAAGCCACATTGCGATTGACGAACTTGGGCCAACTGAATGTTGGTGATAAAGTGAATGTTGAGCGAGCAGCAAAATTTGGTGATGAAATTGGCGGGCATAGTATGTCTGGCCACATTACGTTGATGGCGAACTTAGTGGATGTGATCAAGACTGAAAACAACCGCACGCTTTGGTTTGAGTTGCCACAAGAATCAATGAAGTATGTATTGAGCAAGGGTTATATTGGCGTTGATGGTTGTTCATTAACGATAGGTGAAGTGGAAGAGAACCGTTTCTCTGTACACTTAATTCCTGAAACGCTAAATCGCACTTTGTTTGGCAGCCGCGAAATAGGCGACCAAGTAAATATTGAGTTTGATCCTCAAACACAAGCGATTGTTGATACTGTTGAGCGCGTGCTAGCAAACCAGAAGTCGTAGTAGCGGTTCATCAATAACACGCGCCCCAAAAGCGTTGACTAAGTAAAAATCGAAGATGTTAAAAAAGAGCACATTAAGTGCTCTTTTTCTATTTTCTATTTTTCTATTTTTCTAGGCGAGCCTAAAAATCGAGGTGTAGCTCTAGCTCGACAAGAGAGTAATTGTGTTAGAAGACTTGTTCGTCGTCTGCATCAATTGAAAGATGGATTCTGTCTCTCAATTCATCAACCTGCATGTCCAGATGAATAGCATTGCAACATGCAGGGCAATCGTCATAAAAATCTTGGCTCCCATTAGAAGCATCCAGCGTTATGCTAATTGCATGACCACAATGGGGGCAAGAAACATGTTTCTCTGTGTATTTATGCATCGCTAATTCTCCTCACTGTAACTGCACCAATCGTAGTAGCTTGTATAGATCGTAATAAATAGTGATATCGAATGTTGCAACTTAGATCGTTCGCAGTAGCTAGCTGTGATTGGTGTTAAACGGCCTGTATCTTCTGAATACACGCCTCAGTTTGTGCTAAATACTCGCCGCCAAATTGATTGCAGTGGTTGAGAAGATGGTACAAATTATAAATGTCTTTCCGTTCAGTATAGCCAACGTCGAGTGGATTGACGCTCTGGTAACCTTCATAAAACTCTTTTGAAAACCCTTCAAACAGTTCAGTTAGCGCTAAATCACATTCATGATCGCCCCAATAACAAGCGGGATCGTAACAGATTGGCCCAAAGGCTGAGTTAGCAACATTACCGTTCCAAAGGTCGCCATGAAGCAAAGAAGGGCGAGGGTTGTGGCCTGCAAGACGCATATTCACGACATCAACAATGTCATCGATATCGCCGAATTCGATGCCTTTTTCTTTTAACAATTGCAGTTGGAAGCCTATGCGTTGCTCAGAGAAAAAACGCCCCCATTTCTTATGCCAAGGGTTGGGTTGAAGGGTGCTACCAATATAATTGTCTTGGTCACAACCAAACTCTTTCTGTTCACCCCATTGATGCAATTGAGCAAGTTGAACGCCAAAGTCATAGCTATTATTGCTTGTTTCAAGCGGCTTGGTCGGCAAGTAATTAAGGATAATGAACGAGCATTCTTTGGTTTTACCAATCAGTACCAACTCAGGAACATAAACGGTAGAAGTCTCTCTTAACAAGCGTAAATTCTCAGCTTCAATTTCAAACTTAGGTAAAAATTCTCGCTGGTTCACTTTTACAAAGTAACGTTCGTTACCATCGCTAATCATATAGCAATCGTTAATGTCGCCACCAGAAACCTTGGTACGTTCAGTTATCTGGAAGTTAAATAGAAGAGTATCTGAAAGTTGTTGAGAAATGGCCTGCCACATAGGAAATCCTCAAAGACTGAAGGTTAGAAATACTGTTTGTTTAATAGCAATAGTTTAGGATAAATCTGAGCAATTTATAGACGCACTCGTCAATGTTCTTGGCTCTTCTTCAACTAATGTAGAATCAATTGGCTGATTTGTGAACTCGAACTGATTCAAGCCCTTTGAAATCAAAACAGAAATTGAGAACGATGTAAGGAAATAGTTTGGAACTAATCTCACGGCATGATGATTTTCATACAATAGAATCGCAGAAATAGGTTGAGATTATTTTTCACTATATTTTAGGTGTGTTTGGTGAAGTTAGGGTGTTTTGATTGAAATTTAAGCTTAAATGCTAACTCGGATCACTTTAATACAGTTTTTAGTAATAAAGAGATGACAAACAGACTCATATACATAGTATTAGGTAGGTACATATTAATCTGCTCTTGAGCTTAAACGGAGATTTATTGTGGTTGTAGAAACCGATGGCTATTTGGCTTTGATCGAACACTTATCATTTAACCTAGATGTCTTTACTAATAGTAATGGTGATACAGGAAATGAAAGTGTCGAAGACATCATCACTGACATGATATCAACAAACATCATGGCTATTTTCGAGCAAAACCCTGAGTTACATTCAAGCGTTCGTTTTCAACTATTGAAAGAAGCGGATTCAGTGGTGGCTGATTTAGGTGAAGTGTTAGCTGGTGTATGGTCAAAAAAAGCGACTAACGAACAAATTGTATTCTTAGATGAATACATCGCATTAGTGAAGAATCTGTTTGATACTGCGGTCGCTCAATACGACTAATTAGCTTCTAGTACATTTACTAGGCTAAACAGCGATAGGCGTTTAAATAGTACCTTCAAAGCAACTGTGTTATCAGTTAATCTTTTAATCACTATAAACGCCTAAAATGCCAAAACTTAGAGGCCCAATAAGGGTTATCCAATCTCGATATAATGACACCTTTCGATGTCGAAGCATGTAGGAATTGATTGTTTCCTAAATATACACCGACGTGTCGTACCGTCATCGATGTTTTGAAAAACACCAAGTCACCACTTATTGCCTGTCCATATGCTATTTCCTTTCCCTTTTTAACTTGATCTTTTGTGGTTCTCGGTAAGGCTTGCTGGGTCGCAGTTTGCACTGCGATTTGAACGAAAGCAGAGCAATCTACGCCTCTAAATGAAGTCCCTCCGAAATGATATGGCACACCTTTCCACTGTTCATACACACTCATATACGCATTGGTCGTTGATTGCTCTAACTTTGACAGAGGCTTGTGTGCGGTTTGACTAAGCTGAGAAGGGGATGGCGTCGAGCTACAAGCAGCCAATGTTGCTAAAGTTATTGTAACTACAGCCATTTTTCTGAATTTCATATGTAACTCTTCTGACAAAAAACTGAAATATAAACGTCATCAAGGACTTCTAGTATACGAACTAACTTAAGGATATCTTTTTTCGTAGTCAAACTGGATTTCACATGCCCGACACAAATTTATCAATAAAACCTTCACGTTATACATTCTCGCTCATTCAAACCGTCACCGCTGTATTTATTTCCATTCTTTTGCTCGTCATCTTTTTATCTTTGGTCAGTCTCCGAGGCGTCGATCGGGTCGGGGGCCATTTTGAAGCACTTTCGGAACAAGCATTACCTCTTGCATTAAACAACGCCGAATTAACACAAAGCGTGTTAGAGCAGGTAAAACTTCTTACTTATAGCACCCAATCAACCGACCTCAATACGCTTAACACAACAGGCAACTCGATCGACGTGTTAGTTGCCGAAAGTAACCAAACGCTAGAAGAACTCCTCTTCATATCCCAATCTTTTCCTGACGCGATTTCCGTTGAACAAAAACAAAACTTAACCGAGAACATGGCGACCTTACAATTGATGACTAGCCAAGTCTTGTCGTCTCAAATTGAAATTCAGAATAAGCAAAACCTCATCGATGGCCAAGTCACTGAGTTTCGCTATGGTGTGAGTTCCATCGGACCTGAAATGAACCGTATCAGTTCTTTCCTTGTTCAGAACAACCCAGAGGCTTCCGATGCGGCTAACCGATTCACAGCGAGTGCTTCTGCAATGGCGAACACCTTCCTAATGTTGATGATGCAATCAGACTTAGAAAAAGCGCAAGACGAATACAGAGAGCTTCGAAATCGAATTGCAGGCATTAACCTAGCGTATGATGACTTTTCTGAATGGCATCCAGACATCGTAGAGTTCGCAAGCTTAACAGCGCCTTATGAGATGGTTAAATCTGGCTTTGCAGATAACGGTGTATTAAGACAAATCCTGCAAAAGCTAGAACTTGTTGAGCAACAAGAAGCCGACTTAGCAAAAGTCATCCATCTGGCCAACACTGTCATAGGGACCTTAAATCAACTATCGAACACCGCTTCTATTTTAATTGATGAAAGCGAGTTTGTGGTCAATCAGACAATTGCGACGATAGACAAAGTACTATTTATTAGTGGATTAGTGATAACGGCCATCATTTCTATTTCATGGTTGGTGTTACGTCGCTGGGTGAACAAAGGACTCAGAAACATTACTCAACAAATGAGCTTACTCGCGGAACACGATTTTTCAAAACAGAGTCAATTAGTTGGCCCATTGGAATTGCAAGTTATCGCATCAAAACTTAATTCTGTTGTCGACTCAACCGCTGATTCGGTGCGTTTGGTAACACGAAACTGTGAAACGCTTTATCAAACAGCGGAAGTCAGTCACGATGCCGCAGAGCAAACTAACTCAAGCTTACACGACCAAAATGAATCACTTCAAAACATGATTACCACCATTACAGAACTTGAAGCATCTATTGGTGAAATTGCACGTATTTCTAACGCCTCGAATGATGATGCCCAGCTTGCTGAAAATGAGTCAGTGACAGGGAGTCAAGTTGTTGGACTTAACCAGCAGCGACTGCATGCACTAGAACACTCTCTAAGCCTGAATCAAGAATCGATGGCCGACTTAGACGGGCGTGTTAAACAGATTCGCGAAATGGTCGACATGATCAGTGGCATTGCTGACAACACTAACTTACTCGCATTGAATGCAGCAATAGAAGCAGCGCGAGCAGGAGATCAAGGCCGAGGCTTTGCAGTGGTTGCCGATGAAGTCAGAAAACTTGCCAGCGATACTTCTCAGCAAACCACTAATATACGAAATATGATGAATGAATTGGTGGCAGCCGCTGATCGCTCACGGGCGTCTGTAACAGAGTCGAGAAACGAAATGGCGAATGCACTGGAAACCAGTGACGATGTGAAACAAGCGTTTGAAAAAATCGAGGTAGCGGTTAGCCAGATTAAAGGACGTGTTGAACAAATCATGGTGGCGACTGAGCAACAGGCACGTGCAACGGTGGATGTGACACATTCGATCACTCGTGTTTCTGAACAAGGCGAGAATACTAAGTTACAGCTTGAATCCATGATCGAGAGTTCAGAGCAAGTCGGAGAGATAGCAGGGCACCAACAAGCTATGCTTCATAAATACGTACTGAAATAAACGAGCGTGCTGAGTTAAGCCTGACAGCATAATAGTTGAAGCACTAACTACGCTTAAATTCCTATTGATACAGAAACGCCCTAAAGTTTTCACAGAATCTAAGGGCGTTTTGCTTTGGTATTAAGCTTGGTTTGTTATGGAGACGGGTTTGTTATTAAGATAGGTTTGATCTCAATTTAAACTTGAGACTCAACTGAATTCGAACCTAGTCTTTCGTTGTCGGGAATCGTGCAAATGGCTGACGTAGCATTAAGTCTAACCGTTGCTCTTTACCATCTTGAATCTCTGGAACGCCAATCTGAACGTTATCATGGCCAAGCTTAGGTTGAGCGCGATAGGTTTTGAACCAAATGTCCCACACCGATAAGAAAAAACCAAAGTTTGAGTGCGTTTCCTTAGCAATGACCGAGTGATGAACGCGGTGCATGTCTGGTGTCACAATCACTTTTCTCAATCGCTTATCAATCCACAGTGGCAGACGCGCATTGCTGTGGTTAAACATCGCACTGGCGTTAAGAACAATTTCAAAGATGACAACAGCGATGACAGGTACACCAAGCGCGATCACTAAACTCACTTTAATCAGCATTGAAATAATCATCTCAATTGGATGAAAACGAGTTCCGGTTGTGACATCAATATCTAGATCCGCATGATGAACTCGGTGTAACTTCCATAGCCATGAAACACGGTGAAACACCAAGTGCTGCAGGTAAATAGCACAATCTAACAGTAAAACACAGATGAGAATGGTGAGTTCTTTAGGAAGTGACAGGGTATTGAATAGACCCCATTGGCTTTCTTGTGCGATAACCGCCGCTTGAAATGCTGCGATTGGAATTAGAGTGGCTAATAGAAAGCTGTTCAAAGCAACCAACGCAAAGTTATTACCCCAACGAAACCATTTGCTTTGAGTCAGTGTTTTCCGGGGAAAGCGGTACTCCCAAAGCGCACACAATCCAAAAACGACGATAAAGCAAACAAGGCGGAGCAGGGATGGGTCTTGCATGGGTATTCCTTCTATCATTCTAAGGACACTGTAAGTACAATCGTGCCACTTTTCTAGATTTATCGTTATTGTCCATGAGAATCCACGCTTTTCACCGTTTATATCAACATCGTTTATCCATTGCTACTAAGCCATTTAATGCGCGCGGGTGTAAAGTAGTGCGATGTGAGTTCTGTAAAATAAAACAAGACAGCTGTATCTGCGAGCATCAACCTAACATTGATACGAACGTCGCGACTATGTTGATCTTGTCAGACAACGAAATATTGAAACCAAGTAATACAGGTCGATTGATTCTCGATACAGTAAAAGACAGTTACGCTTACTTATGGCATCGCACAGAGCCGAATCAGGAAATGTTGGATGTCTTAAAAGATGACAACTATCAACCTGTCGTAGTGTTCCCCGAAGACTATACAGATGACAAATCGCGCGTGGTTCAAAACCTGCCACAAATGCGTGACCCAAACAAAACACTATTGCTGATCTTTATTGATGGTAGCTGGCGCGAGGCACGTCGAATTTTTCGTCGCTCAGAATATCTGCAAGATTTACCTGTGTTATCGATTGAGCCTGAATCGGTTTCTCAATACATGATGCGCAAGTCAGACAATGAACAACATCTTTCGACAGCAGAAGTGGCGAGCTTGGTTTTGAAACAGGCTGGTGAAGAGCAGGGTGCCAAGACTTTACAGCTATGGTTTGAGACATTTCGGGAAAGTTATATGTTAAGTAAGACACGTTATAAGTCGGATCCAACCAAACCGAGCCTGAATGCTTTCATAGAGCATACTAAAAGTGAGAAGTCACTCTAACCTTTAACCGCTTTGTGCTGACTTGTTGTTCAAACAAACTCAAACACGGGATAAGTTTGTCATCTATCACGGTTTGTAGGGGGAGTGTTATGGATAATGCTCTTTAGTTGTTTATTTACAAAAAATTATTTGCCCTAATTTAGGGAAAAATTGGAGAGATTTCATGTATTACGGCTTCGATGTTGGCGGCACAAAGATTGAGTTTGGTGCGTTCAATGAAAAACTTGAGCGAGTAGCGACAGAACGCGTACCAACGCCCACTGAAGATTATCAACTGCTACTTGATACAATTGCCGGTTTGGTAAAGAAGTACGACAACGAATTTTCTTGCGAAGGCAAAATTGGTCTTGGTCTTCCTGGAATGGAAGATGCTGACGACGGCACAATGCTGGTTGTTAACGTACCAGCTTCAACGGGGAAACCACTACGCAAAGACCTAGAAGCGCTTATTGGTCGTAGTGTGAAAATTGAAAATGATGCAAACTGTTTTGCGCTTTCAGAAGCGTGGGATGATGAACTTAAAGACGAACCATCAGTAGCAGGCCTAATTCTAGGTACTGGCTTCGGTGGCGGTTTAGTTTATGAAGGTAAAGTGTTCTCTGGTCGTAATCACGTTGCTGGTGAATTAGGTCACATGCGCCTTCCTCTAGATGCATGGTTCCACCTTGGCGACAACGCACCTCTACTGGGTTGTGGTTGTGGCAAGAAAGGTTGTTTAGACAGTTACTTATCGGGTCGCGGCTTCGAACTGATTTACGAGCACTACTTCGGTGAGAAGAAGAAAGCGATCGAGATCATTCAAGCATACAACGAAGGCGAATCAAAAGCCGCTGAGCACGTAGATCGCTTCATGGAGCTATTGGCTATCTGTTTTGCAAACCTGTTTACGGGTCTTGACCCACACGTAGTTGCACTGGGTGGCGGTCTTTCAAACTTCGAACTTATCTACGAAGAGATGCCAAAGCGTATCCCTAAATACCTACTGTCTGTAGCGAAATGTCCAAAGATCATCAAAGCGAAGCACGGTGACTCAGGCGGCGTTCGTGGTGCTGCATTCCTTAACATTAAGTAATCGTGACTTAAGTTAAGCTGGCTAAGGTTAGATAGTTAAAGAGTACAAATAAAAATGCCGCAATCTCGAAAGAGGTTGCGGCATCTTTTATTGTTCAGTGTTTTCGTTTCTTCAGCTCTTAGCTCTAATTACAAACGAAAAGCTAGAAGCTACAAAGCTACATATCAAGAAAAAGAGCCAAAGGGCTTACTTCTTCTTTTTACCAACACCAAGGTTGTCTTTTTGCTTCAATGTAAGCTTAGTAAAACCAAGCTTACGGAAATAGTTGTCTTGGTAGTTACGAACCGCTTTAGTATCAGAAATGAACTCAAGCTGTTGCTCAGTTTTTAGATACTCAGTGATGTCGATACCTTCAGCGGCTGCAACAGCTTCTTGGATCGTGCGGTGTTCTTGTTTCGAAAACAATAACTCTTTGTCTTCATCTTTATAAGTGTACAGAATGGTACGAGCCATGGTGCTCTCCAATATAATTATTACTTTGCGCGCACTCTACATAAAAACAGTACGCCACTCAAGATAATGATAGGAAATTACCACTTATTAGCCTCATGAATGGAATGTGTAATAAGCATTTTGTGGTATACTATTCGTTATTTTTTAATCTGGCTGACTTAAACGGAACTTATGAGCAATACGCTTTACCCAAAGATCATGGGAATTATAACGCGAATCCAGAACTACCCTGGAATCAAAGGATTAAAAGAAGTCGAAGACAGAATAACGAGTCTATGCGAAGCTAATAATCAACCGATCCCGGATTCAATCGCGCTTTTCCTTAAAGGTTTCACAAGCTATCGCCACGATAACCTTTCTGACGCTGCTGAGCATTATAAAGCCTGCCTAAACGTCATTGCTCCTGAAGAAATTCAACTATATGTATTTGTCATCGGGTTACTTGCGTCTACCCATAACATTCGTGGTGATTATCAATCAGCGTATGCTTGTTACTCAGAGACACTAGAAAACTTACACCTAGTTGATGACAATTTTAAGTCACTTATATTCTGTAATCTAAGTGACTTGCACTTAAGCTTAGAAAAATACGAACAAGCGAAGCAATATGCTCGTAAAGCCATTATTTCATCTCAAAATGCGAATCGCCTGTTAGATTGTGCTGTCAGCCATTTAAACCTAGCCTATAGCTGTGCACATACAAATGAGTTTGAGCAAGCGGTTAGCGCCATTATGGAAGCGAAAAGAATAGGCACCTCGCTTTCTAGTCACAGGACGATAGCTCTTTGTCATAGTTACCTAGGGCAAACCATGCTCTTGTGGGGAGGCTTCGATGATAGTGATGTATTAGATGCATTTTATCAGGCAGAAGAGCACTTCAAAAAATCGAGAGATGAGCATAATCGAAAAGAAAATTTGGTTTACTGGTTTCAATTCTTAGAAGGCATTGGAGAGCGAGAACAAGCAAAAGTAGGGTGCGCTTTTCTCGAACAGAATTTTGATCTAAAGAGTAGTTACCGTTCTTATGCTATCTATGCCCAAACTAAGGCGAAGCTCTTTCGAGATGAAGAGGATTGGTCTGGTTTAGCGGCACTTCAAACTCAGCATGTGGATCTTTTAGAAAAACACATGAGAAGTTATGAGCGCGAACAGAGCGAACGTATTCTAGAAGGGGTAGGTACCATTCAGAGTAAGAAGAAAAATGACGTTCTGACTCAAATGCAAAAATATATGGGTGCGCTCACTGATATTGGTCAATTCATAGCAACCGCTGCAGATTTAGAAAGCGTACTGCCTGAGATACTCCATAAGATAAATATGATTCTACCAACATCTGAGTTTGGGATTGCTATGTATGACGATAAATCAGACATACTCGACTACCGCTATTTTGTTGATACTCAAGGATTAATACCGAACCTAAAAGTAGTTTGCCAAGAGAACCAAACCATTGGTACGTATGTAATTCGCAAGCGAGCTACCGTTCATTTTAATAGCGCGACAGATGCGGCTCTAGAACCCTATATCGGTAAAACCACACAAGACGATAATTTCGTTACGTTTCGTGGCGAGCTTGATACTAACTCAATGATTCTAACGCCAATCATTCTTAATGAAAAATTAATCGGCTTTCTGTCAGTTCAGCATCATCTACCAAACCAATATCAGGAACACCACTGTCAGCTTATAGAACATTTAGCTAGCTTTATTGCCGTGTCGCTAGAAAATCAAAAGCAACGACAGCGTTTAGAAAGTGCGAATCAAACACTCGAAATCTTGAGTACTACTGACCCACTAACAGGTCTAGCTAATAGATATCAATTAGATAACATCACGCCAGTCTTAATACATAACGCTTACTACCAAAAACAATCTCTAGCGGTCCTTATGATCGATGTTGACGAGTATAAAGCTTATAACGATTTTCATGGGCATTTAGAGGGCGACGAAGCGCTTCGTATTATCAGTCGCTTACTTAAAAAAACATTCACAACCAAGAATGACTACCTTTTCAGATATGGCGGTGATGAGTTCATGGCGATTTGCTTCGGACAGAGTAGTAGTGATATTGAAAATAAGGTTGTCACTCTGCGAAAGATGTTAAATGAAGTCAAATTAGCAAACCCTAAAGCTCTCTATGCGGAACAATTAACACTCTCTATTGGTGGGGTTAACGTCGACTTAGCCAGTGACAATGTGGATCGAAACTTTAAAATGATTTGTGATATTGCAGACAAACAGCTCTATCAAATCAAAGAAAATGGCCGTAACAACTATAATTTGGTCGATTGCAGATTACTTAAAGTCGAGCTTGTTTAGTTCAACTCTGTATACAACCCCCCATAAAAAGAAAGCCCCTGATATCCAATATCAGGGGCTTCATCTATTTAGAGTATGTATTACTCTGAATTCGCTAGCTTAAAGCTAACAATCTTGTTTATTTACACACGACCTTGCAAAGGAATGATCGTCACCGTTTCACCGGCTTTTACAGTGTCTACCGCTGGTGAAATTTCGATTAGACAGTTTGCTTCGCTCATTGAACGTAGAATACCTGAACCTTGCTTACCGGTTGTTTTTACTTCAAGCACGCCTGATTCGTTCATTGAGAACACGCCACGGCTGAACTCAGTACGACCTTGACGAGAACGTAATTGCTCAGTCGCTATCGCGTTCGCTTTCACTGGTGTCCAGTTAGTTTGACCTTGTAGCTTGCGGATTGCAGGTTCTACAAAGTTAATGAACGACACCATCACGGCTACTGGGTTGCCAGGTAAACCGAAGAAAGGTTTGTCTTCAATTTTGCCGTAAGCAAGAGGGCGACCTGGACGCATGTTGATACGCCAGAAGTTAATCTCACCCAACTTATCTAACGCGAGTTTGATGTAGTCAGCATCACCAACAGACACGCCACCAGAAGTCAGAACCATATCGGTCTCTAACGACGCAGCATGAAGTACATCCATCATCTTTTGTTCGTCATCTTCGATAATGCCGTAATCAACGATGTCGCAACCTAGCTTTTGAAGCATGCCGATGATAGTGAAACGGTTCGAGTCGTAGATAGAGTTTGGCTTTTGCTCAACGCCCGGTGCCTGAACTTCATCACCCGTTGAGAACACACCCACCTTCACTTTACGCAGAACAGGGCAGGTACCGAAACCTAACGACGCCATCATACCCATTTCTGGTGCTTCGATGCGTGTGCCACGTGTAAAGACAGGTTGGCCAATTTCTAAATCTTCACCGGCCATACGGACATTTTGTCCAACTGAGATTTTCGCATCTGGGAAGCTAACTTTATCGCCATCTTGCACGGCTTGCTCACGCATCACAACAACATCAACGCCATCTGGCATTGGTGCACCCGTCATGATCTTAACAGCTTCACCTTGTTGAACGGTTTTGTCGTAGCTGTGACCAGCCATAACTTCAGCAACAATGTTGTAGCTATCCAATTCAAGATCTTCACTACGAATCGCGTAGCCATCCATTGCAGAATTAGTATTCTGTGGGACGTTGATTGGCGAGATCACATCTTCGGCCAGCACACGACCGTAGCCTTGCAGTAATTCAACACTCTCTGTGAGATCAAGCGCGTCAATGCTATCAACAATCTTTTGTTGGCCCTGAGTTACGGTTAAACCTGCAGGAGAAAACGAATCACAACACACCGCGGGCGCTGCGTCTTTTGAAGATGAGCATGACGCTGCTTTGCCTGTTGTAGAGGAAAGGTCAAAGGACTGCGCGTAATCGATGATGAAATCACGAATCGCTTCTAAGTCGTTGATCGCCATTTGAGGTAAGTCAGATTCAACGTGGTTATCAGCAGCAATAGCAATGATGTTGTCATCGTTTTGGTACAACCAAGGTTTACCCACTTCATCACGGTGAAGCTCGATTTTAGGGAAAGCAATGTTCTTACAGCCTTCAACCAAAATCAGATCAAGTGTGTTGGTATCAAAGCGAGTCAACAGGTAATCAAAATCGGCTTCTGCTTCTGGAGTCTCAGTCATCATCACGTGACGGTTACGCGAAGCTATCAGCATTTGATTTGCGCCCGCTTTGCGTAAACGGTAGCTGTCTTTGCCCGGCTTATCGACATCAAAATCGTGGTGAGCATGTTTTAGCACACCAACTTTTAAACCCGACTCTGTCAATAAAGGAAGCAGAGCTTCTAATACGGTTGTTTTGCCTGTGCCACTGTAAGCAGCAAACCCCAATAGAGGAAGGTTAGGGCGTTGTTTAGAATCTTTCATTATTGAAGCGTTCCGAATTGGGTGAGTTCTTCTGGCGTGTTGAGATTAACAAAGCAGTTAGGAGAATCGCTAAAATCAACGTATTCCGTGACACACTCTTTGTACAGCAAGATAATTTTACGATCACCACGTTCCAAAAACGCTTCTAACTTTGGTAGAACACGTTTGTGGAATAGGGTGAATACTGGTTGCTTAAATTCGCCATCATGCGCGACAAGAATGTCGCTGTCTTCTTTTACTGCAGAACAAAAACGTTCAACAAGGTCATCACTAATCTGTGGGCTGTCGCAAGGGACAAAGCCGACCCAATCTGTGCTCGCGTTTTTAAGGCCAGCATGAATGCCGCCCAATGGGCCTGGATAGTCAGGGAAAGAATCGGAAACAACCGGTGCAAATGCTTGGTAACTGTCTAAGTTACGGTTGGCATTGATGGTAATGCTGACATCTTGTTGTGACAGCTTGTTAATAACGTATTGAATAAGCGGAGAACCGTTGAGCTCAACGAGTCCTTTATCTTTTCCGCCCATGCGGCTGGCTTGTCCGCCAGCCAAAATAACCCAACTAGTTTGCGTTGGAAGCAGCATAAATATTCTCTTGTGCTTTGTTCTTTTTAATAACTTGCAGAAGCGGTGATTCGCTCAAAGTGTTGTCCTTGATCCACCACTGCTTCTTACACAAATCGGTTAACGCGTTAGTTTGGTGACTTGTAATGACTAAACTCGCGCCTCTCTGAAGAAGATCTTCGGCCATAATCACCAATCTTTCAATAGATTCTTTGTCTAAAGAAGCACTTGGTTCATCCATAAGCAAGATTGAAGGCTTAAGAATCCAAGCACGGGCCATTGCTACGCGTTGGCGCTCACCACCAGACAACACAGAAATGTGCTCATCTGCCAAGGTTTCTAAACCTACCATTCTTAATGCACTAATTATTTGAGCTCGCTTATCTTTTTGACTCTCTTTATTAAAGCGAATGCCATAAGCGACATTTTGGTACACCGAGCCATCAAAAAGGTAAGGGGTTTGGTGGAGATAGATGATGTCTTTAAATTTTAACCGAGGAAACAGGCTATGTTGCCAGCTTTGTGTCGGAGACTGAATACGGCCAGAGCTCGGCTTGATCAATCCTGATAAGATTTTAAGTAAGGTCGTTTTGCCAACACCATTGTCCCCTTTGAGATAAATGGCATCGTTGGGGCCGATCGACAATTCGGGGATGTGGAACAAAACACGCTCTTTGTAGCGCATTGAAATTTGCTGCGTTGTTATTTTTATACTCATGACAGCGTTCCTAAGTTCTTAAATAGCCTTTTCCTCTCACACTGGAAAGGAAAAAATTAAGGGCTAATGCCAATGCTAATAACACCATACCGAGGGCGACGCCTTGAGCGAATGCGCCTTTGTGGCTTTCCATGGCGATAGCTGTTGGGATGTTTCTTGTCATCCCCATAATGTTGCCACCCACCATCATTGAACAACCTACTTCTGTGACGATACGAGAGAAGGCAGCAATGGTGGCAGCCAATAGAGGGAAACGAGTTTCCCAAATCAAGGTACACGCGACTCGTGTTGTTGATACGCCAAGAGTGCGCGCTGTTTCTACTGCTCGGCGGTCACTGGCCTGCAGAGCGCCATGCATCATCGCAACTAGGATAGGGAAACAGATCAGCATCTGACCTAGAATCATCGCCTTTTGCGTGAACAGTAATTGCCAGTCACCTAAAGGACCAGAACGAGAGAGCATCATGTACATCAACAAGCCAATTACCACGGTCGGTATCGCTTGTAAGGTGTTGATCACCGAAAGCAGAGCCCATTTACCGGGGAATTCGGTGTAAGCCAGTAAGAAAGCCATAAGGATTGCAGGAACAATCACTAATGAGATGGCGGACAAAGATACGCTGAAGGATACCGCGACGATTTGCCACAATTCGTGGTCAAAACTCACCAGTAGATTCATTGCATCAATCGTTGTTTGCCATAGGGTCATGAAGTATCTCGTTTGAATCGATAATAGGCTTTTATCGGTAGTGTCTGATGTTAATCATAGCTGACACAAACTATTTGAGCCTGTATTGGTCAGCGATTGTTTCTAAGCGTGAATGCCTTAAAAGCAAGGCGGTTTTTAAACGTGATTATTTAGGTGGTCTCGTTGACTGTTTAGTTAAGCGTAGCGCTAGTTGGTTAGGGTTAAACCTTCAACGCTACGCTTTACTCACAACCCACGACTCATTTCTTACAACAAGCTATTCTGCACTTGCAACCAACTATTCTGCGTTTGCAACAAACAGCTGTTTGCCGTGCAGTTTAAAGTCGTTGATCAGTTTCTGGCCTTTAGGGTTAACCAACCAATCACTGAATACTTTCGCTGCTTGGTAATTGATGCTTGGGTAGCGTTCTGGGTTAACAAGAATCACTTGGTAAGGGTTAAATAGGTTCTTGTCGCCTTGGAACAACACTTTAAGGTCAAGTTTGTTTTGGTAAGCCAACCAAGTACCACGGTCTGTCATGGTGTAGCCTTGCATTTCAGACGCCATGTTCAGAGTTGGGCCCATTCCTTGACCAACGCTGCGATAGCCGCCAAAGTTTGGCTCCATCTTAGTTTGTGCCCAAATACCCATCTCTTTCTTATGAGTACCAGAGTCGTCCCCACGAGAAACAAACGTCACGTTGTTGTTCGCGATTGCTTTGAACACATCAGCTACTGCTTTTTGAGATTCAATCTTCGCAGGGTCGCTTTGTGGGCCAACGATAACAAAATCGTTGTACATCAGCTTACGAGGTAAAACGCCGTAACCTTTTTCAACGAAGTTCGCTTCAGCTTTTGGTGCGTGAGTCATTACCAAATCAACGTCACCGTTTTCACCCATGCGAAGTGATTTACCCGTACCCGCAGCGAGAACATCAACCTTAATACCAGAATCCTTTTCGAACTCAGGCAATAAGTAGTCCAGTAAGCCTGAGTGGTAGGTACTTGTGGTTGTCGCCAATTTGATATGAGTGGTGTCTTCCGCGCTGCTAGCCGTGTAACTGACGATAGATAGAGCTGCAATAGTTAGGGGAATTGCTTTCATTATTATTATGTCCATTCTGTTATAAATGAATGACATGCCTCTATTTTTAAAGGGCTCAAAGAAGGGCATGTGCATAAGACGCTAATTGTTGTAATTAGGAATCTACACCTAATAAGCAAGCTTAATGCCAATAAATAGTGCATCAAATCTCATTAAATTGCTGTTATATCGAACAAAACTGCGTCATTTAGGCTAACAAAATGCATTAAAATATGAGCTAGGACAAAATGTCGCACATTGTCCCTGTCGCACAAAAGGTTAATTGGTACACTCTGTCCCAACTTTCCCCATCGGCTAATCATTATGTCTTTACCTAGTTCACCTGCATCGAACCTAAACCCAAACACATTGACTCAATATCAAGCGTTTTCCGTCTTGGTCGTGGACGATGAAGTAGGGATGCAGGCTATTCTAAAGAAGGCTCTGGGTAAGTTCTTTGGCAAGGTATCGAGTGCAGGATCCGTTGAAGATGCTGAAATACTGCGTTCGAGCGAACATTTTGATCTCATTGTTCTTGATATCAACCTGCCAGGACGCTCTGGTATTGAGTGGGAAGAAGCGTTTAACGACAACGACAAACGTGCCGATGTTATTTTCATGACTGGCTATGCTGATCTAGAGATGACCATATCCGCGCTTAAGCTTGGCGCTTCAGACTTCATTCTTAAACCTTTCAACTTAGAACAAATGATACAAGCTGTACTACGTTGTATGGATAAGCGCCTTGATCAAAGAATGCAATACGCATTGAAGCGTGATGTTAGCCGTCATATCAAGACCGAGTTAATCGGTAACTCAGATAAAACCAAACAGCTTAAATTGCTGATCAGTCAATTTGCACCCTCTCGAGCATCCGTTCTTATAGAAGGTGAGTCAGGTACAGGTAAAGAGCTAGTTGCACGTGGTGTACATGAAGCCAGCAAACGCGCTGGGCCATTTGTGCCAATCAACTGTGGCGCAATCGCCCCAGAACTTCTAGAAAGTGAACTATTCGGGCATACCTCTGGCGCATTTACCGGCGCGAAGAAAAACCGTGAAGGTCTATTCAGAGTCGCAAGTGGTGGTACCTTGTTCCTTGATGAAATTGGTGAAATGCCACTACCAATGCAAGCAGCGCTGTTACGTGTGTTAGAGCAACGCACTATTCGTCCAGTCGGTAGCGAGAAAGAAATTGCCGTTGACGTACGAGTAGTGGCGGCGACTAACCGAAACCTTCAACAAGAGGTCGAAAAAGGGCACTTCCGTCGCGATCTATTCTACCGACTCAATGTGCTTAAAATCGATGTTGTGCCATTGAGAGAGCGTCCATCCGATCTAATAGAGCTTGTTCCGTATTTCACTCGTCTTTTAGCAAGTGAACTTAGTGTACCGGTCCCAAACTGGGCGCATGAAGATATCTTGGCGATGAATGAATACGAATGGCCGGGAAATATTCGCGAACTCAAAAACCTAGTCGAAAGGTGCATTCTTTTAGACAAGCCACCAGCGCACTATTGGCGCGAAATTAATGGCGATCCTGCGCCCACCAGCATTTCAGTGACGGTGTCACATGGAGCAGAAATACCAAACTTGAATAACGTAGACGCTGCAGAAGGTTACCCAAACACTTGGACACTCAAAGAAGTAGAAAAATCTCATATCGAGCAACTAGTGAGTTTTCATGATGGTAATAAATCCGCAGCTGCAAGAGACCTCGGCGTTGCACGGAAAACGCTAGAGCGTAAATATAAAGATTGGAACACAGAAGGCTCTGAATATGCCGATTAGACGTCATTGGTGGTCAAAGTGGACGTTTCGGTTCAAAACCATGGTGCGTTATCGTCTGTTATTTTTGACGTCAGCGCCGATCATCTTAACTTTATGCGCTCTGGTTGCGATCACTTTGTATTGGTCTGTTCATTATACGTGGCAGGGGGCTTTGATCGATGTTGATGAGCGTTTGGACGTTGCCGACAACAGTATTCATCTAATTCAAAACCAACAGGCCTATAACGTTCAAGCATTCGCTGAGTCTTACAACTTTCGAGTTAAACTTAAGAGTGATATTTCAAAGGAAGAGCTCACTCGTTGGGTTTCTGAAAAAAAATCTCGCTATGAGCTCGACTTTTTGCGCTGGAGAAGTGTTGAGAGCATGGGGAAAAAGCGTGAATACCTCGATCTGACACGCAAAGAATCGTTCTTTAGTGTATTGAGCCAAAATGAACTCAACGATTTAGACCAAAACCTTGCAAGACAAGCCGAAGTCCCAATGCTCAATAATCAAAACGTCGAAACTCGGGGTTTAGTTAGCCGCACTGTTGTGTCAATTCGAGACAAGAATGATCACGTTATTGGTTTTCTTGATGGCGGGATCCTACTTAACAACAGCACACAGTTAGTTGATCAGATCAGCAACTTGATCTATCCACAACGTGATGGTTTTAATCGCCGCATTGGTACGGTTACCGTATTCCTTGATGATCTGCGTGTCAGCACTAATGTGCCATTAAGCAGTGAAGACAGTGCAGGGCGCGCAATTGGTACTCGCGTTTCTCATGAGGTTCATTCAAAAGTATTGAATCAAGGGCAAAAGTGGTTAGACCGAGCATATGTTTACGACGCTTGGTACATCACCGCTTATCAACCAATCCACGACCAGTTTGATAACGTTATTGGCATGCTTTATACCGGCTATCTAATCTGGCCACTCGTAGAGACGTATCTGACTAACCTTGGTGAAATCAGCATCACCATCATATTACTGCTGTTAGCTTCAGGTTTGATCGTACACCGTGGTGCACGCGATCTTTTCAACCCAATTGAACGCATCCATAAAGTTGTAAAGCTAGTCCAAATGGGCCAAGACAAGCGAATCGGTACGTTGGGTTTGGATGATCAACACGAACTTACGTTGCTTGCGAAACAGTTCGACAAAATGTTAGATCTGCTCCACGAGCGTAATCAAGAGATTCAACAAGCTGCGTCTGAACTCGAATGTAAGGTTCATTCTCGTACCGCCAGTTTGAAAGAGAAAACGGAAGAACTCGAACTGCACATCCAGCTTCTCAACCAAGCTAGAGATAAGCTGGTGGTCAACGAGAAATTAGCCGCATTAGGTGAGTTAACCGCAGGTATTGCCCATGAGATTAATAACCCAACGGCGGTGATTCTTGGCAATGTTGAACTAATGAAGTTTGAACTCGGCGATGAAGTGGGCCGTGTAGACGAAGAAGTCCACGCGATCATGGAGCAGATCGACCGAATCCGAAACATCACACGAAGCTTACTTCAATACAGCCGACACGGTGGTGTACAAGACGAAATTACTTGGCAACATATCAATCCAATTGTCGATGAAAGTATTACACTCGTAAAAACAGGCGCAAAAAAGAAAGGCATTGTGTATGTCTCGCAATTGAATGCTAAAACCTCAGTCGAAGTGAACCGAAATCAATTGCTGCAAATTCTAGTAAACCTGCAAATGAACGCGATTCACGCGATGGACGGACAGGGCACATTGACTATCTCGAGTGAAGATTGGGTTGAAAATGGAGTATCTCATGGGGCTATTGTTCATGTTGAAGATGAAGGTTGTGGTATTAAGGAAGAACAACTGAAACGTATATTCTCGCCTTTCTATACCACCAAAAGAGACGGCACAGGCTTAGGTTTGTCCGTTTCTCAAAGTATTTTGAGCCAAACTGGCGGCGAAATACGAGTTGAATCCGAAGTAGGTAAAGGAAGTCGCTTTAGTATCTATCTTCAGCAAAAAGCCACACCGCAGTTATTAGTGTCTAACCTTTAGTCGTTCATAACGCGAATAGAAAAACACCTCCGCACTTAAGATAAGTTCGGAGGTGTTTTTATTTATAGCCCGTTATTTCAAACAATTACAAGCCATGTCGAACAATTACAAGCGTCTAAAATATGAAAAGCCTAATGCGCTGCCACTGAAATCTTCGGTGGGTTGATGTTGTGCTTCTTAAACTCTTTCATCACACGCAGGGTAATGTCGGTTTCAAACAATTTCTCATACGCGGTGTCCACCACATAAGCCTTACACGTCAACTGTATCGCTAGGTAGTGGTCGGTAATCGTCTGTTTAACCAGAACCGTTACAGGCTTTGGCAAGTGTATGTAACGACTTGAAGACGCGGCTTCTTGAATCAGGTCGCGGGCTAGGGTGATGTCTTCATTCATACCGACGTAAAACGGAATCACCACTTGCATGTCCAATGCGCCATAGTTACCACTGGTGGTCACTTCATTTAAGAACTTGTTGTTCGGGATCGTGATAATGTCGTCGTTCAGGGTTCTCATTCGAACAGAACGCAAACCAATGGTAATGATGTCGCCATAGTTACCTTCAAACGTGACGCGGTCACCAACTTGAAAGGGTCTATCAATCATTACCGTGATGCCCGCGATAAATGAAGCTGCCAAGTCTTTAAGCGCAAAGCCGACTGACACGGCGAGGGTACCACCAATCAAAGCCAGTATTTGGTCGTTGATTCGAAAGCTCATCATGAACACGATAAGACCGGTGCTCACGTAGATAAAGAACTGAGTAAACGACTGCAGTTTTTGTAGCAGCATTCGATATTGCACGAATTGGCTACCAAAACTGGTCACCATTGAGTTGATAAACTTAAGCAGCAACCACATCGCAGCAATAACGATCATGGAGAAAAACACACCGCTCCATCGCACTAGGCTCGCTATCTTTGAGATGTTTTCTACATTGGCTAACTCTTCCGTCGCAAAGGTCGGGAAACTGACAGCACTTGCCAAGCCAACAAATAGTAGGACAAATAACTTCTTCATTTTACTTCACCAGTAGATGTTGACGATCAAGAACGTTAGTAATGTGGCGGAACCAGTGCTCGGAAATTCGAGCCTTTTCTTCATGCCAACCAATATAACCACGGCTTTCAAAGTAACGCAGAATCCCCGTTATCTCTGCCGTGCTCAGCTGTGTACATTCAGACAACACTTCTGGAGAAGCGATTTCCAGTTGTACGATAGAACGAAGTACAGCCAACATAGGTTTCGGCATATTCTCTAGTTCCTGCGCTTCAGGGACATGGAATAAACGCACTACCGCTTGATCTGTTTCTTTGTTTCGGTTCAAAGAGAGTCGGAAGAAACGCAGCGCAACGGTAGGGTTGCCATCAGAGTAGTGCCACAAAATTCGATAGAAACCTTGGCGTGCACGTTCTTCTTCACTCATATCATCTTGGTCCCATTGCTTAGGAACCACTAAGCCATCAAAAGACAACGGCTTCTCTAGCTCCGTATTGATACGGCTATTTAGAAGTTCACCCACTTGTTTCTCTGTCCAACGCGGAAGGAAGCACACCAAATCAAACAGCAGACGCTCACCACGCGCTCTATCCACAAATCGCCAACTTGATTTGGCGATCGATATCACGACACGGTGGTTCTTTTTAGAACGACGCAGAAGGTTGGTCAAACGAATCAAATCAGACAGGCCACCGACCATTGGTTTCACCAGTCGTTGAGCGTTATCTATCGCGATAAGGTAAGTGGTATTGCTCTTACGAAGGTGCGCTAATATTTGAATTTCAGTTGCTTCTTCTTCTAAGCCAATGCTCACGGCTAAATGCGCTAAGAGCTCTTGGTAACCCGCGTAAGGGCAGCTTACATATACGGGCTCAGCGTTAGATACTTTGTGCAGCAAGGTATAAAGCAGCGTTGTCGCGCCCACACCACGCTCACCTGAAACAATACAGATAGCCGGGCTGTCTGACATCAAGTAGCGAGACAGTTGCTTAACCTCGTCACCGGCATAGTCAATTAACGTACTGTCTATATTACCTGGCAGAATGTATTCATAGGTTTGATCGCCTTTGATTCGAACCAAGTTTTGCTGATTCTTATCGAGATCTGACTGCTTAGCTACTTCGATTCTAAACAGATACGCCAAAGCTTGGCTAAACAGCGTGTAATTAGACAGCAAGGCCATGATGCGGTGTTGGAAACTGTACACGCTCAACCATACGATGCCAATTGCCGTTGCTATTATATTAAGTAGGAAGGTTTCCTTACGGTTTACCGCCCAATTCACCCATACCGGACGATCGGAGATGTGTTGCAACGTATCGAAGACTTTCGCGCGCCATAATTTAAGCACTGAAATGGTAACCAGTACAAACCAGAAAAACAGAACGCTATATATCCAACTATAAATCGTGCCTTTGCCTAGCGTGATGCTCGATATCTGAAGGGTCACACCCGCAACAATGAAGCTCCATACATAACGGCGAATAGTCGATAGGCGCAGCGCAATCACTTCTTGATTGGATGTGCGACCCAAACGATACGCAAATTCCAAAATAAAGCTGATGGCAATCGAACCACCTAGAATCCACCAGGTGAAGATCTCAAGGAAAATCAGGTGTTGTAGGCTAGGGATGCTGGAAAGCACTCTTAGTGAAAGCGTAATCGCGATTAACCAAGCAATCGCACGATCAGCGCGGCTGATATACCAAACCACACGCACTAAGAAAGGAGGGTTCGTTTTCGCTTCAAGAAAATTAATTCTGAACAACTCAATCAAACGAGTGCTGTTGGCAAGCCACCACGCTAAACCAAAGTAGATGAACAACACTTTTAATGATGCACCAATCACAGGTACTGGCGAAATAAAGATGTCTTTAACGAGCGCTTTAAAGCTACGAATTTGGAAGTAAACAAGATACTCAATGTTGAGCTTGGTTAATTCCCACTCTTGTTTAAATTGAGTTACGCCGTAAGGGCCAAAGCCCGTTAGGCGCTCTTTATTAGCGGAGTTCGTCTGCTCTAATAGGTGTTGCTTGCTTACATTCAAGCTATTCAAAGTGACGTAGCTGGTTTGAACGGCAAACCATTGTTCGGCGTCGTTGTTCGCTCTGTAGGCTTTTATCTGTTTCTCGAAGGTTTTGATTTCCTGCTTTTGAACTTGTAGCACTTCAGCGAGCAATATATTGACTTGGCGTCTGTCCGACGGCTCCATAAAGAGGGGATCGGGTAACGAATCAATTCGATCATCGAGATCAACAGCAGAATCGGATACCTGCGGCTGAGATTGTAAGTCATATTCCAAGTTGGCATGACTAGGCCATGAGAGAATGGCTAAAGTGAGGAGTAAGAAGCGCGATAGTGAACGCATAAAAGTCTCTTAGAATTATGAGGTTAGGATTACTATAGTTAGATAATCTTACTTTGTGAAATCCAACCCCGTATCGGGGGCGAGTACTTTATTCCTGTTTCGATCGATTTTGTCATGAAATTGTCAGGGATTAGGCTAGTCTTGGCTATGTCTGTGCCTGCTTTGATCGGGTTGGTTTTACTGTAACTAATCAGCATACGATATATTCAATGTTCGGCATGATTTGGGACGTTATATCTCTCCCATTTTAGGGCGCCGTTTGATATTTTGTTTTCCCTGAAAATCAGCGGCTTTTCGTCGATAAATAGAAAATCAAAAGTGTGAGTCAGCTCAAACTATGATTTGGTTGGGTTATCACTCACTTAATAGCGGGTAATTGCAATCAAGACTTGCAGTTAAAGCCCCGAACAAGTAACGTTGCGGCGTTTTTCACATTAAAAAGGTAACGGCATTGATCTCCACAGCAAATATCACCCAACAATTCGGCGCTAAGCCACTTTTCGAAAATATTTCAGTTAAGTTCGGCGAAGGCAACCGCTACGGTTTAATCGGCGCGAATGGCTGTGGTAAATCGACGTTCATGAAGATCCTATCTGGTGAACTTGAGCCAAGTGCTGGTAACGTAAGCTACGATCCAAACGAGCGCGTAGCTAAACTAAACCAAGACCAATTTGCTTACGAAGAATTCACGGTAATCGACACGGTTATCATGGGTCACAAAGAGCTTTGGGCTATTAAGCAAGAGCGTGACCGCATTTACTCTTTGCCTGAAATGAGCGAAGAAGACGGCATGAAGGTAGCTGATCTTGAAGTTCAGTTCGCTGAAATGGACGGTTACATGGCAGAAGCGAAAGCGGGTGAGCTTCTTCTTGCGGTAGGTATTGAAGAATCTATGCACTTCGGTCTAATGAGCGAAGTAGCACCAGGTTGGAAACTTCGTGTTCTATTGTCTCAAGTACTGTTTGCAGACCCGCATATCATGCTTCTTGACGAACCAACGAACAACCTGGACATGGACACCATCAAGTGGTTGGAAGATACGCTAAACCAACGTAACTGCACAATGATCATCATTTCGCACGACCGTCACTTCCTAAACTCTGTTTGTACACACATGGCTGACCTTGATTACGGCGAACTTCGTCTATTCCCTGGTAACTACGATGAGTACATGACAGCTGCGACTCAAGCTCGTGAGCGTCTACTGTCTGACAACGCTAAGAAGAAAGCACAAATTGCTGAACTTCAAACGTTCGTATCTCGTTTCTCTGCTAACGCATCTAAAGCGAAGCAAGCAACGTCTCGTGCTAAGCAGATCGATAAGATTCAACTAGACGAAGTTAAAGCATCTAGCCGTCAAAACCCATTCATCCGTTTCGAACAGTCTAAAGAGCTATTCCGTAATGCACTTGTGGTTGAAAACCTATCTCAAGGTTTTGAAGAAGACCTATACAACAAGTTCGACGGTATTTTTGAAGTAGGTGAGCGTGTTGCTATCATCGGTGAGAACGGTGTGGGTAAAACAACGCTACTTAACACACTAGCTGGCGCTCTTGAGCCACGTACTGGTGAGTACAAGTGGTCTGAAAACTCAAACATCGGTTACTACGCTCAAGATCACGCACATGATTTCGAGACAGACATGAACCTGTTTGATTGGATGAGCCAATGGCGCCAAGAAGGCGAAGACGAGCAAGTTGTTCGTGGCTTCCTAGGTCGTATGCTATTTGGTCAAGACGACATTAAGAAATCTGTAAAGGTTATCTCTGGTGGTGAACAAGGTCGTATGCTTCTTGGTAAGATCATGATGCACAAGCCAAACATCCTGCTTATGGATGAACCAACGAACCACATGGATATGGAATCTATCGAAGCGCTTAACTTGGCTCTTGAGAACTACAAAGGCACATTGTTCTTCGTATCTCACGACCGTGTATTCGTAGACTCGCTTGCAACTCGTATCCTTGAAATCAAAGATGGCAAGATCAACGATTTCCGCGGTACTTACGCTGAGTTCTTGAAAGCACGCGGCTAAGCTTTAAGTTAGCCTACTTTTCAACTCAATGCGTTGGAAATTAAGCTATAAGCTATAAACCGAAAATTAAAAATTGAAAACGCCGTCATACTGAAAAGCATGACGGCGTTTTTGTATCTTGTGTCTAGCTAAGTTTCTATGTAACTATCCTTGATGGGTCACTAACTCTTTACATCAGAACTTTACAATTAGAAGCGGTTAGTGAATCACCAATCGAACTTACGCTTTTTTCCGACTGCTGATCTGATTATTCACCTTTTACATCGAATTCAATCTTCTCTGCGCCAGTGAACACTTGGAAACGCAGGCCTTTCGCGCGAGCAATGGTTGTGATACCAAATTGCTGAGCCAAATCTAAACCCATTTGCGTTACGCCTGAACGTGATAACAGAACAGGAATACCCATCTGCGCCACTTTGATGACCATTTCAGAAGTCAGGCGGCCAGTAGTGTAAAAAATCTTATCTTCACCTGACTCTTTGTTAAGCCACATCTCACCAGCCAACGTATCTACCGCATTGTGACGGCCAACATCTTCAACAAACGATAGAACCTTGTCGTCTTTGCAAACTGCGCAACCATGTACCGCGCCAGCTTTCTTGTAGGTGTCGTTGTAATGAGTCAGCGCTTCTAAAGCCGTGTAAATTTCAGATTGCTTAATCTTGGTCTGAGGCACTTGGTAATCTTCCAACTGCTTCATCACGTTACCAAACATAGTGCCCTGACCACAGCCAGAGGTCACTGTCTTCTTCTTAAGCGCTTGCTCAAGCTGGCTCGTATCTTCATTGGTAATAACCGCTGCAGAGCTGGTTTCCCAATCGATGATGATAGATTCAACCGCTTCAGGGTCAGAAAGGAAGCTTTGGTTCTTCAAATACCCCAAGACTAAGGATTCAGGGCGTGAGCCGAGCGTCATCAGGGTTACGATCTCTTTCCAGTTCAACATGACGGTAAGAGGGCGTTCACAAGCGATCTGTTTGGTTAGCTTCTCACCATATTCATCAAACACTTCAACTTCGATTGTTTGAAGTGGGTTTTCACTAGTTTTTATTATGTTTGGTTTTACCACAGTCACGTCCTACTTAATGAGATAGCGATTTTAAGAGATAAGAAGTTAACAAGAGGGTCTAACGCCGATCTTGTTCATCGATTCTTTAACTCATGCTTAAAGCAAATCTTATTCCAAAATAACGGGTATTCAGGAAAACATGAAGCATTCGATTAAAATAGCGCAAAATATGAGAGTTCACCGAGTGGAGTTGTCTGAATTTACGTGTATCGACTACCGTTATAGATACGACTTAATAACGAAAGCCATCATGTAAGATGGTAAAAGTTAACATGTATTGGCGTGTTTATTGCTTTATAGCGCTTATATGATTGAGCTAAGTACAAAATGTCCTAAGCACATTCAGACCAAAGAAAATCAATTGGGTGAAGTATGTCTGAGATAAAAGAATTCAAAGAACAATATGAAAAAACAGAAGCAGCTTGGCCAATAGGTGTCCAAAGAATAGAGAAAGAGATCAAGACAGGTATCTGGGTAACCACTCAATGGGAATTGATGGGGTTTGAACTGTCACCAGAAGATGACGCCCAAGACGTTTGTTTACTTCAACTACATAAAGATGAACGTACAGACTATCGATTCAACCTAAGCTCTCAGCAACCTAAGCTTTTCTTAGTAATGGATAATGTCGATTCTGATGTTAAGCCCGTCATTCAGTTACTTACTGCCTCACAAACCGTTGCAGGGCAATACATGGACGGTGACAACCAAGTGCTTTCCTACGACATTCCTTTGCCCGTACAGGCTTGGATGGAAGCGTTCATCGGTCGTCATGGCGAGTTATTAGAAACAAGACGTAAGAAACGCAAAGGCGCGGGAAGATCAAATGGCAACTAACTTCTTTAGCCGTTGGTCTCAACGAAAGCTTGATGAATCCATTGACGAACCTTTGGAAGTAGAGCAAACACTGGAAGCACCAGAACTTACTTCTTCTGATTCTTCACCTTCTGAGATTTCGCCGGCTGAGCTTTCGTCTGAAATGGAAGCAGCAGCGCCTCAGTCTTTAGAGAGTGAAGCTTCAGAAACCAATGAAGACGTTCATGTTGCTGACGTTCAAGATCCCGCACCAGAAGCCACTGAAGATTTGTCTGTTGCCCAATTATTGGTATCAGAAGCCTCTGAAAGCGTAAAAAAAGCGGCATTGCGTAAACTATTCCTCTCAGAAGAGTTCAACATTCGTGATGGTTTAGATGATTACGACGACGATTACAGCAATTTGAAGTCTCTGTCTGAAGGAGTTGCAGAAACTCTTCGCGATTGGGTAAAAGACAAGACAGAAGAAGACACAGTAAACGAACCTGAACAAGCCGCTGATAATGAAGAAGAAACTTTGATTGATGAGGTTGATGACTCTATTAATGAAGCTGAAGAGACCGAGTCAGAACTCAGTGAAAGTGACGAAATTGCGGGTGAAGAAAAAGAACTGTATAAAAACACAGTGTCGGATGATAAAGCTACAATGTCAGACGAAGCTGACCTAAAAGAGGTGGGACAAAATATACCACACAAATAATAGGTACATTTTGACTAAACACTCAATGAACCGCTTGCGACAAAATGTCCCAAGCGGTTTTTTTATACGTACAATAAACGCCACAAAGCATTAAAGCACTGATATATAAGGATTATTAAACTGGCATGGCATTTGCTAAATAACGTTCATTATCAACTTTTTTTGTAGATAGACGAGTTCATGGTCTAACGAATGGCACACTAGCTAAAGAGTTAGTTGTTAACGGATTACTCAGCAAGTTCTCTATCGCTTACTACAATGAAGGTTGAACAGATTATCCATGTCCATAGATGGAACTGAGCAATGCTTAAACAATTATTAGAACAAGCAACTTCAAATAACGCTAAAGCAAGACTGTATGCATTTGAAAATACAGTAGAGTTAACAAATCTGATTCCACCTACTGTTAGCTACGAAAGCGGCGGTAATACACTTGTTATTGGTCCAACTGCGATCATAGAAAGTGCTGCGGCGCAATTACCTCAATTAACGAGCTTAACCTTATTGTCAACAGACGGCGAAAAGGGCACAAACCCAGAACTGTACTTCGCAAATTCGGTTCAAGTATCCGGTTTCCTTGGCACGTTTGAAGTCGTGATTGACAGTAAAGGCACATCAAGCAACTTGGCAAAAGTGGCTATTAATCACGATTGTTTCGATGTGGTTTTAGACCTGTGTCTGAATAGTTGCATGACTGAAGAAGTACCTGTTCCTGGGTATTACCCAGTAGGGCGCGGTTATCCAAAACTGGCTGAAGCGTTAGAAGAGATTCCAACGCTAATGGGTACTTTTGATAAGCCTAAGTTTTTCCGTCTAGACACCGACCTTTGTGCACACAGTTCTCGTGGCGTAAAAGGCTGTGAGCGTTGTGTTGATGCTTGTCCTGCTGGCGCACTATCAAGTGAAGGCTCAGATAAGAAAGGTCACAAGATCGAGATTAACCCTTATCTATGTCAAGGCGTGGGAACTTGTGCAACGAGCTGTCCTACAGAAGCGATTACCTATGCGCTTCCAAATCCTGACGATACCCAAAAATTCATTGAACGTACGCTAGCTAACTATGAACATGCGGGCGGTCTGGACCCAATCGTACTTATCTGTAGCTCACGTCATGAAACTTACAACGTGATGGCTCTTAAAGCGCTACCAGATAACGTGATTCCAATCGTTGTTGAAGAATTGCCTTCTATTGGTATTGATACTTGGTTTGCAGCGTTAGTGAATGGCGCAACTCAGGTTCTGTTTGCTGCTTCTCGCTTTATGCCAGAAACCATCATTCGTGTCCTAAATAACGAAGTAGGGATCGCTCAAGAGTTACTAGACCAAATCGGTGTTCCAAAAGAAACCATCGATATCCTGTATTTAGAATCTCTACGTGAAGGGCCTCCAACACTGTGTGTTGATTCGTTCGATCTTGCACTTGGCGATCTTCAAGGCAATAAACGTCAACGCCTATTCACAGCACTTGATGCGATGTCTTCATCTCGTATTCCGGTTGAAAACATTGTTGAGCTCCCTTCGAATGCGCCATACGGCACGGTTTCGTGTGAAAACAAAGATTGTACTTTGTGTATGAGCTGTGTGGCTGTGTGTCCAACGCGTGCTCTGCATACCGATGGTGCCTCTCCATCACTTAAGTTTGTAGAGCAAGACTGTATTCAATGTGGTCTGTGTGAAAAGGCATGTCCTGAGAATGTTCTTACTCTGACTCCTCGTATGAATTGGGTGAAAGAAGAGCGTCAACAAGCGGTTGTGATTCATGAAGAGAAAGCTGCGGAATGTTTACGTTGTCATAAACCATTCGCACCGCAGTCTATGATTGACATGTTACAAAATAAGTTACGCGGTCACTCTCATTTCTCAGATGAGACAGCAATTAATCGTATTGCGATGTGTGAAGACTGCCGTGTGGTAGACATGTTCGATTCAATGGCTCAAGACCCATTGAAACAATTGAAATACTAGGAGTTGGCCTTGGATACTAATTTGGATCAGGCACAAGAGCCTGAGCTCGCAAAAGAATTAAAGCAAGAACAGACACTAAGAACAGAAATCTATCTGGTTCTTTCTGCATTGTTTCGTAGCGCACCTTCTGAAGAGGTAATCGACTTTCTAAAGACGCTAGACATTGAAGCGTCTGAGAGTGCGATGCAAAAGGCTTGGATTGCGATTCAACAAGCGGCAACCGAATCAAACCGCGAAGCACTAGAAGATGAATATCAGAATCTTTTCATTGGCATTGGCCGCGGAGAGATTGTTCCATTTGGATCTTGGCACAGAACAGGATCGATGATGGAAAAACCATTAGCTGAGATTCGTCATGACCTAGAGCTTTTAGGCATTGAACGTGATGATCAAGTGAAAGAACCAGAAGATCATATTGCTGCATTGTGTGAAGTAATGGCGATGCTAATCGGCGAAGAAGAAGCGCTTCAACAAGCCGTTTTCAATAAGCATCTTGGTCCTTGGTTTAACTCTTTTACGCATCAGCTTGAAAGTGCAGAAAGTGCGAACTTCTACAAATCAGCAGCACAGCTATGTGAAGCATTCTTAACGTTGGAGCAGGTTCGTTTCAGCGTGAATACAAAAAGCAGTAAACACAAATTAAAGATTGATGTGAAAAACGTCACTGATTACGAGTAATCGAGCAGTACGCGATTATATCGATAGAGGGGCATGAAGCCTCCAAAAAGATCTACCGCAAGGTAAGGAAGCAATGATGAAAGATAACAAAGAAATAGATACAAGCCGTAGAGACTTACTCAAAGGTTTAACGACTGCAGCCGTTGCTGGTGCCGTTGTCGCTGGTACAACGAAAGTGGCAACTGCTTCAGAAACGGTTGAAATGCCGAAAGAAGACGTGAAGAAGACGGGCTATCGTGAAACGCAACATATTCGCGATTACTACGACACACTTTAGGAGATAACGGATGAAACTTGTCAAACGCTCCGATAGTGTGAGCAAAGAAACCAATCAGCTAGGCGTGTCTAGACGTGCCTTCATGAAAAACACTTCATTGGCTGCTGGTGGCGCAGTAGTAGGCGCAAGTCTATTCGCACCGGGCATGATGAAGAAAGCACAGGCTAAATCTGTCGATCCAGAAGCGAAAACAGAAGTGAAACGTACAATCTGTTCTCACTGTTCTGTGGGTTGTGGTATCTACGCTGAAGTTCAAAATGGCGTATGGACAGGTCAAGAACCTGCATTCGATCACCCATTCAACGCTGGTGGACACTGCGCGAAAGGTGCAGCACTGCGTGAGCACGGCCACGGTGAACGTCGTCTTAAGTACCCAATGAAATTGGAAGGCGGAAAGTGGAAGAAGCTTTCTTGGGAACAAGCGATTGAAGAGATCGGTAACAAGGCGCTAGAACTTCGTAAAGAGTCTGGCCCTGATTCGGTTTACTTCCTAGGTAGTGCAAAACACAGTAACGAGCAAGCTTACGCATTCCGTAAAATGGCGTCGCTTTGGGGCACGAACAACGTTGACCACCAAGCGCGCATTTGTCACTCAACCACAGTAGCCGGTGTTGCAAACACTTGGGGTTACGGTGCGATGACAAACTCGTTCAATGACATGCACAACTGTAAATCGATGCTGTTCATTGGTTCAAACCCTGCAGAAGCTCACCCTGTAGCAATGCAGCACATCCTAATCGCGAAAGAGAAGAACAACTGTAAGATCGTTGTGGCGGATCCTCGTCGTACGCGTACTGCTGCGAAATCTGATCACTATGTTTCTCTACGCCCGGGGTCAGACGTTGCGTTTATCTGGGGTGTGCTATGGCATGTCTTTGCTAATAAGTGGGAAGACAAAGAATTCATCCGCCAACGTGTATTTGGCATGGACGAGATCCGTGAAGAAGTCGCGAAGTGGAGCCCAGCAGAAGTTGAACGCGTGACAGGCGTAAGCGAAGAAGACGTTTACCACACAGCAAAACTGCTTTCTGAGAACCGTCCAGGTTGTATCGTTTGGTGTATGGGTGGTACTCAACACACGACGGGTAACAACAACACACGAGCTTACTGTGTACTTGAGCTTGCGCTAGGTAACATCGGTAAATCAGGCGGCGGTGCAAACATCTTTCGTGGTCACGATAATGTACAAGGCGCAACTGACCTTGGCGTACTGTCTGACACACTTCCAGGTTACTACGGCTTGTCTGAAGGTTCTTGGCGCCACTGGTCTAAAGTTTGGGACATCGACTTTGACTGGGTGAAAGGACGTTTCGACGACAACGCATACGGCGGTCAAAAACCAATGAACAGTGCAGGTATTCCTGTATCTCGTTGGGTTGATGGCGTACTTGAAGACAAAGACAAGATCCGTCAGCGCGAAAACATCCGTGCCATGTTCTACTGGGGTCACGCGGTGAACTCTCAGACTCGTGGTCCAGAGATGAAGAAGGCGATGCAGAAGCTGGATATGATGGTTATCGTTGACCCATACCCAACAGTTGCAGCAGTAATGAACGATCGCACAGATGGCGTTTACTTGCTTCCAGCAACCACTCAATTTGAAACTTACGGCAGCGTAACGGCATCAAACCGTTCTCTACAGTGGCGCGACAAGGTTGTTGAGCCTCTGTTCGAATCTAAGCCTGATCACGAAATCATGTACCTTCTTTCTAAGAAGCTTGGTTTCTCTGATCAACTGTTCAAAAACATCCGTGTTGAGAACAACCAACCATTGATTGAAGACATCACTCGTGAATTCAACAAAGGTATGTGGACGATCGGCTATACAGGTCAAAGCCCAGAACGTTTGAAAGAACACCAACAAAACTGGCACACGTTCCACAAAACAACGCTTGCTGCAGAAGGCGGCCCAGCGAATGGCGAGACTTACGGTCTTCCTTGGCCATGCTGGGGCAACCCAGAGATGAAACACCCAGGTACGCATATCCTTTACGATACGTCTAAACCAGTAGCAGAGGGCGGCGGTAACTTCCGTACTCGTTTCGGTGTCGAATTTGAAGGTCAAAGTCTATTGGCTGAAGACAGCTACTCAAAAGGCAGCGAAATCAAAGACGGTTACCCAGAATTCAGTGACAAACTGCTGAAACAACTGGGTTGGTGGGACGATCTAACCGCAGAAGAGAAAGCTTCAGCGGAAGGTAAGAACTGGAAGACTGACGTTTCTGGTGGTATCCAGCGTGTGGCTATCAAACATGGTTGTATCCCGTTTGGTAATGCGAAAGCGCGTGCGATTGTTTGGACATTCCCAGACCGCGTACCACTGCACCGTGAACCACTTTACACGCCACGTCGTGATCTTGTTGCAGACTACCCAACATGGGATGACAAGGAAGCAATCTTCCGTGTTCCTACGTTGTACAAATCAATTCAAGACCAAGACAAGTCTGCTGAATACCCAATAATTCTGACTTCTGGTCGTCTGGTTGAATACGAAGGTGGTGGTGAAGAAACCCGTTCTAACCCTTGGCTAGCAGAACTACAACAAGAGATGTTTGTTGAAGTGAACCCGAAAGACGCAAACGACATTGGCTTTAAAGATGGTGATGATGTTTGGGTTGAAGGTGCTGAGAAAGGCCGCATCAAGGTGAAAGCGATGGTTACTCGTCGTGTTAAACCGGGTTTAGCGTTCTTGCCGTTCCACTTCGGTGGTAAGTTTGAAGGTGAAGACTTACGTTCTAAATACCCAGAAGGCTCTGATCCTTACGTTATTGGCGAAGCTGCCAATACAGCAACCACATATGGTTACGACCCTGTCACGTTGATGCAGGAAACGAAAGTAACCCTTTGTAATATTCGTAAAGCGTAAGGAGTCTTAAAATGGCTAGAATGAAATTTCTTTGTGACACCAAACGTTGTATCGAATGTAACGGTTGTGTCACTGCATGTAAGAACGAAAATGATGACGCTCTGGAATGGGGTATTCAACGTCGCCGCGTTGTGACACTGAACGATGGCGAACCGGGTGAAAACTCTATCTCAGTCGCATGTATGCACTGTACTGATGCCCCTTGTATGGCAGTTTGCCCAGCAGACTGTTTTGAACATACAGAAGACGGCATCGTACTTCACAATAAAGATCTATGTATCGGTTGTGGTTACTGCTTGTTTGCTTGTCCATTTGGCGCACCTCAATTCCCTAAACAGGAAGCCTTTGGTGAGCGCGGTAAAATGGACAAATGTACCTTCTGTGCTGGCGGCCCTGAAACAGAACCAGGTTCTGCGGAAGAACGTCAGAAGTACGGTGCGAACCGTATTGCTGAAGGCAAGCTACCAATGTGTGCTTCGCTTTGTTCGACAAAAGCGCTGCTTGCAGGTGATGCTGAGCAAGTCTCTGATATCTTCCGTCAGCGTGTTGTAGAACGTGGTGCGAAAGGTGCTGGTTGGACAGACGGCAACGACCTTTCTTACGATGCGATGAAGAGCTAGTTAGGAGAGACATATGCTTACAATGTTTAAGCGTCTCTTCCTTGTTGTGCTGCCGATGTTGGCAGCACTAACAATGCTGTCTCCTTTGAGCCATGCATCTGAGACGAACTCATCACAAACTCAATCGAGCTCTGCTGAAAGAGAAATCACACAACTTGCTGGCGCTGATTTTTGGCGACAAGTAAGAAACGGTGAGGAAGGTTACACCACATCTCAATCGGCTGAGCACGGTGTGTTAATCAGTACGCCCGGTCAAACGTGGTACATATTGAAAGAGAAGTGGATGTCACCAGCCGGTGCCGTCGCTATCTTTGGCAGTATTGCTTTCGTGACTTTGATGTACGTTGTGATTGGCCCATTAATGCTGAGTGCGCCAAGAACTGGCCGTAAGATCAAACGTTGGTCTCGACTGGATCGTGCGTTGCACTGGAGCATGGCGTTTACTTTCTTAACGCTCGCGTTCAGTGGTTTGATGTTGGTTTACGGCAAGCACTTTTTGAAGCCGTACATTCCAACTGACCTTTGGGGCTTTATCGTTCTATTGGCGAAGCAATACCACAACTACATCGGCCCGATTTTCTATGTGCTGTTGATGGCTGTTCTTATTAAGTGGTGGCGCAAGTCGACCTTCAAAATGGTCGATATCCAGTGGTTCATGAAACTGGGTGGTATGGTAGGGAAACATAAAGGTTCTCATCCATCGGCAGAGTTTTCGAACGCGGGTGAAAAAGCGCTATTTTGGCTGCTTATCATTATGGGTAGTGTCGCAGCGATCAGTGGCTTGGTGTTAGATTTCCCAATCTTTGGCCAAACACGACGTGATATGGAGCTTTCGAACTTAGTTCACATGCTTGCTGCTCTGATCCTTATTTGTGGTTTTGTGTTCCACATCTATATTGGCTTGTTCGGTATGGAAGGCGCACTAGAAGGTATGGTAACAGGCGAAGTCGATGAAACCTGGGCTAAAGAACACCATGACCTTTGGTACAAAGAAGTGATGGAACAAGAGAAAAACGGCGTTGAACAAAGCGCTAACGTAGCAACAGAGAAAATGGAAGGGGTGAATAAGAATGAACAAACCTCATAAGGGTATTTGGGTTGCTTACATCCTAAGCTGCTTTACACCATTTACTTGTCTTCTCTCTGGTGTGATTGCCATTATCTACGCGGGCTATCGTTTAGATAAAGGCGAAGACGGCGAAGTAGTGGATACCCATTACTACGGCTTGATTCGCTCGTTCTTCTTGAACCTGACGTTTTTTGTTGTGCTTATCGTTACGGTTGCGACCTCTAACGGCGTGTTGATCGGTGTGAACGATTACTGGTATCAAAACCATATTATCGATGACATCGCTTACTACATTCCATATGTGGGCATGTTATTTGGTGGTGTGGCGATTGTGGTGTGGTTTATTCGTATGTATCAAGGCATGCAGCGTTTAAGTCAAAACCTACCGCAAAACCCGACAACAGGTCCAAACCTTTAAGCGTTTATATGTAAGCCGTTCGGGTTACCAAACTCGATAATAGCTCCTTTACGATGAGTTAACTGTAATCAGCGAAAGACCTTAAAAGCCCTGTGATTCATTTCACTGGGCTTTTTGTCGTTTGGGCGCTAGGTAACTGATCTAATGCCTTATATTGACCGCATCAATATGGTGCAACTCCCTCAATTGGTGCAATCAGTTATCGAATATTTCCTCTCTCTGAGAACCAATAAAGTGCACTTTAGAAATTAACCATTAAAAATCATAAACTTAAAAACCAACCCTGTTGCACGTTTTTTGCGTAACCAAGTTGGAACACATCTTGCGTTTACTGTTGAGTCTTTAATTAATTACGACATCAATTCGCACGGTTCTAGTGCAATTGAGACAAAGCTAAGGGAGAGAGCTTTAATGAGTCAAACGGTCAACCAAGTTCATAGCGCAGTACAGAGCTTGACGCAGAGTTCGGATACTCTATTTTTATTATTAGGCGCGATCATGGTCTTCTTAATGCACGCAGGTTTTGCATTTTTGGAAGTCGGTACAGTTAGAAAGAAGAACCAAGTTAATGCGTTGGTCAAGATCCTCTCGGACTTTGGAGTCTCCGCCATTGCTTACTTCTTTATTGGTTACTGGGTCGCTTACGGCGCGCACTTTTTTGCCGACGCAGAAACGCTATCGCAAGGGAATGGATACGAGCTGGTTAAGTTTTTCTTCCTAATGACCTTTGCTGCAGCGATTCCAGCGATCGTTTCTGGTGGTATCGCAGAGCGCGCACGTTTCTATCCAATACTCATCGCAACACTTTTCACCGTTGGTTTCATCTACCCATTTTTTGAAGGCATCATCTGGAACGGTAATTTTGGTTTCCAAGATTGGCTTGAGGCGCAATTCGGTTATGGCTTCCATGACTTCGCGGGCTCTGTTGTCGTTCATGGTGTTGGCGGCTGGATTGCATTGGTCGCGGTTTACTTCCTTGGCATGCGCAAAGGCCGTGTCCGCGCCGGCAAACACACTAACTTCGCACCATCAAACATCCCTTTCTTAGCACTAGGTTCTTGGATCTTATGTGTGGGTTGGTTTGGCTTCAACGTGATGTCAGCTCAAGCTATCAATGGTATCAGCGGTCTCGTGGCGATGAACTCACTCATGGCAATGGTCGGCGGTATTCTTGCGGCTCTAATTGCAGGTAAAAATGACCCAGGCTTCATTCACAATGGACCTTTAGCTGGTCTCGTCGCTATTTGTGCAGGCTCAGATTTAATGCACCCATTAGGTGCTTTGGTGACTGGCGGCGTTGCAGGCGCATTGTTCGTTTACTTGTTCACTTACATGCAGAACAAAACACAGATAGATGATGTGCTAGGTGTGTGGCCTCTGCACGGTGTATGTGGTGCATGGGGTGGCATTGCAGCGGGTATCTTCGGTCAGCAAACATTCTGGGGGCTAGGAGGCGTAAGCTTTACCGCTCAGGTGATTGGGACGCTAGCGGGCATTACGGTAGCTTTAATCGGTGCATTGGTTGTCTACGGTGTGTTGAGCAAAGTAACGGGTCTGAGGTTAAGTGAAGAAGACGAATTTAACGGCGCGGATCTTTCAATCCATAAGATCTCGTCTATCAACGAAGACTAACGTCGTTCGTTTTGATGGGGTAAAGCTACATCTAGTAGACATCAGTTAACAAATCTAAGCGGCTTCGGTCGCTTTTTTATTTCTGTGAAAAGCAAAACAGAGAGTTTGAGTAAGAACGGCAACAACTATCAAGCGAGTTATGTCACAAATAGCCAATGAATTCAGTTGGCTAAGACTATGGTCTAATCCCTAAAACTATTGTTGGAATTTGAACAGTGCTAAGCTGTTACCAAGTGACATATTGAAAAGGACGTTATATGCATTTCCCATATCGAAATATCGTAATTCTTACTGGCGCCGGTATCTCTGCGGAGTCGGGGATACAAACATTCCGAGCACAAGACGGATTATGGGAAAACCATAAAATCGAGGATGTTGCGACACCTGAAGGTTTTGCAAAAGATCCTGACCTTGTACAAGCGTTTTACAACAAGCGTCGTCATGGATTACAGAGTGAAAGTATCTTTCCAAATTCAGCCCACAAGGCGCTAGGAGAGCTTGAAGATAAGCTCGACGGTAAAGTAACCATCATCACTCAGAACATCGACAATCTGCATGAGCGCGGTGGTAGCAGCAATATCATCCACATGCACGGTGAGCTTCTTAAGGCACGTTGTAGCGAGTCAAACCAAGTTCTAGAGCACAAAGACGACATCCATACTGGTGAATTGTGCCATTGTTGCCAGATACCAGCTCAAATGCGTCCTCATATTGTGTGGTTTGGCGAAATGCCTTTGAGAATGGGTGACATCTATTCTGCACTCGAAGAAGCAGACCTGTTTATCTCTATCGGGACATCAGGCGTGGTTTATCCTGCTGCAGGGTTTGTACATGATGCTAAAATGCATGGAGCACATACGATCGAGATAAACCTCGAACCCAGTGCGGTTGAAAGTGAGTTTGAAGAGAAACGTTACGGTAAGGCGAGTATCGAAGTACCTAAGCTTGTCGGTGAGCTATTGCTGTCAGAGAAGGGGTCTCTAACGGCCTGACCCTTGTGCCAATAAATTGATTGACCCGCTTAAGGTTGGAACTTGAGAGCTCGTTATCAGCAACAGTTATCATTTATCATTTATCATTTATCATTTATCAGTGGCAAACTGACATTTATTCAGATGAGGCTCTAGTCATCAGTTTGCCTTGTTGTCTCTATATTCAGGTAATTTGTTTCTAGATTAGGACAAGACGTGCACCAAGAGTTTTGAACAGGTCGTTGAGCTTTTTTCATTTCGTACATCGCTTTATCGGATTCAACCAATGCCTGTTTAAAATTATCTCGGCTGGTCACTTCGATACCGTAAGAAAAACTGATGTTCTCACCATGCAGTAAGTTATTGACTTGGCTGACAAACTCACCACCACGACCGAGTTGAGCCGTTGCAACAAACTCATCACCACCCACTCTAAACACCATTTCATCTTCCAAAGCAGTTTGCCTCAGAGCCTGAGAGAAACGAACAATCATTAAATCTCCAACTTTGTGGCCTTTAAGGTCGTTTGTCTCTTTTAGTCCATCTAAGTCGAAGTAAATGAGCTCAAACTCTGCAAGTTTGATCGCGTCAAACTTCTTGCGATTATACAAACCAGTAAGCTCGTCGCGTTTACCTTGGTCTTTGATCTTGCCAGTTAATTCAGTAATACCGTAAGCAATCAATAAAAATGCTATTTGTAGCAACCCGTCTTCCAAGAAGGTATCTATTAGTTCATTTTGGTCAGCCCACTCATCAAGATGTTTAAGCTCGGTTGATACGTCATAAAACAGGTTAAAAATGAGTAATAGAGCGCCGTAGCGAAGAGCTTTGTGGGGACGAATGGCGTGACGCGCAACATAATAGATGTACATAGTGATCACGAGGGTATTTGTTTCGAAAAACAAATCATAATTTGAATCAATATGAATAAATGAACTCAGGCCAAGCATCAACAGTGACGCTAACAGCATAAAAGTCACAACTAACAGGATAGGGTTTGCTTGCATATGTAATCGCACTTCGTATTGTTTGCTTAATCCTATATAAATTTTGAATAAAAATAAAGCGGCTTACGCCGCTTTATTTAACTTACTAGCAACAATTAAACTTTTGCTAACAAATTAGTTGTCTACTTTAAGTTTTTGAAAGTACTCGTCATAAATGACGCTCGCTTCGCCAACTTCGTCTTGCCAAACACCATTATCCATCACTGATTGTGGCGGGAAAACGTTCTTATCTTCAGAAAATTCTTTCGGAAGAAGAGGGTAAGCTGTTTTAACTGGTGTTGGGTAACCGATCTCTAGAGCAATTTTCGCTGCGTTTTCAGGGCGAAGAAGGAAGTCGATCATCTTATGTGCCGCTTCAGTGTTCTTAGCACCTGCTGGAATCGCTAGGCTATCCATCCAGAAGATAGCACCTTTCTCTGGCCAGATAATGTCAATCGTTGCGCCTTCTTGACGTGCCATGTAAGCAGAGCCATTCCAAAGCATACCAAGAGACACTTCACCCGCTAGGTAAGGGTTTGCTGGGAAATCTGAGTTAAATACCAATACGTTTGGCATCAGCTTACGAAGTTCTTCGTACGCTTCTTTGATTTCTTCAGGATTAGTCGTGTTTGGAGAGTAACCCAGTTTAGACAGTGCGATATGGAAAACTTCACGAGAGTCATCCATCATCATCAGTTGACCTTCCCACTGTGTATCCCACAGATCGCCCCAGTTTTTAACTGAAGACTTGTCTAGCATATCTGAGTTGATACCAATACCCGTTGCGCCCCAGATGTATGGGATCGAGTAGTTGTTGTTTGGGTCAAATGGCTTATCTAAGTAATTTGGATCCAAATCTGCAAAGTGGCTTAGCTTAGTTTTATCAAGCTCTTGAAGCATGCCTTCTTTACGCATCTTAGAAACGAAGTAAGTAGAAGGAACGACCAAGTCGTAACCCGTACCTTGAGTTTTTAACTTAGCGTACATGCTTTCGTTAGACTCATAAGTTGAGTAATAGACTTTAATGCCAGTCTCTTCGGTGAAGTCTTCTAGTACTTCATTTGGAATATATTCAGACCAGTTGTAAAAATACAGTTCTTGGTCAGCTGCGAAAGAGGGTGTAGAAAGTAAAGTAGCAGCACACAATGCGCCGGTATACAGTGTTTTTTTCATTACTGTTCCGTTCATTTGTTTGATTTGGAGCTGGGTATTGAACCCAAAGTAAATGGATTTCTAAAAATCGCGCTAAATTATAGCAGTGATATAACAAAATAGGCAGCCTAAGCTGCCTATTCATTGATATTCTTATTTTTAATTTGTTGATTACCTAACTTGGCCTATTAAGTAAACCAGTTACTTATTAGCCTCTGTTGACCGGAGCAATTAGATAACAGACTCGCTTACTGACCGGCTTTAAGCTTCATGAAGTAATCTTCGTACTTCACTGTCTTATCGCCAACCGCAGCTTGCCATTCCACACGGTCAAGGTCTTCTTGAGATGGGAACAGCGCAGGGCTGTCTTTGAACTTCTCGTTAGACGCTTTGACAGCCGTTAGGTAGCCTGTGTCACGAGAGATTTGCTCTGCGATTTCTGGGCGAAGTAGGAAGTCGATCATCTTATGAGCTGCTTCTACATTTACTGCGCCAGAACTGATAGCGAAGTTATCAACCCAACCGATGCCGCCTTCTTTAGGGAAAACCAGTTTAATCGGCAGACCTTCATTTTGCGCTGCAGCAGCAGAACCGTTCCAAAGCATACCAAGACCCACTTCACCAGACATGTATGGCGCGCCAGGGTTATCTGAGTTAAACACAAGAACGTTTGGCATCAGCTTTTGTAGTTCAGCGTAAGCTTCGTCGATCTCTTTCTCGTTGGTTGTGTTACCTGAGTAACCTAGCTTACGCAGTGCGATGTGGAACACTTCACGCGTGTCGTCCATCATCATCAGCTGACCTTCAAGCTCTGGCTTCCATAGATCAGCCCAGCTTTGGAAATCTTCTGGATCGTACATGTCTGTGTTAACAGCTAGGCCAGTGATCGCCACTACGTGTGGAATAGAGTAGTCATTGTTCGGATCATATGGCTTATCTAGGTAGTTTGTATCTAGATTCGCAAAATTGTTCAGCTTGGTTTTGTCGATCTTTTGAAGCATGCCTTCGTCGCGCATTTTAGACACGAAGTAGGTTGAAGGAACCACAAGGTCGTAACCTTTATTGTACGTTTTCAATTTTGCGTACAAAGTTTCATTCGACTCGTAAGTCGAGTAAATCACTTTGATGCCAGTCTCATCCGTGAACTGTTCTAAGATCTCACTGTTGATGTAAGGTCCCCAGTTCATGAATACCAATTCTTTGTTATCTTTTGCAAACGATGGTGCAGATAACATTGAAAGCGCACATGCACTACCAGCTAATAGAGTAGCCCATTTTTTCATTGACGTTAGCTCCAAACTAAACGTTGCCCGAAGGCACTAGATAGAAAAACAGAATGGCAATTTACCATTCTGTTTATGAATAACACTTTTGTTAAACTTGAATCTTATCAAGTCTGTCTCAGTTAAGAGTAGGAGACTTACTTAATTTTCTCTCTCGCTAACAACTGAGAAATAATCACCAGTATTAACGACACCACTAACATCACTGTTGCTAGGGCATTGACCTCTGGAGATATACCGACTTTAACCATCGAGTAAATCTTCAGTGGTAATATTTCGTAGGTTGGCCCTGTAACAAAAGAGCTGATGATCACGTCGTCCAAAGACAGAGTGAAGCTCAATAACCAACCCGCAGCAACCGCTGGCTTAGCAAGAGGCAGGATGATCTGTTTTAGAATCGTCCATTCACTTGCACCTAAGTCTTTTGCGGCTTCTAGCATCTTCACATCAAAGCCATTCAAGCGGCTGTAAACCGTGACAACAACGAACGGTAAACAGAAAGTAATGTGCGCTGCAAGTAGGGTAAAGAACCCAAGTTGCACACCCATAACCAAGAATAGCGCAAGAAGCGAAATCGCCATTACGATATCTGGTGACATCATCACGATGAACAACATGCCATTGACTATACCTTTACCTTTAAATTGGTAACGGAATAAGGCTACTGCTGTCAGGCTGCCAACAATCGTTGCGGCAGTTGCTGAGAACACCGCGACGTTGATCGAGTGCCACGCAGCCTGCATTAGGCTATCGTTGTTAATCAGCGCGTCATACCACTTGGTGGTAAAGCCACCCCATTTCATACCAAACTTATTGGCATTAAAAGAGTTGGCAATTAATACGATAATAGGTAGGTATAGAAAAGCGTATACCAACGCCATAAAGCTGAACTTAACTGTGCGACCCATTAGTCTAGCTCCACTTTCTTATTCAATAACTTACCTGCACGGTAGTAGGCATAAAGCATCACAGCCATTGCCACGGTCAGTGCAATACTCGTCGCAGCGCCAAACGGCCAGTCCCGAGCATTGAGTACTTGGCTCTTAATCACGTTACCAATCAGCAGGTTCTTTGCTCCGCCTAATAGGTCAGAGATGTAGAACATACCTAATGCAGGTAATAACACCAATAAACAACCGCCGACAATACCTGGCATAGTCAGTGGTAACACGACTTTCAATAGCGTTTGCAGTTTGTTCGCACCTAAATCTTTAGCCGCTTCTAAATAAGTGTCGTCTAGCTTTTCGATTGCTGAGTACAACGGCAAAATCATGAACGGGAGTAGGATATACACTAAACCGATCATTACTGCCGTTTCTGAATACATAATACGAAGTGGCTTATCGATAATGTCTAACGCCAACAAGCCTTTGTTCAACACACCTTGAGTACCCAGAACCACTTTTAATCCGTAAGTACGAATCAGTGAGTTAGTCCAAAATGGCACAATCACTAAAAACAACATGATTGGACGCCATTTCGCAGGCATTTTTGCCACGATGTAGGCGAACGGGTAACCAATAATTAAACAAAGCAGGGTAGCAACGATTGCCATATAGAAAGAGTGCATCAGCACTTTAAAATACAGCGGATCAGCCAAACGCACATAGTTATCGAGAGTAAAAGTCATCTCAATCAAGTTAGCTTCATCACGAGTTAAGAAACTAGTACCGATGATCATGATGTTTGGAATCATCACGAACAGCACTAACCAACCTGTGATTAAAGCAACAATTGCGTTTTGTAAATTAAACTTCTTGCTCATCTTCTAATACCACTTCCCAGCTCTCAACCCAAGTTACTGCAACTTTTTGGCCCAGTGAGTGATCAACATCAGGGTCATCTTCGTTGAAGAATTCGCTAACCATGACACGCATACCCGATTCAAGTTCTACGACTGAATCTAATGTCATGCCTTTATAGGTTCGCTCGACAATGTGGCCAACAATACCGCGTTGCTCAGACTCTTTGATTTCTTCGATACGAAGATCTTCAGGGCGAAGCAATACTTGCAGTTTTTGACCCGGTGTTACGTCTTTATCGTGATAGATAATGGACTCTTCACCTTCGATTGTCGCAACAATGCGCTTTTCATCTTGACGAGATTTCGCTGTCGCTTCGAATACGTTAATTTCACCAATGAAACGCGCTACGAATAGGTTCTTAGGCTCTTCGTAGATCTCTCTTGGTGTTCCGTCTTGTTCAATCACGCCATCACGCATAACAATAATGCGGTCGGACATAGAGAGTGCTTCTTCTTGGTCATGCGTTACAAAAATGAACGTGATACCAAGTTGGCGTTGCAGTTGTTTGAGCTCGATTTGCATCTGCTTACGTAGTTTGTAATCCAGAGCAGATAGAGATTCATCCAACAAGAGAACTTTAGGCTTATTAACGACAGCACGAGCGATTGCGATACGTTGCTGTTGGCCGCCAGATAGCTGGTGTGGCTTTCGTTGTGCCATTTGCTCTAAGCGCACCATTTTCAAAGCATCCATTACACGAGGTTCAATCTCGCTGCTTGGAACTTTCTGCATGCGTAAGCCAAATGCCACATTATCGAAAACGGTCATATGCGGGAATAGGGCATAGCTTTGGAAAACAGTGTTTACATGCCTTTGTTCAGCAGGAACTTGGGTTACGTTCTGTCCAGCTAATAGTATTTCACCACTATCCGCTGTTTCAAAACCCGCAATCATTCTTAGCACGGTTGTTTTACCACAACCTGATGGGCCTAAAATCGTGAGAAACTCACCATGATTTACGTTTAAATCCAGATTGCCGATGACTTCCTTACCATCGAAACTTTTACTGATGCCAGTTAGCTGTACTACTGGCTTCCCTACTGATTTTTTAGCGTTCAACGTCTGTTTTTCTCCACCTTGGTTCTATTTGAGACCTGTTGCTATACACCTCTAAGGCGCGCATCATAATCACCAAAAACGTGAATTCAAAGCATTTTTTATCTTTCGAAGACAAAAAAATTCGCAGGTAAAAGTAAACATCCTTTACCATACTGTTATTTGTTGGGTTCACATCCTAACAAGTGTCTAATTATTAACCATTAAGACGTAAAAGCAAGCCTTGTTACAGATTCATATTTTAGTTTGCATCCGACATATGGGTATAATGAAGGTAATTTTTTATCAATAAGTTAGGTGCCTTCGTTTAGTTGGCGCACCTAGGTATCAATATGAACAACGACATCGAAAAAGATTTTAATTTGGGCGGTAGTATCGACCGTGCACTTTCCGGCGATTATGAGCTCAAAGCAACGGCTGTATTCCAAGAGGCTTGGAAACATACGATAAGTCACTTTCTTTCGTTTTCCCCTGCGATTGTTGCGCTGATGTTCGTACAATTGGCTATCTTTTATATCGCACTAAAACTGCAACTTGGTGACCCTGCAGTTATCTTAGATGCGGTAATCGACCCTGAGGCCTTTACACCCCAGATCGTTGAATCGATTTTCATTGCGAATTTTAGCTATGAAGTCGTCAGTGCACCTATCTATGCCGGCATCTGTTTAATGGCAATGAGCCATGCTGCAGGTCTTCAAACTAAAGTGCGCCACATAGGCAAAGGTTTACAGTTTACGATCCCCGTCATTCTAGTGACTTTGTTCAGCCTAATGCTTCAAGGCATCGCTGGTATGATTCTGCCATTTCTGTCTATCTACTTCTCACTTGCGTTCAGCAACTCAATTCTGCTGATTTGTGATAAAAAAGTTCCACCGATGCAATCGCTGTTACTTTCTCTAAGAGCAGTAAATAAGAAGATCTTCGTAGTCGCGTCTATATACCTAATGGTTATGCTGATGTTCATCGTTGCTGCGATGATGTACGGCATTGGCTTGATCTTCGTTCTTCCATTCTTCTTCCACGTGAAAGGTATCGTTTACCGTGAAATGTTTGGCATCAAGCTGAAGATAATTGCATCAGACCGCCCAATGAGCGATGACGATAGCGATGGCGGTAACAATAACGGCAACAACAGTAGCCATGGTAACAAGAACAAAAACCCGCAGGTCTTCGATGCGTAATAACGACAAAGGCAGCGTGAGTAAATCTCTTGCGCTCAAAGTAACAACACTAGCAATCGTGGGTTCTATTTCACTGATTGGCCCTTACCTTTACCAAGAAGAAGAACGCCGACGTACGACAGAACTGAGCTCTAATTCAGCAGAGCAATTTGATGACTTGACTGTTGCTTCAAGCGCACCAAATTTTGCGGCTATTAAGGATGTAAACGAGAAAAAAGACGCGTTTTTCTCGTTCCTACGACCAAGCATCAAGATTGAAAACAAACGTATCACCAAAGAACGTGCGTTTTTAACTAAGCTCTCTGAATCTGGTTTAAGTAATATTGATTCTGAAGACATTTCTTATGCGAAAAGGTTAGGGAAGTTGTACAGCTTACCGGTACCTAGCACAGGTATAGAACAGACATGGTTGGCGGAAATGCTTAACCGAGTCAACGTACTGCCAGAGGCGCTGGTACTGACACAGGCTGCTAATGAATCAGCTTGGGGGACATCACGTTTCGCCACCAAAGCAAACAACTATTTCGGACATTGGTGTTACAGCAAAGGTTGTGGCCTTGTTCCGCTACAACGTAACGAAGGCAGCTCGCATGAAGTGGCAACATTTTCTTCAAGCCAAGAATCCGTACACCGTTACTTCATGAACCTTAATCGTAACCGTGCCTATGCAGATTTAAGAGCCATTCGTGCGCAACTGGCAGCAAATGGTAATGATCTGTTAACCAAAGAAACGGCGACCGAATTGACCAATGGCTTGTTAAAATATTCTGAGCGAGGTTCAGACTATGTGACTGATTTACAAGCTATGATCCGTCACAACAAGGTATACTGGGAAAAGTAACTCATTTGGATATCCGTTTGATTGACTTCTTTAGTCAATTTGACACCAAGCAATATCGCAAAAGAGCAGCTCATTGGCTGCTCTTTCTATTTATAAACGCTCAACTTCAACAAGATTATAATAATGAAAAAGACAGCACTCGCTTTATTAGCCACTTTAAGTTTTGGGGTTTCTCTTCCAGCTTCGGCGCAAGAATACATGTTCACGTATTCTAAACTCTATACTCAGCTGAAAAACAACACCAAAGAAGGGCACGATGATGTCAAAGTTGCGGTGTTCTTTGTTGACCAACAAGCACAGAAAACCTGTCACATCAGCAAAGCGTGGATGGAGAAAGAAGAGCACTACGAAGAGCTAAAAGTGTCTCCTGCGAATGAGCTGCTTCTACCTGTAGATCAAAACCTGCGCTCAGCAAATCCTCTTATCTTTGTACAAACCCAAGAACAAGAGTGCGCGTATTCGCTCGTTGTCATGACACAGGAACCTTTAGCTGAAACTGTTGAAGTTACACAGCTAGAAAGCCTGTTACCGCAGATGCAAGCGATGCTAGAAGACGTAAGCGGCATGTTCTCTAGCTGGTTCACACCTAATATCCAAGGGTTAACGTTGGAGTTCAATGACAAGCTTGAAGGCAACATTGCTCTATCTAACGGTAAACAGATCCCAATTAAAGAAGGGCGTGCTAAATTCACCTTAGAAGAGCTGAATGGAAGTGACAGCATCACTTTACCAGAGCCCACGGTTCGCGTATTACCGTACATTCCCGCGCAATAAGTCTAGCTAGAAGCACTCCCTACGCTATGAGGAAGTAGTTCTTAAGCAGCCTGATCTTTTAGAGAAGGCTGCTTTTCTTTGTCTACTATGCAAACCTCGAATTTGTTAAGACGCGTTTATCTAACCGTTTAGAGAGCTTAAAGCACAAAAGAAGCGGAATCTTTCCAATACTCAGCTTGTTAATCCTGCCGTTACTATTTCAACATCAAATAAAAATCCGTATAATCCACGCCCTAAAACAGTCCCACTAGCAATCTACAGTCGGTAATACGACGGTGTGAGAGTCGCAATGAACCAAAACGAAAATAAAAAAGAAACACTTGAATTCAACAAGCTTCAGAAGCGTCTGAGACGAAATGTTGGAAATGCCATCGTTGACTACAACATGATCGAAGAGAATGACGTAGTAATGGCGTGCATTAGTGGCGGTAAAGATTCATTTGCGATGCTAGATATTTTGCTACGTTTACGGGAAGCAGCACCTATCAAATTCGATGTTGTTGCCGTAAACCTAGACCAAAAACAACCTGGCTTTCCTGAGCACATTCTTCCTGAGTACTTCGAAACTCTGAACATTCCTTACTACATCGTAGATAAAGATACTTACTCCGTAGTTAAAGAGAAAGTGCCAGAGGGTAAAACAACTTGTGGTCTATGTTCTCGTCTTCGTCGTGGTACTTTGTACTCGTTTGCAGAGAAAATAGGGGCGACTAAGATTGCTCTTGGCCACCACCTAGACGATATTGTTGAGACGATGTTCCTGAACATGTTCCACGGTGCACGCTTGAAAGCAATGCCGCCAAAATTGCGTTCTGATGATGGCCGTAACGTTGTTATTCGTCCACTGACTTATTGTCGTGAAACGGACTTAATCCAATACGCAGAGCACCTAGATTTCCCAATCATTCCTTGTAACCTGTGTGGCTCTCAAGAGAACCTACAGCGCCAGAATATTAAAGCGATGTTGATTGATTGGGATAAGAAAACGCCAGGTCGTGTTGAGAAGATCTTCAAGTCAATTCAGAACGTAAGTCCAAGCCAACTGGCTGACCGAGAACTGTTTGATTTCGTAAACCTTCCACTAGACCGTAGTGAAGATCGCAAGGCCTACGAATTCGAAGAAGCTGAAATTTCCTCATCAAATATCGATGAGTCAATGTTCATCGACGTGACTAACGTATAATACCAATCGTAGTAAATAACTGTTCATCCTAGCTGGTTAAAACACTCGATAACATCGTTAGAAATTTTGATTGTAGAATAACTACTTATCGAAAATTTCTGCCTTGTTCTCAAGCATTTTTCCTGCGCTATTTATTATCACTTACTTACTGTGATTGGTATAACGAGATATTCGCGATTCTGTATTTGGAATGGCGGAAGCTCTAGATAAATAAAAACGCCTCAAGCAGTGCTTGAGGCGTTTTTTTATGATTTTAAATCAGCTATAAGGTATTAACCTATAGACAAATTGGGATCAAGTGGACTGACGTAACCCGACGGTTTAAGAGCAAGTACGTCACAGTTAATCTTGTCGATTACATGTTCCGCAGTATTACCAATAAACACGGCAGATAATCCAGTACGGCCGGTTGTACCTAGAATCACCATAGCAGCGTTGTTTTCAGACGCGACACGAGGAATAACATCTTCTGGCAAGCCTTGCTCAACAACAGTTTGCTCTTCACTCATACCGTGTTTCTGGCGCAACGCTTTCATCGCTGTTAAGTGATGACCACGAACCGCGTCAGTATAAGAGGTTGGGTCAAACTCTGGCAGCTCGATTGTGATATTAGCAGGTGTCACCGGGTAGGCGTTTACCAATAGCGGCTCAGCATCTAAACGACCTGTGATTTCAAGTAACCTGTCGACCATCGTATCATTGAGCTCTAAGTGAGCTTCGGTTTCAGAGCCAACATGGACTGAAGCGTAAATCTTCGCGTGTTCTGGCCAGAAATCATTTTTAACCAATAGCACTGGGCTAGGGCATTTTCTCAATAAGTGCCAGTCGGTAGGAGTAAAGATGACAGATTCTAAGGTGTCGTGCTTACGCGTACCTTTGATTAGGATGTCATGCTCGCCACTGTAAACCTCTGCAATGATCGCTTCATACGGGCGGTTATGCCAAACCACTTGAACGTTAAATTCAATGGAATCATCAAGGTAAGGAGCCGCCACTTTATTCATCCAAATTTCACGCTGATGAATTACGCCTTTACGCATTGCGTCTCTTTCATCGACAGAGAGCATAGATGTCATGTCATACGAGAAATCGTAGATCGATAAAAAGAAAGTGATGTGGCTTGTTGATGTGCTTTTCTTGGCAAGTTGGATAGCACGAACTAGAGCAGGTTGCTCATCGTGATTAATGTCTGCGACAACTAAAATTTTGTTATAGATACTCATAACTAAGCCTACTTTTCAGACCGAACATATAAATAATGTAGCGTAGTTATGGAGAGAATAAGAGAAATATAAGAGGTTTTAAGAGAGAAACATGATGTAGCTCATTATTGAACTACATCATTGATATCTAGACTATTCTTTTGAAACGCCAGCAAGTTCCATCAACGCATCGTGATCTTCGATAGTGATATATTTGCCTTTAACGCTCAAGATGTCTGCTTTTTGGAAGCGACCTAAAAGACGGCTAATTGTTTCAACAGTCAAACCAAGGTAGTTACCAATATCGCCACGAGTCATCGTTAGGCGAAACTCACGTGGGCTGAAGCCACGTTGAGAGAAACGAGTAGAAAGGTTGTAAAGGAATGCAGCAAGACGCTCTTCCGCGTTCTTCTTAGAAAGAAGCAGAATCATTTCTTGGTCACCTTTAATCTCATTACTCATCAGACGCATAATTTGCTGACGCAATTTAGGCATTTTGCCTGATAGGTCGTCTAGAATTTCGTATGGAATTTCACAGACCATAGAAGTTTCTAACGCTTGTGCGAAACTAGGGTGCATGTCACCAGTAATCGCATCGAAGCCAACAAGATCGCCCGCTAGGTGGAATGCAGTAATTTGCTCATCACCTTGCTCGGTAATCGTGTAGCTCTTGATCGTTCCAGAGCGAATAGCGTATAGAGATTTAAGCTCGTCACCGGCTTTAAATAACTCTTGGCCTTTTTGAATAGGCTTTTTTCTCTCAATGATCTGATCAAGTTGATCGAGTTCAGATTCATTCAAAGTAAACGGAATACAGAGCTGGCTAATACTACAATCCTGGCAATGGATCGCACAGCCACCAGACTGAACACGTTTCGTCACAGGCTTTTCAGAAATCATAACAATCTTTCACTATTTGATATACGTCAATATTTTAGCATTCCTTAATCCTAAAGGGTAGTAAAAAAACCGGATTAAAGACGCTGCTATACGGTATAAATAATAAGCTGTAGCGCCATATAACCGGTATAGAAGCCGTAAATGAGGATTAAAATTGCACCAAACTGACGAAATAAGTCAGCTTGTTGCAGTTTTTTGAGGAAATTTGCCCCCATTCCAACCGTGAGCATCGCAGGGAGGGTTCCTAAACCGAAAGCAAGCATGATCCCCGCTCCGTTATACCAACTTCCTGATACGGCCGCCCATGTAAGCATAGAATAAACAAGGCCACATGGTAACCACCCCCAAATGAAACCAAATGGTAGAGCGTGACTAGGATGCTTCAATGGTAGAAATGATTTACCGACAGGAGAGATATAGCGCCATAGTTTTTGTCCGACTTTTTCAAAAAACAACAAGCCGAACCACCATTTGCCAATATACAAACCTAAGACGATCATAAAGCCAGCAGCAAATAATCGAAGCCAACCTAGCAGAGCGTTAAAATCGCTTAGCTGACCTATAGAAGAAATTGCACCGCCAATCACACCGCCAATCACGGCATAGCTTAGCAAGCGTCCTAGGTTATAAAGCAGGGGAATGACAGGGGAAGGTTTACTGTTTCCAATTGAAAGAAGCGACGCAATGCCACCACACATTCCCATGCAGTGACCTGCGCCGATCAACCCAACAACAAAGGCTCCGATCCAATCAGGCGTCATCGTTCTTTTTGTCTAAGTTAGTTTGGCTTTCTACGTTAGCTTTCTCGTTCTTAACAGGTTTACTATCAGAATGGTGAAGAGCATTAGTGTCTTCATCAAACAGGATGTTGTGGCCTTGACGCTCAAGGTCTTCAAACTGCTCACTCTTAACTGCCCACAGAAAGATACCGACAGCGATGCACACTAGTACGATCGCAATTGGAATAAGTATGTATAAACTTTCCATTATTTACCTTGCTCTTTTAAAAGCCTTAACGAGTTAGACACAACAATAATAGAGCTAGCAGACATGCCAACAACGGCAATGTATGGAGCAACCAAACCTGCGACAGCCAATGGAAGAATAAGTAAGTTATACCCCAACGACCACGCTAAGTTTTCACGGATTATCTTACGCGTTTTAAGCGCTAATGTTCGTGATTTAAGTAATCTATCGAGTTTGTCACCCAATAACACCATATCCGCAGAGGCTTTCGCCACGTCGGTACCGCCGCCCATAGCAACCGAAAGGTGTGCACCTGCAAGAATAGGCGCATCGTTAATACCGTCACCAACCATCATGGTGATGTCACTAGCGTCTCTAGAGTTTAAATAAGCCAGTTTATCTTCCGGCTTCGCGTTAGCAACAATGTCAGTAATGCCGATCTCTTCAGCAACAGGTTTCGCGTTAATCAAAGAATCGCCAGTCAGCAGCGTGGTTTTGATTCCCGCTTCTTTGAACTTTTTAATAAACTCGATACTTTCTTTACGAATTGGATCTTCATAAGTGAATGTTGCAATATGTCGACCAGACATCGACAAGTAAATACCATTGCTTTCCGATGTTTGTGCATCACCAAGAATGAATTCACAGCTGCCGATAGCGACTTCTTGTCCATTCCACTCACCAGTGATACCAGAGCCAATTACGTTATTGACAGACTCTACTTCGATATCATCAGAAAGATGAGTCTTGAACGCTTTCGCGATAGGGTGGTTAGCATGTTGCTCTAGGCTCGCCGCTACTTTCAAACAGGTGTCTTTATCAAGTTCTGCGAAGGTTTCAACTTGGCTGATACGAATATCACCCTCGGTCAACGTGCCTGTTTTATCTATGATCAAGTGATTCACTTTGCACAAAGTTTCAAACACATGGCCTTTGCGCAGCAAGATACCGAAATTACCCATACGAGAAGTTGAGCAGGTGATGGCTGTCGGTGTTGCAAGCGATAGAGCACAAGGACATGTCGCAACAAGTACCGAGAGCATAATCCAGAAAGCATCTTCTGGACGTGTTTGGTGCCAGTAAAACCAAGTGCCGAACGAGATAACCAGAATCACAGCAACAAAGTATCGAGCAACCACATCGGCAATCTCTGCGATGCGAGGCTTAGACAGTTGCGCTTCATCCTGAAGGCGAACGATATTGGAAATCACGGAATCCGCTTTAGACGTCATCACTTCCAATTCAAACGATTCATCACCATTCAATGTACCAGCAAAGACGGTATCGCCTTCATTCTTAACCACATGAATCGATTCGCCAGTCAGCATCGATTCATCAATATGAACTCTACCAGACAGTACTTTACCATCCGCAGGGATATGCTCACCGGGTAGAACCCGAATCTGGTCGCCGACTTTCAATGTTTTAACTGGAACTTGTTCACCATCTAATGTTGTCGCCATAGCTGGAACCAGCTTAAGCAGGTTACCACTCGCGGCGGCTGCTTTACGACGAGCGCGCATTTCAAGGAAACGCCCCAGTAATAGGAAGAAGGTGAACATCGAGATAGATTCAAAGAACACTTCGCCTTTTTCGGTTACCGTCGCCACCAAACTAGCAACGTAGGCAAACAACAGAGCGATCGACACGGGTACATCCATGCCCAATGTTCGGCCTTTGATACTACGCCAAGCGTTAATATAGAAAGGTAATGCAGAGTAGAGAAGAACTGGTGTTGCAAAGATTAAGCTCACCCAACGAAAGTAGCTTTTGAATTCCGGCTCTAGGCTGCCAAAAACTTCGAGATAAAGCGCCACGGCTAGCATCATAACTTGCATGGTCGCTAAACCCGCGACACCAAGACGATAAAGGTAATTTTTCATCGAACGATGATAAGCGGCTTCTTGTTGGTCAGCCTCGAATGGTGCGGCTTTGTAGCCCAACCTATGAATCGCGGATAGCAACTCGCTCAGTTTGGCCTGAGTGTTGTCCCAGCTAAGCAGGGCACGGTTAGTCGTGGTATTAACACGAATACTCACAACGCCAAGCTTTGAAGAAACTTGCTTCTCAATAAGCCAAGCACAAGCCGCACAAGAGACACCATCTAGTGACAATGTCACCTCGGAGGTGTTTTCGGAGTTACGGACGAACTCCAATTGAACATCTTCATTGTCGTAATGACTCAGTGCCAGAAGCTGCTCTGGCACCAGATCGGCTTTTTCAGCAGGAGCAGTACGGTATTGGTAATAAGAAACCAAACCACTATCTATGATTGTCTGGGCTACGGTTTCGCAACCCGGACAACACATCGGTCGAACCGACCCTAAGATTTCTACTTTAAAATCCGTTTCCGCTGGTACATCTTCACCGCAGTGATAACAGGATTCACACATAAGCTTTAATTCGTTAGTTGAGTAGGAGTATCAATAGGGAAGTTCATGCGACCTTGCACTAACCATTCAGAATCATGCGGAGAAAGCTCAATAAACCAAGGTCCTTGCATTTCGTGATCCAAAGTCATGGTGTAGTTGCCTTTCGCATCCGCTGTCAGTAGTTGAGTAAAATCGCGGTCAGGCAGTGTTCTGTGAACAAACATTGCGTTAATCGCAGGGAAGTGATCGAGTTTACCTTTCTCAAGAGTAATGATAACGGAGTTACCTTTCTCGTTAACTGAAGCTGAAAGGCCGAGTTCCTTTGCAATATTTACTTTTGAAATATCGACATTAATGCCTTTTCCTTTTTTATAGTAATCCTCAGTCACTAGGTCTACAGAGTTCTGTGTGAACACAATAACCGTCATGATGGTCCAAATAACTACTGTCGCTGGCAACGCGATTAAGAACCACGGCCAAAACTGTTTATACCAAGGCTTTACCATAAAAAAGATCTCAAAAAAGAATAAAAAGAAGGGGTTATAAAATAAAGGAAAGACAGCCTCTTAGAAAGAGGCTGTTATTGAAATGTTACTTATTATCCGAGTTGCTTAAGCTCCACACGTATGATGAAATCAGTTGTACTTTATCCTCGCCTAGAATGTCTTTCCAAGCAGGCATCACGCCAGAGCGTCCGTACATTACTGTTTCCGTCACAGCAGCGCGAGAGTCGCCAAACAACCAGTCGCGGTCGGTCAGGTCAGGTGCACCTACAGCAGGGTTACCCTTACCATCTGTACCGTGACATGCCGCACATACAACAAAGCGTGCTTTACCAGCTTCAGCTTCACGAGCATTCACACTACGTCCAGAAAGGCTAAGCGTGTAGCTAACCACCTCTTTAACGCCTTGCTCGCCAAGTGCATCTTTCCAGCCTGGCATTTGGCCAACACGACCATGCATGATTGTTGTCACGATAGCTTGTGGTTCACCACCATATAGCCATGCGTCATCAGTTAGGTTAGGAAAACCTTTTTGACCACGAGCATCAGAGCCGTGACACTGAGAACAGTTTTGCAAGAATAAACGTTGGCCCACTTTAATTGCGTCAGCATCTGATGCAATGTCAGGGACAGAACGTAAACCATTTTCGTCGTGAGCTAGCTTTTTGAATGCTTCACCAAAATAGGTGTTGGCGTCATCAAGCTCTTTCGCGTACTCGTCTAACTGCTTGTTCGCTTGAGCCGCAGCAATCGAAGAGCGAGACTCTTCAATACTACGAACTTCTTGGTTTGAACTTGTCCAACCTAGTAGACCTTTAAAATTGCCAAGGCCAGGGTAAAGAGCAAGGTAAACTGCTGCAAACACAATCGTACTGATGAAAAGGTATGTCCACCATTTTGGTAGTGGGTTATTAAGCTCACGAATACCATCGTATTCATGGCCCATATCATGACCTTCTTCTACGCCAGTTCTATCTTTAAAACACCAACGAAGCAAGACAGCACAACCAATTAGGGTACCAATCGTAATCGCACTAACCCAGATACTCCAGAATGTACTCATTACTTTGTCACTCCTTGATTTTTAGAACTTGTTGCCGGCTCGTCGTCTGCAAACACTAGGTTCGCATCTTCGTCGAAACGTGATTTACGATTCTTGCCGTATGCCCACCAAACGATGCCGATGAAGCAAGCAAAAACAGTAACAGTCCAAACACTTTGAAATGTAATAATGTCCATAATTATTCCTTATTTCATTGCGTGGCCAAGCGATTGAAGGTAAGCGATGATTGCATCCATCTCTGTTTTTCCTTCAACATCTTGTTTAGCGTTAGCAATTTGTTCGTCTGTGTAAGGAACACCAAATTGATTACGGAAGAGTTCAAGCTTCTGTTGAGTCAATTTGCCATCAAGTACATTCTCAGCAAGCCATGGGAAACCAGGCATGTTTGATTCAGGAACAAGTTCACGAGGGTCGATAAGGTGAACACGGTGCCACTCATCAGAGTAACGATCACCAACACGCGCTAGATCTGGACCAGTACGCTTAGAACCCCATAGGAATGGGTGTTCCCAAACGCTTTCGCCCGCTACAGAGTAGTGACCGTAACGTTCAGTTTCAGAGCGGAAAGGGCGAATCATTTGGCTGTGACATACGTTACAACCTTCGCGGATATAAATATCACGACCTTCCATTTCCAGAGCAGAGTAAACACGTAGGTTTTCTACAGGTTCAGTCGTCTGCTTTTGGAAAATAAGAGGGGTAATTTCTACTAAAGCACCAAAACTGATAGCAATAACGATCAAGATCGCCAGTAGGCCAACGTTCTTCTCTACCAACTCATGGCGATTATTTGAATTTGAGCTCATTCTAAATCTCCTTAAGCCGGTTGAGGGATAGCTTTAAGGCTATCTTTAGGTGCAGAAACAGTTTTGTACGTGTTGTATGCCATTAAGAACATACCAGATAGGAAGATGAAGCCCCCTAAGAAACGTACAAAGTAGAACGGGTAAGATGCTTCAACAGATTCAACGAAGCTGTAAGTTAATGTACCGTCAGAGTTAACTGCACGCCACATCAGACCTTGCATCACACCAGAGATCCACATTGCAACAATGTAGAAAACCGTACCAATCGTTGCTAACCAGAAGTGAACATTGATTAGAGATACAGAGTACATACGCTCTTGACCAAATAGTTTAGGAACTAAGTGGTAAACCGAACCGATAGAAACCATCGCTACCCAACCTAGCGCACCAGAGTGAACGTGACCGATAGTCCAGTCCGTGTAGTGAGATAGTGCGTTAACCGTTTTGATTGCCATCATTGGGCCTTCGAAAGTCGACATGCCGTAGAATGATAGAGAAACGATTAGGAAACGTAGGATAGGGTCGTAGCGTAGCTTATGCCACGCACCAGATAGAGTCATAATACCGTTGATCATGCCACCCCAAGATGGAGCAAACAGAACCAAAGACATAACCATACCTAGAGACTGAGTCCAGTCTGGAAGTGCTGTGTAGTGTAGGTGGTGAGGACCAGCCCAAATATACAGAGACACAAGAGCCCAGAAGTGAACAATCGACAAACGGTAAGAGTAAACAGGGCGACCAGCTTGTTTAGGAACGAAGTAATACATCATACCTAGGAAACCAGCTGTCAATAGGAAGCCTACCGCATTGTGTCCGTACCACCATTGCACCATTGCATCGATCGCTCCGGAATAAATCGAGTACGATTTAAACGCAGATACAGGAACAGCCAGGCTGTTAACGATGTGCAACACGGCAACCGTGATGATGAAGGCTCCGAAGAACCAGTTAGCTACATAAATGTGCGATGTCTTACGCTTAATCATGGTTCCGAAGAACACGACCGCATAAGCTACCCACACAAGAGTAATAGCAATATCGATTGGCCATTCAAGTTCTGCGTATTCTTTACCAGAGGTTAAACCTAACGGTAAAGTAATTGCAGCGGACAGGATAATCGCTTGCCAACCCCAAAAGGTAAAGGCTACGAGAGGGCCACCAAAGAGACGCGTCTGACAGGTACGTTGCACAACATAATATGATGTTGCAAACAGCGCACTTGTACCGAACGCAAAAATAACCGCATTAGTATGCAGGGGACGTAAACGACTGTACGTCAGCCACGGCGTATCAAAGTTTAGCTGTGGCCAAACTAATTGAGCGGCAATCAAAACACCAACGCCCATACCGACAATACCCCACAAAATTGTAACGAGGGTAAATTGACGGACGACCGTATAGTTGTAGTTTTGTTCAAGCTGCTTTTCTTGGCTCATTTGCATGCTTCCAATTTCTTATTTACTACACTTTACTTCCAACACGACTCACGTCGTAATGCCACCCAAATTAGAAAAGGAAATTCAGCCTATTCAGAGCTTTATTTCCACTTGCTGATTTTAAAAAAAAGTGGCATTTTCAACGCGACACTATACTTGAATTAACAAATCAATGACAGAGTAGTAACCTTACGCTTGGTCTGGAATTGGATTTTTATTTAAAAACTTTGAACTTTGTAACAAGGAGTAAAGATTATAATGGCGGCACAAAAGCTAACAAAGGGCAGGCTTGTTCAAATTATCGTCATGTTGGTTATTTTAATAGCTGCATTTACTTGGAGAACAGTGATATACGACAATGACGAAACAGTAAACTGTATAATTTCTAAACCTTGCCAAATTACTATTGAGAAACATAATGTTTTAATTTCGGGTGATAGCCTAGGGTATTCGATCGAAACATCTAAAACTGGTAAATTTATCATTAACTATAACGAGAGCGGAATTCTAGAAGAAAAAGGGGCATCAATTTGGCTGTTACGAACGAACGCTCAGAACTCTTCAATAACGGTTACATTTCCACAACAGATAGCCACACTTTCTGTAAACCTTTCTAAGGAATAACACAGTAACAAGTTAGTCTCGCCTCAATTCTTTTGATAGAAATATGTACTAAGTCAGTGAAATAGATTGTATAAAAGTGTTATAAAGAGAGCATTAATAAAATCTTCCGAGATCTATGAAATTTCTATCAAAAGTCTCTTATTCCCTAGACGATAAAATCGCAGTAGATGAGCTGCTCAGTGGGGTGGCAAACCCTGACGATATTGCCTGTCTTATCTGCTACTGCACCGAAGAGTACTCCACACTTGCTGTGCAGAGATATTTCGTAGATGCGCTCCCGAATACACCAATACACGGCTGCACCACTTGTCACGGTATTATGACCGAAACAGGGTTCCATTCAGGCCCTGTGATTGGGATACTCATCATCTATGATTCCGGGATCAATGCCTACGGTACCGGCATCAGTCACTTTGGCGATTCCATAGACCGAAGTACATTCAGCGCCATCGATAAAGCATTAAAGAACGCCAACCGAGAAGGTGAAATACCCGATCTTATCTTGCTCCATTCCACCCCAGGAAATGAAGAGAAGGTGATGGCGGCCATCGATAACAAATTTGGCACAGAGGTGCCGATTATTGGTGGAAGCGCAGCAGACAATCAAGTGTCTGGAAATTGGAGTATCTTTACCGAAGAAGCTCTTGCTATTAATGGCGTCTCTTTAACGGTGTTTTTTGCGTCACAATCCATCTATTCATCTTTTAGCGCCGGTCATACACCCACCCAGTATTCAGGCACCGTCACCAAAGTAAGAAATCGAATATTGTTAGAGATCGACCATAGGCCTGCGACCACCGTTTATAATGAATGGACTAATTTTCATTTAGGTGGCAGTGATGATGGGTATATTTTTGAAAAGTCGACAGTTTATCCATTAGGTCGAAAGGTCGGTTCTTCTTACGACTACCCATATTTCAAGTTGTCGCATTCGATCAGGGAAACTGAGTGTAACGGTATCGAGTTGTTCACTGATATCAATGAAGGTGACACCATCTATTTGATGCAAGGCTCTAAGCAACAACTTATCAGCCGTGCCGCTAACATCATTCATTCGTCTTACTATAATGATATGGATCTTGAAGAAAAATTAGGGGCGATCAACATATTCTGTGCAGGACCAATGCTGCACCTAAAACAAGATATGGATGAGGTTTGTGACCAAATCAATCACGCACTTGGTGGGCTTCCATACATATGTCCATTTACGTTTGGTGAGCAAGGCAGACTCTCTGGTGGTGAGAATGCGCACGGAAATTTGATGGTATCGTCTGCAACGTTTTATAGGCTGAAAAAGTAATGGATACTGAAGACCAGGAAGCGCTGCAAGAAGCTCGTATTGAACTCCAAAAACTAAAGGTCCGTGAACGTAAATTAGCTGAAGAGAATAGGGTGATCCTATCGACTATCTCTGCGATCAGTAAGGCGAGTAACATATCTGAAATATTTTCTAGTCTCGAATTCGCACTCAAAAAATACATAAAGTTTGATGATTTTATTGTGGTATCAAGAGTAGGGAATGAAGGTAGTTTCAAAACCCTGTTAACCAATAACAAAGTATTCGAACAAATGAATTGGACAGATTGTGGCAAGCTATCGCGAGTCATTAATGGAGAATGTGCCATTCTTTTTGAACCCAAATCTCTGGGTGAATTCAGCACTTTGCATCCCATTATCCTAGACCAAATTAACTCCGTACTGATTACTGGTATTGATAGCGGGCTAACACAATCCGTTATCATCTTTATCCATTCCAATACCAAACACTTTAGTATTGAAACCAAAGCCACTCTAAACCGATTTCGACCGCTGATTGAGCGTGCTGTTTTCGATATTGAAAACAAAGAAAAACTTGAAGCGACAGTCCGAGAACGTACAGCAGAACTCGTAGCAGCAAGAAAAGACGCAGAAAGAGCCAACAAAGCCAAATCTGAATTCTTAGCAATGATGAGTCATGAGTTAAGAACGCCGCTAAACGCCACCATAGGCTTAATCGACACGCTAAAGTCCACACCGCTGAATGATGAACAACAGTCTATATTGTTAAATATGAGTACATCATCTGAACTCCTATTGGCGATCATCAGTGATGTATTGGACTTTTCAAAGATTGAATCTGGATGTTTCTCGTTGGCTCCTCAATGGAGCAACACAAGAGACACTGTAACTTTTGTTTTATCTGAACAAAAGAAGATAGCAGACGATAAAGGGTTGTCGTTAACCCTAACTAGCGACATTCCAGAAGGTGAACTACATTACATCGACCCAAGTCGCTTAGCACAGATCCTTTTTAATCTCATTGGTAACGCAATAAAGTTCACTGAACACGGGCATGTACATGTTTCTATTACATACCAGCACAGTTCATTCCGTATTAGCGTAGAAGACACCGGAATTGGCATCAGCTCACAGCAACTTTCGTCATTATTCAGTCCGTTCGTGCAAGCCGATAGCACAATCACACGTAGATTTGGTGGCACCGGCTTAGGTTTAGCAATAACAAAACGACTAGTAGAACTGATGCGCGGGCGTATATCGGTCGAGAGTGAGCCAGGAAAAGGCTCGAAATTTGAAGTGCGGTTACCAGTTCTAACGAGAGTTACGAACAATCAAGATCATGCTGCAGAAGATAAATACTCGCAAGTTCCCAGAACCCGTTATTCAGTGTTAGTTGTTGAAGACAACCCAACCAATCAGATGGTGATTCAATTGATCCTTGCGCGGCAAGGCCATGAAGTTTTCATCGCAAGCAACGGTGAAGAAGCCATTGGCTTTGTAGAAAGAGGTAATGACCCGATAGACATTATCTTGATGGATGTGTCGATGCCAGTTATGGACGGAATAACCACAACCAAATACATGAGAGACGCAAACATCAAAACACCAATCGTCGCGCTAACGGCACACACATCAGTAGAAGATAAATTTTCTTGTTTAGATGTCGGTATGAATGATTTCATTACCAAACCTGTAAGAACCAAAGAGATCATTGAAGCAATTGATAGGTTAATGCTTGAAGTCTAATAAACGTATTCTTAATCGAAGATTAGGAAATATGTTTATTAGGTATTTTATGGTAAATAGACTTACTGTTAAATAGAACGTCAGTTTGGTAGTCAAACAAGAGGCAGGGCATCAAACAAAGATACCTGCCTTATAAACACTAAGTCCGATTTAACATAATATACATAATACGCACTGAATCGTGGGATCAACTGGGGTGGTCGCCAGTAACGCCAAACTACCACAAGCCATTGATACACCTGACATATTAAGCCCGTTAAACTTTTTTGCCATGTGTTCCCACATCTGCTTTATCTGTGGATTATCACTGCGGTCAGCGTGACAACCAAGCAATGCTACTTGCGGGTCTAACTTTGCATTTTCAGCCAAGAAAACTGTTTGTGAATCAGTTAGATAGCGACGACCTTTCCTAAAATCACTGATTCTTTGCTGTGGAATGTTCATATCCATAGCTATTTGCTTGTCTTGAACGTAGTTTTGAGCCTTTTTATAGGCTTCAATCAGTTCATTTTGATACATGCTAAATCCTCCGTTTCCCTAATCATAGCTTATTAGTAACCAATTTTGGTTTATTGCAGTAACCAAATTTGGTGTATATGCTTTCTTCCGAGTAACCAATTCTGGTTATTAATTTGGCTTCAAGGTGGATTGATATGTACATCGTTCAAGTTTGTTCTGGGATTCTTCCTCGATACCTTTCTCATTATCTTGTTACCGATACAGGTCTTACTCCTGTAATTACGGTTAGTAAATCTAAAGCTATGCCTTTGACCGATGCCGATTCTCAAGACGCTTTCAATAGGCTTCTTCCTGTTTGGCCTCAAATGAAAGTGATTGAGGTTTAATCATGGATTCAATCTACTTCGACAACGAACCCAATCACGGCATCAACGCCTATTTCCCGTGGGGTCATAACTTCTTCAAGACTCCGCGTGATTTCTTCCAGTTCATGGAAGCTCACTACGGCATGGTGTCATTTCAGATTGTCGAAATCACGGATGATAACTACCAAGAGCTTTTGGTTAAGGGTGTGTTCCATGCCATCTAAAAAACCACATAAGTTCCATGACGAGATTCGTCCGGTACAAGTTGATCACCTAGCCTTTTCGTTTTCGTACGGCTCACTTAGACACTTGGACAACTCGAACGAACAAGACTTTATCAATATGCAGTTTCCTGAGTTTAAAAAGCGAAGCGTTAATGGTCGCCTTAACTCACCAGAAGCCATTGATAAGTCAATTGAGTCACACCGTAACAAATGCCGTAAGGTTTTGGCCGATAGGTTTGATGAGTTCATGTCTAAAGTCTTTAACTTCCGCATATCTCCTATGCGTGGCCGTGGCTTACATGGCTATGAAGATTCAATGGTGATTTACGATTCAACGGGAACGGTTGAGTGTGGTTTGGTTGGTGTTGGCGGTAACAACGATACGGTTTACGTGCAAATCAATGGTACTGGTTGCGCTAAGTTATTCGACTTCACCACACACAAGAAGGTGCACTGGTGGTTATCACTTTTGGGTATCACTCGCCTCGCCCGTTTAGACCTTTGCGTGGATGACTACACCGGAATCTTCGACTGTAAGTATGCTGAGAAATGTTTTTATGAGGGAGCATTTCGCACTGCTTCTCGTGGACGTGGTCCGACAATGGTTCCTCATAAGCGCGTTTCACAATCCGGTGAATTATCAGAGGAAGCCGTACTTGTTGGCTCTCGTACCTCTGCAATCTACTGGCGTGTGTACAACAAGAAGTTTGAGCAAAACATCGCTGACCCTGAAGTGATTTGGTACCGCAATGAAGTGGAATTGAAGAAGTGCGATCTATCACTACTCGCCTCGCCTGCTTCGGCCTTTGCTGGTCTCTGTGATTTCTCGGCCAGTATCGATCCTGCCGAACCAATGAAGCTTGAACTCAACAAGAAAAAAGCAGGTCTTGAGTTCTTCGCTCGTATCGCTTGGGTTCGTCGTCAATGTGGTAAAGCTCTCTCTGAAGTTGTTGCTATGACTGAAGGTGATTTGGGTGAAGCCTTCGGCATGCTCATTCCTACGCATCATAGACGTGCAAACTTTGAAACCTCGTTGGGCATTCCTGACGAATACACTAAACAGAAAATCGAAATTTTGGAGTCAAGAATATGCCTACAATAACTGGTATTGCAATCAAGCGTTTCCCTAAGTCAAACATGGAGTTCGCGGAGCTGTCTGTTCTACGTGCTGTTGAGGAAGTCGACAACGAGAAGTTTCAGCAAACGGGTATCGGTTTCTCTACTGATATTCCTTACAACAAACAAGCATTGAAAATTGATGTGGCCTACGCTCGTCAACTTATCCAATCACGCGCATTTGTTGCTAACCGTGAATACGAACTGAGCTTTGGTGCTAATCCAAATGACCCACTCGATATCTTGGTCAACAAGCTTGTTCCTGTCGATGAAGAAATCAAAAAGCACTTTGATAACTTCATGAAAGCTAACAAGGCTTAATCAATGAACTGCATCACGACAACACAGCAAGGTTATTTAAGAACGTCAACCGACTTTGACTGCAAGCTCGTCATGCTTACTGACACTGAATACAACAATTTAGTGTCAACACCACAATCCCTCAACATCGATACGGAGCTCTACACCACCGTTTCGGGATGGATTTTACTTTCATTCGTTTCGGGTCATGTACTCGGACGAATACTCAAAACACTCGGCAAAGGCTGAGTACATTTTTTAAAACAATCTATAGGTAATACTATGAAAAACATGAAAACTCGTTTAATCGCTCTATCTACTGTTGTTCTTTCTGGTGCTTCAATGGCCGACGCTACACCCGTTCAAACCGCTATCAATGGCGCGGTCACTTCTGGTCAAGCTAACTACGGTCTGGTTGTGGTTGGTTTGATTGGCCTTGGTGCGCTTGGCTTTGGCCTTAAAGCTATCATGGGAGCTATGCGCGGCTAATGGCTGTACTCGTTTCTGAAGTCGTAACCATCCTCTTGGGTGTGTCTATGGCCTCATCCTTTATATACGGTGTATATACGGGTATTAATGCCTCCTAACGGGGGCTTTTTTATATCTAGGTTTTGATTATGAAAACAGCCATTAACGCACTTCTACGCATTCTCTTTTTTATGACCTCTTGCTTGATTTTCGTAACCAAATCCTATGCTTTGGATTGTCCCGCAGGCTCTGTCGATAGTGGCGGTGTTTGTGTTAGTGCTTGCGAAGTTTTAAAGGGTTCTAACCGTACGGTTAGTTGGGATGCCTATATCTACGGTGAGCAACCAACAGGGTATTGTTACGGTGCTCTTGGTGCTCCTATTTATTGCGGCATGGAAAAAGCAGTTATCGCTATTTCTACTGATTCACCTGATTTTCAGTTTTGGCAAACTAAGTTTAGATTTACGGGTAAAGAATGTACTCGCCGTAATCATTTTACTGGCGGTACGCCTAAGCTTTATCCGTGGGAGGGTGACCATAATATGAATGGCATTCTTGACGTTGATGAAGATTGGGACGGTGATGGAATCCCCAATGGCGTAGATAAAAACCCAAACAAGTCTGATAACACTCTAGAAGATAAAAACAACAACAATGTCCCTGATAAATTAGAGCCTTACCTCGATACGTTAGAGAGTACAGAGGTAATCAAATATGACCTTCGATGCCCTTCCGGTGCTCCTGACCACACGTGTACTCCAATGTTAAATCTTGCCAAAGCTTCTGAAAAAGTTTCGGTTACAAACAGGGAGCTAACCAAAGTAGTCAAAGATTTGGTTTCAAAAAGCGCATCAAAATCTGATGTTGAGAACGTTAACTACAGCATTAGAAGTGCGTTATCTCAAATGGTTGATAAGGTGACCAAAACTGAGGCCAGTCTAGTTGATAAAGCTAAACGCTCTGATGACCTGTTGACTGACCTTGTAGACAATAAAATCATTGGTGCTATCGATGGTATTCCGGCCTCTATAGCAGCGAAACAACAGCTAGAAACCAACAAGATTATTAAGGCTATCGACTCCATCGATACCGGATTAACTCAAAGACAAGATCTCTTTTTAGCCAAAGCAGCTTCTGCCCAAATGAACACTGAACTCATTCAAGATTTGACCTTAAAAGTGGAAGATGTTGATTACAACCTCGCAGATGCAAAAAAGGAAGTAATCGACCAAGTAAAAAGCTCTCAAAGGAAAACAACACAAGCAACTGGTCGCGAGTTCATGCGTTTGAATCGAGCTCTTAGCACGCTTGATGATTCCATCTCTCAAGACTTTGTTGCGTTGCGTAGCTTCCTTAGTGACAAAATGGACAATCAAGATAAACGCAATGAAACCAACATAGACAATGCTGTTTCTAAGTTGAAAACGAGCATAGAAGATTCGACAACGGGGCTGTCTTCCAAAATAGAACAATCAGGCTCTGAGCTATCAGGGAAAATTGATGGGCTTTCAGACAAAATAGACGGTATGGGCGGCCTCGATGATGCAACCAAAGACGCGATAAAAGGCATTCGTGATTTACTAGGGGCTGATAGTGGTTTCTCTGCTCCTGTGGTTACTGACGATTTTATGGGTGGGTTTATTTTTGATGCAGATTCATTCAAAGATATCACCGCAGAAATCGAGGTTCTAAAGGAAAATTACAAGACCGAAACGGAGCAATTTAAAACCTTATTCTCTATCGATACCAAAGCATTCAAAGATGGGAAATATGTCGAGCATCAATTAGACCTTACTGTTGCAGGTCACAAACAGTCTTTCAAAACTGGCGTTCTCTCTGCCCTGTTAGACAACGCCGAAATCATAAAAGCTATCGTTCTTTTCATCTTCGTTCTTATCGGTATCAAAATGATGGGGTCTAATTAATGGATACTATATTTGCTTTCTTTGATTGGGTTTCAACTCAATTTCAAGTCGTTGTCGATTTCATCAAATCGCTGCCTTATATCTTTTCGAATATCTTCTCTTACATTCAGTTGTTTTATTTGAAAATGAAAATAGCCGGACAAATAGAATTTATAAAGATGTCTTACGTCACTGCACAGATGTTATTGCAGGAGATAGGTTTTAACGATTTGTTAGCCGCAACGTTTAACGCTATGCCGTCTGAGATTCGCTTTTATGCCTTTAAGTTTGGCATTCCTCAAGGGCTTTCCATTGTGGCGAACTTCTTCACGACGGGCTTTGTAATGAGAATGACGAGGTAACGCATGGCTATCACAATAAGAACCGGAGCAAACGGCTCATACAAGTCCGCATACACGGCCTACTTCTCAATCTATCGAGCTCTCAAGGCGGGTAAGGTTGTCGTGACGAATATCGAGGGCATGCAACCATTAAATGTCATACAGGAGCGTTTTGGTGTTGAGTTCCCTACTACATCAAAACTGTTTCGTATCTCTTCTAGGGACTCGGCAGGTGTTCATTTGTGGACGCACTTTTTCTGTTGGTGCCCTATTGGTGCTTTGATTGTTATCGATGAGTGTCAGGATATCTATTCCAAGAATATTGGTTTTGATATGAAGAAAGTGACCTACAAACCTGTCGAGGACTTCATCACCAAGAACGACGGCCAAGACGGTCTATTACCCGAGTCTTACCTATCCTTTTTTTATTCTCGCTATACGCCTGCTGATATGGAACAGCTAAACGAATCGGAAACTGACGACCGCGGAGTCGCTGAATACGATGACCAGGGGCGCATTATATATCCTCATACTTTCAATGAGGGATTCATGCGTCATAGGAAATATAACTGGGATATTGAATTGCTTTCGCCTGACTGGAAACAGATTGATACGGGCATCAAAGCATGTGGTGAGCAGAACTTTTATCACAAGGGACGTGACCAATTTTTTTGGACTAAACGCAAACCATTAATATGGAAGCACGACAAATCGGTATCGACTCCAGTCATTCCAAAATCCAAAGACGTTAACACCACCACGCAAAAAATACCGTTGGATGCTTTTCTACTTTATAAGTCAACGGGAACAGGCATAGCCAAGCAAGCCGGAGCTATGAATACGCTTTATCGCAGTCCTAAAGTGATTGCAGTGTTTTTACTTTTTATTAGTTGTTTGGGGTACATGGCCAATGAAATATCCAATCGCGTTTTTGATTCTACTGAGGAAGTTCAGGAAGCGGAAACGCCACAATATCAAGATTCCCCTACTGGGAAAGACAGCTCAAAAGCTCAAGAAAGCGGTCAAGGTGCTAGCGGTGTATCTGATGGTGGGAATAGCAATCAAACTGATAACAATGATGATGTTTCGAGTATTTCTATAGCGGATATCTTACCGTTTGACGGTATCCAAAAGGCATTTGTAACGGGTGTTAATTTCGCTATCAAACCAAAGAAAATTGAACGTCATGTCAGTATTGAGATAGTCGCATCCGATGGGGTTTATAGCCTTAATCAGAATTATCTAAGGGCTTACGATGTGACCTACGATGTTATTGACGATTGCCTACTGAAACTAAACAGAGGCCAGTTAACCAAATTGATAACGTGTAAGCCTCACGAGGCTCTGTCAGACGAGCCCGAACTAAAACGAGCTGATGTGAATCTGTTTTAAGAGTAACAACCAAATTTTGTATAGGGGTATTAAATGGAAAGTGTCACGTTAACGGCTGACCAAATCACAATGATTGCTCAGGCTTTTGCTATCTATGGGTTTATCGGTGTTCTAGGAGCGCTGTTTTTTTATGACTTGGTTTGCGCTGTTGTCGGTCGGGTTCTTAGGCGCTTTGGGTCAACGAACGGAAAAGCCCCGCAGGGATAAGCGAACATGATCATGTTAAGGGGTCGATTCAGCTTGATGAGCGATAATCAGCGAAGCGCAGCTGGCGTTCGAGAGACAAACGAAACCCCGTCATCTTGCTAGGCGCTCTTTAAACTTGGGTAGGCTTTGTTGAGTCTTAATTGGTGGTTATAGTTTTACTCGATGATTTACAGCGCCAGTGCTCCTCAGCGGTATTCGCAAACGTAGTGCGCCAGTGTTTGAACGAAGTGAGCCTTGCACAGTTTGATCGAGTGTGATCAAATACTTTGCATAAGGAGGTTTCTAGATGAGTAGAAATAAAAAATACGAAGATAAAATGAAAGCTAAAGGGTTTAAAAAAGTGACTCTTTGGATTCCTCAAGATAGAGAGTCTGACGTTAAGCAAGCAACATCTATCATGTGTGATCATGAAAACCTGACGGTTGGTGTTCTTAAAGATATTCATACTGGGCGTATGGTTTCAATGCACTAAATAAGCTAAGTCACTGGTGACACCAGAAACATTCCTTCTTCCCTCCTGAGCCTCACAATACTGTGGGGCTTTTTGTTTTGCTTCATTCTGCTCACAGCTTAGCGTGAGTCGTGAGGACTGAACAGCGAACGCGACGCTGTGAGCAGCAACCCCCGTGTTGTATCACGGGGGTAAATTCGACGTAACTATCACACCCAACGCTCTTTCTTTAGTTGTTGGATTATGTCTAAGTTAGCTTACAAAACTTTATGTAACACGACTTATATACAGTTATATATAGTTAGCCATATTGCCCTTACTTATCATTATGTTAAGGTTACTGTAATTAAACCTTATGTTTCAAAGGACATACAGAATGGCTTTAGATGAAGTTAATGTAAAACTTGCTCAAATTGCATTAGATAATTGTGAGGGATTCCCTTTTGAAGATTTCGCCAATGATTTTTTGGCTGCCTTTGAAGGTAAAGATTTCATCCCTGTAGGCGGAACTAATGATGGCGGAGCCGATGGCATTAGAGAACCCGGCCTATATAGTGTGGACAATAGTAAAATATTTTATCAAATATCTATCGAAGAGAATCACCGTTCAAAGATAAAGAAAACAATTGATCGCTTAGAAGAGTTTGGGCGTGCGCCTAGAAGACTAACTTACGTGACATCTCAAACAATTCGCGTATTTGACCAAGAAGAAGAAACTCTGACTGATAAACACGATGTATTTGTGCGCATTAGAGATGCAAAATGGATTCTCTCCCACATTAACCACAGCGAAGCTACTAAAAAAGCTTATTACACCCACTTAGCTCGATTTACCGACTTTTTGAAAGATATTGATAACGGTAGAAGTGTTAGGAAAACTGAGCATGTAGAACATCCATCAGTCTATGTTTTTTTACAACAACAAGTTGAAAACAGAGAGCAAGACAAGCACTTAACAAAAACTGTTGCTGATAGCCTCATATTATGGGCATTGAATGATACTGACCCTGACCAAGATTTATTCATGACTCGTGAACAAATAGTGGAATTTATCAGAACAAACATTCCCTGGGCTAATAACATTGTCGGAGGTTTACTAGATTCACGTCTTAAAGAACTAGTCGATAAAGGCAGTGTTGGTGGTAAAAAAATCAATCTTCACAAAGAACCTATTCAGGCAACATTTGGTCGCAAGAAAAGTAAAAAACACATAAATAAGTATTGCCTTCCTTTTGAGACTCGAAGCAAAATTGCAGAAGAAAAGGCAGTAGAAGAAAGTCTTCACTTAGATGTCGAAAGTGAAATAGTAGCAATGGATCTTCTCTCTGATTTGAATCCTACTCACAGGAAATTAGTTGCATCGCTAGCTATCCGAGTGGCTCAGCTCTTTTTTGAGCGTGAGGGACTTAACTGCTCAAGTTTCCTTAATGGTAGTCAATCAGAAAAAGAATTCGACTCTCTAATTGAGAACTCAGTCTTTGACAGAGTAAAAGATGCAATAGAGGAAGCGAATATAGACCATAGGGTAAAAGATATTATAGAACCCTTAATTTGCGAAGTTAGTAGAAAAATGTTCTATCAGAGTACCGAAGCACAACGCTTACTCTTGAACAAGTTTTCACGCACTTATATTTTGTTATTCACGTTACAAGCTGAGCCTCGGGTCGTTGATTACTTCCAGAAAGCTACAGCTAACTTTAGATTAATCGTGGGTACGGATTTGATCATTCGAGCTATATCAGAAAGATTTCTATCTAAAGAAAATCAAATGACTCGTAACATGTTTGCTATGGCACAAGAAGCAGGAATAACACTAATTCTTTCAGAGTCTGTGTTAAATGGTGTAATTAAGCATTTCATTGTTACTCATAATGAATTCAAGAATCATATTCAACCAAGAGAAGCATACTTACCTGATCACCTTGCTCGTCAATCTCAGCAGATTTTGATTCGAACCTATTATCACGCAAAGTCTGAAGGCTATACGAAAAGTTGGCAGCAGTTCACCTCTGAGTTCGTGACATTGAATCAATTACACTACGCAACAGGTAAAGAAGAGCTTAAGGGCTACATCACTCAACAATTTGGTATGGAATACATTTCTAAAGAGGAACTTGCGAAAGGTATAGACCCTAAAAAAATTAGCGATCTTGCTAAAGTTATACTTGATGTCAAAAATGGTCATGCAGATTTAGCTGAAGACGTTTCTTTAACAATAAATGCTGTTTATGGTCAGCGCAGACTAAATAAAGAATATTCTACGTTCCCAGAATTTGGTTATCAGACTTGGTGGTTAACACAAGAATCTAGGATTCAGCGAGTAACTTCTGAAATGGTTCAAGCTGAAGGGTCTAAATTTATAATGAGGCCTGAATTTATTCTTAATTTCTTCTCCTTAGCTCCAAGCGTAGCTGAAGTAAGAGAAACATTTAAGAACATATTCCCTTCTGTTATGGGGATACAAATGGGTAACCGTCTACCAGACAAAGTATTTCATAAAGTCTTGGAGCGAGTTGATGAATGGAAAGACTATGATAAAGGTAGGATTTCAACTAAAACAAGGCTATTGTGCGATCGCTTAAAAGCAGAGCATTATGACGAAGATACACACATCACTTCGATAGATAGAGTCCTGTCATCAGTAGATTAGTATTTGTAATAAATTAGAGCCCTTGATAAGGGCTCTTTTTTCTACAGTAGTTATAATATCTGAACCTTCTTTACACTTTACTTCAGATTAAAAGCCAACTTTTTATTTCTTTATATTTGCAATAGCCCTAGCAAGACCAAGCAGATGCGTTGAAGTTTTAATCTCCAATTCAGACTGAATCCCCAAAAGCGCTATCCCTGCTAAGATTTGTTGTGGCCTCACCACTTGGCCTGTCGGCAACTCCATACTGTCGTATAACATTTTGAACTGTATCCAGTCTTCGCTAATGCTTAGCTCTCGACCTTTTGCCATTCTCATTAGCCTTTTGCACTCAGGCGGTATTGGTTTTCCTTCGTCCCACCCCGTGACCGTCCTCACAGTTTTAAAACACAGTTCCGCGACCTCTTCCTTGGTCATTTGGCACTCTAACTCTCGAAAAATGTAATTCTTACTCATTTCGCGGCACTTCACAGATAAAACCTCTAAATACAAGAGGTTGCACTGTAATGATAAGATATGCAGCATTGAACATAAGCAGACATAATACGCAGTTGGCTTGTAAGCCCCAGATAGTAATGTCACTTTTGAGCCAGATTAAAATGTCCCTTTAGCTCATCACCACTAGACTTAATTGATATTGGTAACGCTATGGACATAACAACATGCTGGTGACTATGAGTGATTCAGAGATCAATCGTTTTAAAGTAATTGAAGATGTGTGTCAGCGACGGATACGTCGAGTTGATGCTGCTGAGATTCTCTGCTTGAGTGTCCGTCATATCTAACGCTTGATGAACCACCAAGGATTCTTCGTAAGCACAAGTTTAAGTAAATGTAATATATTTAGACTTTGTAGCCAAAATCTAGAAGGTCTGTCTCTAGTTCTTTTACTTGCTTCGCCACACGTTTCTTAAAAGCAATTTCAACATCCTCATTAGACATTCCTTCGGTGCTTTTATTAAAGTATTTAATCAAGATTTCAGCCATCTCGTTGTGATTATAAAGGTCAAAATTTTGAATATACTTGGAATCATATTTCTTATGTTTTACTTGATAAAAAGCCTTAGTGAACTTTCTAGGTTTAATGTCTACTTCAAATCGCTTACACAGCATCATGATAAATGCATCTAGTTCGTGTAATAGCTTTTTATCTGTTATTTCTGAGAAAAAGAATAACCACCCTTTTGATTTTTTATTGAAAATACAGCCAGTTATTCTCAAGTTTAGTCGCCACTCTAAGAACTCTTGGCTCTTCAATTTCGAATGTTTATAACCTGAGAAGATAGATAGAATGGATTCTCTTAACTTGTCTACAGAGCCACTTCGAGCAGATATAAACTGCTCTTCAAAGTGATAACCAAGATATGTAAAGGCTTCATCACTAATAACTCCTATTGAAGACTTATCTGGAGCTTTAATTGGGTCATGAACTTTTAACCTCAAGCGTTTGAACTGAGCGATCACATCTTCGGCAATCAATTCACAATCGCTTTTTTTACACAATATTAGAATGTCATCGACATACCTATAGTAAGCAATATCTGTTCGAGTATTGTAACGTTTATCTAGATTTGAAAGGAAAATTGCAGCAAGTACGTTGGAGGTTGATAAGCCTTGCGGGACGCCCTTTTCGTTTAAACGGTCAGAAGCATGAGGCTTGGGTACAGTTGGAGCTGTTATCGAGCTTTCTATTACATTCAGTATTACTTTATCTCTAATGCGTCTTCTTAAACGTTGTAATAGTAGCTGATGATTTATAGACGGGTAAAAATTAGAAAGGTCAAGTTTGATGAAAGCATCAAACTGCCCTGTAGACATATCAGTCTTAACGTCTCTAATAACGTTTTGAGGTAAATCAAAGTTGATATCATCTTTAAACCTGATTTGGAGGAAGTCGCATAACGCTCTTAGAGCCAATCTATCTCTTATTGTGGGTATAGATATTTCACGAGGTGACTTTCCACGTCCTTTGCTAATTAGTTTTAGCTTGTATTTGGTAAACGAGTAGCTCCCTTCCAGTACCTTCCTTTCAATAATACTAACTTGCTCATCTTTCATCTCTCTAAAGACTTGATGATTCATGTTATCTATACCAGTAGCATAGGAAGTAGCGATGTGTTGTTGGTACAAGTTATTAAGATTATCCAACGAAAATGTTCGGTTGAATTCTGTTATTACTTTCATGAATTACCTGACTAAAAGAGTCAAAAATGGCAGACCTACAAAGGCTGTAAGGATTAAGTATTTTCCAAAAGTAAAAGCTATTACTTCAATTACATTAGGTATAGTTGGAACTCTTGTTAGTGTGCCCATATCTTTTTTAGAGGTATTTAGCCACTCATTGATCAAAGCACTTTTAAAATCTATATCTTCATGGTTTTCTGAACTACCTAAAATTGTTTTATAGTCAGAGTTAGCTTGGATTAGGTTGCAACTAGGGTTACGAAGAGTACCCTCCAGTTCACTTAAATGCTCATAGCAATTTTTTAATGAAACTGCTCGCTCTTTAAAATTCCGGTTACTTATATAAAGAGATGCACATAATATTAGAACGGAGAGGATAACCATGACAATTGCGAAATCACCACTGTCTGTAGGTTTTTTTAGTTCATAAATTGACATGCAAACCGTGAAAGATGAGTACCAGAGCAGAATTAATTGTGAAGCAAAGTCATTAGATTGGAGTCGCTTGGCAGCTTGGATTCTTGCCTTTCTAGTCCACCATACTGTGTCTTTAAAAGACATATAATCACCTCCAGAGAAAAGAGTGTGAGGCGTCGTTTTTAGTAATAATAAGTAACGCCTATTGCTAGACTAGTTCGAGGAACTAGAGGTAAAACCTCTCAAAATTAGTAGTACCCATTGCTGGATGACTGGCAAGCCAGTCCGCCTCACGCGTAGATTATATATACCCCTAATTGTTATGCAACTACTTATGATTCGTTGTAATAAAAAAGTCAAACTAAGTGATTGAGCTCGTCTTTTGGTTTCCAGTGCAGTAAGCAAAGGAGCACTGTTTCGCCATTAACTGCGCATTACACCAAACGATTCAACGTGCGGGCCATCTCTTAAGCTCTTCCTGTCACCGGCCCAAATGATTGATACTTCAAGCTCCCTAGCCGCCTGTTTAAAGGCTTTGCTAATCACTTCAGCCATTTTGACATCTTGTTTTTAGCTTCTTCATGACTCAGAGCCTTACTTTCAGAAATAGCACGCTCACCACGTGCGATCCCTTCCAGGATAGCCAAGCGGTTTTGCTCGTCAACATCCACGAGATACGTAGAAGGTTTGCCATGCTCGGTGATCAATGCGGGCTCTTTTGTATCGTGTAGCTCGACAATGATTTTGATCGCTTGACGCTTAAGGGAAGTTCCAAGCTCGTCTTGCATGAGAATGACTCCAATAGAAAACTAAAGTGATACCATTGTATCCCTTTTACATGTGTTGATTGTGTAAATATAAAGCGATACGGCTAAAATCAAATCATGTTGCTTCTTATTGATGTTTATGTCGATAATAAGTTCATAAAATCAGATGGTTACACAAAACCATTATTAGTTTAAAAGCTCTACATTTGGTAAGGTATTCAAGGAATCAATAACTTATTATATAAAAGGCTTAATATGAAAATCGGTATGGTTGCCCTATCACTATTCACCGCTTTTGGCATGAGTTCATACGCGCTTGCTAATGAAAATGACACAGCAGCTAAAGAGCTTGGTCATTTTTATGCAGGTGTAGATATCGGGTTTTATAATGAAACCGAATTAGAATACCGCGGTAGCAAAATTGAAGATTCTTCTGATCTAGCTGACTTGAGTTATAACTTAGTTGGCGGTTATGAGTTCAATACACACGATGTAGTAAAGCTAGGATTAGAAGCGGAGTACCGAAAAATTGGCAAAGTTAACTTTGCTCAAATGATGGATATGGAAGGCCAAGCCTTCTTCGTGAATGTTAAACCTAAATTCATCGTTAAAGGCGACGTCTTGGATTTGTATGTCTCCCTGTTAGCAGGCGTTGGATCTATTGATACGGAAATCAAAGCCTTTGGGCTCTCAGCTTCTGAATCTGAGGCCGCTTACCAAATCGGTGGAGAATTTGGCGCAATAATTACCGATAACATCGACGTTCATATCGGTTACCGCTCTGCACATATTGAAATAGAGTCCATCGATGTTTCATCCAAAACAGCATACATTGGTGCACGATACCATTTCTAAAGTTCCTTCAATGGCTAGACCAATTGATTGCGGTCAACTAGCCTAACATTGCAAATAGTCCGATCTCTTTGAGGTCGGATTTGCCACTATTGGTTCACTTAACTTCCTTTACATTGCCTCCAAATATAGACCTATTCTTCCACCAATATAAAGTTACGTTGCAACTTATTAAAAAGCCAGCGCTATTGCAAGATAAATCACTCAAACAGGCTGCTATTTCGTGTTTAAATTTTGATCTATCAATCAGTTATATGATTAAACTTGGTGACTAAGCAAGCAAACACTATGCATTCACGCTTACATTATGAATTATAGTGTTAACATCAGATAAATTTGTAAACCAGGTGTTTAGTATGTTGCCTAAACTTTATAAGTTCAGATCTCTTCACGATAGAAACATACAATCGATATCCGAGTGTTCGTTGTGGTTTGATTCCGCTAAGACCTTTAATAACCCTTTTGAATCTCATCACCTGTTCAACAAAGAACTTCAGAATGACTTCAAGGTTATGTGCTTCTCTCAATCGAATGACCATCCCATACTTTGGTCTCAGTATGGCGATAACTTTAAAGGTATGTGTATTGAGTATGATCTTAACTGTTATCACGGTGAGGCAGATCTCAATTGCTTTGAAGTTCAGTATGCTGACAACCCAAGCATGCTTAGTTCTCCTTCGCTAGTTGACTTAAAAGCATCGAAATTAGCCGCGAGCGTACTTGGAATCAAACATTCAAACTGGCGTTACGAAAAAGAATATCGCTGGGTACTGCCCAATGAAGAGATTATTGGCAACAAGCTGTATCTGAATAAAGAGTGTATAAGCTCTGTGATTCTCTCAGAACATGCTCCTGCCGATAGAAAACTAAAGGTACTAATGACTTGCCAACACCTCGGCATCCCCGTTAAACACGCTGTCGCTAAACAAGATTCGTGTACATTTGGCACCTTCGGTTAAATAGATATCAGTAAAATGAACGCCCTACGAGACATATTGTCATATCAAGTGACAGTGCAACAAACTGGCATCTAACTCAGATCACCGTAATTCACTCGTATTCATTGACGTTTTAGTCAATCAAATTAATATTATTTAGTTATAGTGCATCATAATGGTCAGTTTGTGATATGAAGTCGGATGAACTTTTCTGGAAAACTGTATTTGAACTTTTTCTTGGTTGGTAAGTGCTGTTTCGCCTGTCTACAAGCTTTACTATCGCCGGACGTTCTCACTCTCTTGATTTTTGTGTAACCTTTGGAGTGCTTCATTTCAATCATCAGGTCACAATAACCATCAATTTCAACATTGCTCTTTTTTAGTCCTTTCATGACCGTGGCTTTGATTTTTTTGGCTACCGGATTAACCAATGCATCATCGGGAAATACGACTGGGGATGAAAAAAACAACAAAAGGATTAGATATCTCATACTGTTCTCCGTTATTGGAACTGAGAACAGTATGACGATGGTTAAGGCAAGCGAAGAACTAACTTAGTATGAAGATTGACAAGATAAGACGTAATTCTTGACCATTACGCCTTCTTTGAGCCTTTAGATTTGAAGCCGTTATGCGGGAATACATTACGAATACGTTGTTGCACGTTCTTAGGTACATCCTTTGTGAACTTGAGATTATAACCAGAACGCTTCGCGTACACTTTTAATTCACCTTTAAAAGTGTTGTTGTGGCCAATCTCTTGAAGGTTGTGCTTAAAGCTGGGTGGAAGATGACCTTTAACTTGTTCGATCGCCCCATCGTTAAATTTGATTTTCAATACCGGCCTATCAACCGCGACTAACCAAAAAACCAACGCTGCACCGATTAAGATTACATACATCATAATGTCACCACTACTGTTGATGATTATTTATCGTCAGAAAGGAGCTTGCTTAAATCTTCTTTAAGATTGGTTACTGTCTTGCTGGCCTGTTCACTGCGAGATGCTTCGCTCACCAAATACTCAATAGCATCTGATAGCGTACAACCTAGCTCGTTCGCACGCTGGGATAGCTTTTCCCATACACGATAATCAAGGTCGATTGATTTTTTCTTGGTGTGAACTTGTTCAGCATTAAAGTGACGCTTTCGCTTAGCTCGGATCGCTTGCTTAAGCTTGTTATCGAGCTCAGGAGACATGTTGTCAGATATCCACTCAAGAACACCTGTTGGTTGGTGTTCAAGCTTCAATAAGGCTTGTACAGCAACGTCAGCTTCACTTGAATCAATATGGCAGGTGATCGACTCGCCTTCTTTCCATTTTTTGACCAGATAGTTCCATTTCCAACCACATTCCAAGTTTTCAAGTTGCTGATATTTCATGTCTAATCTCGAGAGTTAATCCTAGTGACAGCGTAACCCAAAATAGGCTATTTAACAATTGTTGTCTTGAAAGAATAGACCAAGATCATACTTATATTAGCTTAGTGATTAGTAACTACAACATAGAGCTACAAGCGAGATCGGTTTTTCTATATACTCCCTACCTCATTATCATAATCAGAAACTTAAATGACTCTAGTAGATTGGCGACATGTTACGCCTCAGTACGACGAATATAGCGCTCAATTAGAGCAATTCCCTGACATCTCGCCTTTCCCATTTTCAGACATTCAACATAGATTCAACGATGCGCTAACCCGCTTTGTCCGCTTGTCCAACCTTTCGCGTGTTTTACTTGTCAACGCTCCGGACAATTCGATCTATCGTCAAATGATTGTTGAATCTTTAGTAACTGCTCTAGATGATCACACGTTACCAGTAATAAAAACTGAGTCTTTAAATGCTGTCTCTCTGTTTGACCAAGTTCAATCAAAAGACGGCCAAGTCGTTGCGACAAAGCCTGGCTTACTGGCTAGAGCGAACAATGGTTATCTGATTGTTTCAGCCAACTTGATTCTAGCAAACCCGGGAAGCTGGTTACTGCTTAAATCTGCACTTCTTGGTGAGGCCGTAGAACCCATCAGTAGCAACCCTGAACACTTAAACCAATCTCCATCTTTACCGCTTACCTACAATATTAAGTTGATTGTGGTTGGAGACCGAGCTCAACTCGGCGATCTTGATTACCTAGACAGTGATATTCAAACCGGTTTCTGCCTATTCAGTGAAATTGAACAAGACATAAAGCTAACAGAAGAGACGTTGACTCAATATCTTGGTTACCTTAAATGGCTCCAACAACGTTATGAACTGCCAAACATCACGCAACAGGCGGTGACAGGCATTCTTACTGCTGGAGCAAGAGAAACTGAAGACCAAAGCTATATACCGTTGTGCCCGATTTGGCACAATGCGTTATTGAACGAAGCTTTGATTGAAGCCGACCATGGTGAGATTGATGGTCACCATATTCAGCAAGCACAACAACACAAATACAACCGCGAATCGTACTTACCTGAACGTGCTCTTGATGATATTCGAGATGGCCAAGTTATTATCGAAACCGAGGGTGAACAAGTTGGACAAGTTAATGGTCTGACGGTTATCGATGTACCAGGACACCCAGTATCGTATGGTGAACCAGCCCGAATTTCATGTGTTATCCACTTTGGTGATGGTGATATTGCCGACGTTGAACGCAAAGCGGAACTCGGTGGTAACCTTCACGCCAAAGGTATGATGATCATGCAAGCATTTGTAAGCAGCGCGTTGAACCTTGAAGATCCGTTGCCCTATGCGGCTTCTGTTGTGTTTGAGCAATCATACTGCGAAGTTGATGGCGACAGTGCTTCTCTTGCTGAGCTTTGCTCTTTGGTCAGTGCTTTGTCGGAATACCCTATCAATCAACAAATAGCGGTAACTGGTGCTGTCGACCAATTCGGTCGTGTACAAGCAGTTGGTGGGCTAAACGAGAAAATCGAAGGCTTCTATCATGTGTGTAAACACAACGGGTTAACTGGCGAACAAGGTGTGATCCTTCCAAGATCTAACTTAAGACACCTTGCTCTGAAGCCAGACCTAATTGAAAGCATCAAAAACAAAGAATTCCATATTTGGTCTGTCTCTAATGTAGATGAAGCTATTCCTCTTATTATGAACAAACCATTTAGAGACGATGAACAAGAAAGCGTTCTGAGCAAAATTGCGGAACGTATTGAAAACTTTGAAAGACATGAGCACCCTATTGGAATTGTTGGACGCATTAAAAACTGGTTTGTCTAGTACTGATCGGACTTGTTTAGCGTACACCTGTTCACTAATATGCACCTATCAAAAATTGGAGTAATTGATAATGCAAAACAAACGTGATTCTTACACTCGCGAAGATCTTCTAGCATCAAGCCAAGGCGAACTATGGCCTGAAGGTCCTCAACTACCAGCACCGAACATGTTGATGATGGATCGCATCACTAAAATGTCTGAGACTGAAGGTGATTTCGGTAAAGGTTTGATTCTTGCTGAACTGGATATTACTCCTGACCTATGGTTCTTCGACTGTCACTTCCCTGGTGACCCAGTAATGCCTGGTTGTCTAGGACTTGATGCAATGTGGCAGCTTGTTGGCTTCTACCTTGGTTGGGTTGGCGGCAAAGGTAAAGGCCGTGCTTTAGGTGTAGGCGAAGTGAAATTCACTGGTCAAATTTTACCTACTGCGAAAAAAGTGACTTACGAAATCCACATGAAGCGTGTTGTTAACCGTCGCCTAGTTATGGGCCTTGCAGATGGTCGCGTACTTGTTGATGGCAAAGAGATTTATGTTGCTAAAGATTTGAAAGTTGGCCTTTTCCAAGATACGTCAGCATTCTAATCCAACTGTTTCGTTAGAATAACGCAGTTAGATTTTAATAAAGCAGCCATTGGCTGCTTTATTTTTACTCCAACATATTTAGTTATAGTGCACTTGGGTGTGCTGGTTAAACAAACTTTCTTGTCCCGAAACTGTACTGTATTAGTCCACCAGCAACTGTGTATTCCACTATAAGTATCAGTATCAGTATCAGTATCAGTATCAGTATCAGCTTAAAGTGTTGGCTCTCTGCGCTATTACATTTATTTTATCTAACTTATATACCCACTCAGAAACTAACAAGGCTCCAACTGCTGTACAACAATGGAGCCTTGATCTTTGAATATGTTCCGCCCTATCTATTTATAGAGACCTGATTGCTTATCACCTTTGGCGTCACGCCAACCACCTAACCAATAAGACCGAGAATCCATTTGGCTATATGGGCAAGCTTCTTGTGACCTACCGTTTATACCAGCTTTGTAGCCTTGAGATTGTGCTCGTTCTAGTCGATCACGCTTTTGTCTCTTCATAGTGCAGTCCTCATACGGGTGTTCTATTTACTAACATACAATGATTACAACTTTGCGGAGTTTTTGTGACTCCAACTTTAAGAATCGACCAGTTTTTCACTTTTCTCAAGGCGAAAAAAAAGCCCGAATTCAGAATTGTGAACTCGGGCTCAAGAGATGAAATTATTTAAATTTTCTACGGAACCCTAATAAGCCGAGTACAGTCAAAGCGAACCAACCTAAGCTACCGCCTTTACGATCGACCTTTGCTGTATCAGTACTACGAGCTTGGATATCACTCTTACCTTTACCTTCGATAGGAATCAATTTAACCGCAACAACCTCTTCTACTGCATTAGACGCAGCACCAGCACAGTATGAGTTGTGAGACGTTGTATCGTAGGCTCGTTCATCGTTACCTCTACCGTCTCCATTTGTATCGATCATACATTTTATAGCTGTTGCAGAGATAACACCCGCATCGTTGATACCTGAAGCATCAATGATTCGGAACTTGTTGTTCTCTCCAGCAACGTTGCCGTCGTTAGTTAGATCATCTAGAAACCAAGCTTTGTTCTGAAACAGATCAATTCTTGATGGGTCAGTACCCGTTGCTTGATATGGATAAATAAAGCCGCGGTGTCTACGCTCACTGCCATCAACTTCACGCGTTGTTTCTGCGTCAACTTGACCAACAATTTCATTGAAGTTGTTAACTGCTTTAGCTTCACCACTCGAACCAGCAAAGAAGATACCACCTGTTAGGTATGTCGCTGTTGGAGTCGCAGCTGAAGCATCAGTCACAACGAACATCTTACTTCCCGCGCTACCACTTTCAGGTACTCGACCATTACGCTTAGAGTTACCAATAACAAACAAGTTTTTGTTGATATCGGTCGCTACAGAGTTACTGTATTTGTAATCGTTAGACGAGTTAGAGTTGACCTTAGCCCCCTCAATTGATTTGGTCGTCCAAGTATTCGTGCTGTCAGCTAAGTCCAAAGATTTACTGATGAATACAGATGCATTCATATCTTGTAGATCGCCACTACCATCAACAGTGTTGTAACCTACGCCATAAAACTTGGTATCGGACTCGGCAATTGAACGCATGCTACCTTGAGCATAGTAATCGCCTTGTCTAGCAGTTCCACCACGAGTCCAATCGATTTGCTTGGTATTCGTACCATCCCAAATAGCAGCTTTTGAACTAAATACAGGATCCGGCGTTGACGTCTCCGTAATGGTTTCACTAGTAGACACACTACCTACATTGTAAACAGTACCATTACTTGCTTTGATAGCTTTCCATGCACGAGTCTCAGAAGATCCTGCAGGCCCATTTGGTGACGTTGTAAAGATTGCGTTATTACGAATGCTACCTTCTGATTTGATACCTAAAGGCTTAACTTCTGATGCGTCGTTCACATAAAGGGAGTTGATCACTGTATTGCGAGTATCGAGTATTGCCCCGCCTTCTATAAATGCCTTTGCATTTACATAACTCAGGTTGTTTCTTTCCTTAAACCAAGTATCTTCCCAGCGAGTTTTCGCCCAGCTTTCACATGTGGAATATCTTAGTTCACGGTTACAATAGTTTTTGAAGTCATCGAACTCTTGTAAATATTGGAAGACAGCATCCATAGCAAAAGGAACTTCTTCACGGTAACTAATGGCTTCAAGCGAATTACGAGTTTCACCTGCTAGCTTAAAGCTATCGCATGCGACACCACCGATAGTAGCGTTGGTAAAACAACTTTCAGTTCCGGCAACCGCCGCTGGTTGAATCGCGACACCAAACGTTTCAGAAGCTCCGACAATTGAGCTAGGAGTCGCGACTTCAACTACCTTGTACAGTGCAGCATTCGCGTTAGTTGCAGCCAAAACTAAGGCTGCAACTGTTGTTAATTTAAATTTATTACAAGTCATGATTACTTCTTAACTTTCCTGTTGTAGTGCCTCGAGCTCTTCCCAGCGCTCAAAAGCAACTTCAAGCTCCTGCTCTGCTGCAGATAGCTTATCTAATACTGGTTGTGTCTGCTCTACAGATTTTGAAAAGAAGCTAGGATCGTTGACTTCTTCCTGAAGAGTTTCAATTTGAGTTTCCAATTCTTCCAAACGCAAAGGTAGCGCTTCTAGTTCTCGTTGTAGCTTATACGATAACTTCTTAGCTTTAGCCTTAACTGGCGCAGTTTTGGGAGTTTCCTCAACTACTTTCTCTGGCTTTGATGGCTTTTCAACCTGTCGGTACTCTATAGCCTGCTTTCTTTGTTGCTGAGCATCGTGGTAACCACCAACAAATTCTTCAACAACGCCGTTGCCTTCAAAAATCCAACTTGTCATAACCGTGTTATCAACAAACTGTCGATCGTGGCTCACTAAAAGAAGCGTACCCTGATAGTTGGCAAGCAAATCTTCTAAAAGTTCCAAAGTTTCGATATCTAGATCGTTGGTTGGCTCATCGAGAATCAATAAGTTATTCGACTTAAGGAAAATACGAGCTAATAACAGGCGGTTTTTCTCACCACCAGACAGTGCCTTCACAGGAGTGCGAGCACGTTTTGGAGAGAACAAGAAATCTTGTAGGTAGCTAAGTGCATGGCGCTCACGGCCGCCTACTGTCACTTCTTGCTTACCATCCGCTAGATTGTCAATTACTGACTTCTCAGGGTCTAGGATTTCGCGGTATTGGTCGAAGTAAGCCACTTCAAGTTTAGTACCACAATGCAGACGGCCAGAATCAGGCTTCAGCTGATCAAGAAGCAGTTTAAGTACGGTACTCTTACCACAGCCATTAGGGCCGATCAGAGCAATACGATCACCACGCATAATATTGAAGCTGAAATCTTTAACAATCTCTTTGCCTTCAAAGCCAAAGTTAAGATTCTCTGCTTCGAATACAATCTTGCCTGAACGTTGACCATCATCGATCTGAATAACCGCTTTACCCTGCACTTCACGACGATTGATGCGCTCTTCACGCAACTTCTTAAGTGCACGTACACGGCCTTCGTTACGCGTTCGACGAGCTTTAATGCCCTGACGAATCCACACTTCTTCTTGAGCAAGCTTTTTATCGAATTCAGCGTTCTGCATCTCTTCGACACGTAACGCTTCTTCTTTCTCTAGTAAGTAGTTTTCGTAATCGCCAGGGAACGAGCTCAGCTTGCCGCGATCAAGATCAACAATGCGAGTTGCCATCGATTTGATGAAAGCACGGTCATGGGAGATAAAGATGATTGAACCACGGAAGTCTTTCAGGAAGCCTTCTAACCATTCGATTGTCGCAACATCTAGGTGGTTAGTCGGTTCGTCGAGTAGAAGCACGTCTGGGTCACATACAAGCGCACGAGCAAGCGCCGCTTTACGTTGCCAACCACCAGACAAATCCGTCAGTTTTGTTTCGGCAGTGAGTTTAAGCGCCGCCATTACGTTACTTACGCGATCTTCGAAGCGCCATGCGTTGGCATGATCCAACTGCTCTTGCACACGAGTAAGACGATTTAAGTTCTTTTCGCTAGGATCAGTACCAATGAGATCCAAAAGATCATGATAGATCTTCAGCTGTTCGCCGATTTCCGCTAGGCCACCAGCAACGTAATCATAAACGGTGCCTTCTTCGTTACGCGGTGGATCTTGCTCAAGGCGAGATACAACCACATCTTGTGTGATTTGCATCTTACCGTCGTCCATGATGATGTTCCCTGACAGGATTTTCATCAACGTAGACTTACCCGCGCCATTGCGCCCTACTAAACACACACGTTCGTTTTCTTGCAGTGCAAAGTCCGCACGATCTAATAACGGGTGATCGCCAAACGCTAATTGCCCGTTATGAATTGTAAGTAATGCCATTCTTTTTTAACCAATCATTAAGTTCTAACAAGCCAAATGGCCAGTTAAGCTCTGAGCTTTGAGAAAAGTCAGAGCTTTCAAATTTGAGCACCGGAATAGTGACCCCGTAACGGGAAAAGAGCTCATCATCAAATGCAATGTCGACAACGTTGACGTGATGGCTAATGTTTAACTGTTCCGTGAGTTTGAATGCCATCTCACATAGATGGCACCCTTCTGTACTGTAGAGAGTCAGCACGCTATATCCTTATACAATCTCTTAATTACTTATGTGTAATCAACCAGCAGTTATGGATGTGCTTATTGCGAGAGAAGTCCAATGGAAGCGTCTTAGCTGAGATATTCTGAGCTTTAAGACCTAACGCTTCCAGACCTTCTAGATCCATTTTGAAGTGACGTTTGTTGTTAGAGAACACAATCGTGCCTTCTTCACGAAGAAGACGCTTAAGGTTTTCCATCAACTGAATGTGATCACGTTGAACATCGAACGATTGATCCATACGCTTAGAGTTTGAGAACGTAGGTGGATCAATAAAGATCAGGTCGTAAGAACCCTGCTCTTTAACCAACCACTGTAAGCAGTCAGCTTGAACAAACTGATGTTGACGACCAACACGGCCATTAAGCTCCATGTTCTGTTTTGCCCACTCAAGGTAGGTATTCGACATATCAACCGTTGTTGTAGAGCGTGCGCCACCGACAGCAGCATGAACAGATGCACTGCCCGTATAAGCGAACAGGTTTAGGAAGTCTTTGCCTGCAGCCATCTCACCGATACGACGACGAGTGATCTTATGATCTAAGAACAAGCCTGTATCTAGGTAATCATGAAGATTAACAATCAGCTTAACGCCGTATTCGTTCACTTCTAGGTTAGATGAGTCTTGAGCCATCTTCTGGTATTGAGAACGACCTTTCTGCTTCTGACGAACCTTGAGAACCACGTTGTTTGCTTCAACGCCTGTTACTTGAATAGAAGCACGGATAATATCGGTTAAGCGACGTTTCGCCTTCTCTTCCGGTACATCTTTAGGCGCTGCGTATTCTTGAATCACAAGGTGACCTGGGTATACGTCAATCGCTACATTGTATTCTGGTAAGTCCGCATCGTAGATACGGTAACAATCTAGTTGCTCTTTCTTAGCCCACTTGCCAATTTTACCGATGTTCTTTTTAAGACGGTTTGCGAAGTCTGGAGCAATAAGTTGCTCTTGTTCACCCGTTGGACGCTCTGACATCGGACGATCTGAAATTGAGTAGTTCTTTTGGTGACACGGTAACGCACCGTTGTTCAATTTGAACTGTTTGTCTGCACGCATACGTAAGCAGCTAAGCAGTTCGTCAGAACTAGAGAAGATAGACGCGTTACAACCGCCAAATTCCGCTTTAAGTTGTGCACCGAATGCCGTGTAAAGTGCAATCAAACCCGGCTCTGTGCCAAGACGCTCACCATAAGGTGGGTTAGAAACAATCACACCATCAGCAAACTCTGTAGGACGCTTAAGCTTTGCAGCATCGCCTACTTCGAATTCAATCAGCTCTTCAACACCAGCACGACGAGCATTGTCACGCGCTGTTTTGATCATGCGCTCGTCATTGTCGTAGCCATAGAACTTACACTCTACTTTCTTAACGCCACGACGACCTTGAACGTTCGCTTCAGCTTTCACTTCAGCCCACAGTTCTGGTTCAAAATCTTCTAGTGATTCAAAACACCACTTCTGGCGTTTAACACCTGGAGCCATGTTCGCAGCCATCATTGCCGCTTCAATCACTAACGTACCTGAACCACACATTGGGTCTAGGAAAGGCTTAGTCGCATCCCAGCCACTACGAAGAAGAATCGCAGCAGCAAGGGTTTCACGCAATGGTGCTCGGCCTGATTCTGGACGGTAACCACGTTGGTGAAGACCGCTACCTACCATATCAACACCAAGAATCGCTTTATCACGATGTAGACGAACGTGAATACGAATATCTGGATTTTCTTTGCTGATAGACGGACGAGGCAAAGACTTTTTCTCAAAGCTATCAACAACGGCATCTTTTACTTTCATCGCACCGTATTGGCTATTACGGATTTCGTTGTTTGTACCGTTAAAGTCAACAACAAAACGCTTAGAGCTATGGAATTGATTTACCCAGTTAACCGCGGTGGTTGATAGGTACAAATCCATGTCGTCCATACAAGTGAATTCAGAAAGGACACGTACAAATCTAGAAGCCAAACGACTCCATAAACAACAACGATAAATTTGCTCATTGGTCGCTTTGAATTTAACACCTGCTTGAACAGGTTTTGCATTTGTAATCCCTAGTTGGGTTAGTTCTTCAACTAATAAATTCTCAAGGCCGTTTGAGGTAACCGCTAGATATTGATTCATAGTGTTCTTTTATTGATAAAAATTAGCTCGATTATACCTGAATTTGTTATTAGAGCATCACACTAAACTTGTCTTTTCATTGAATCTTTCGACTAACTGGCTAGCAAACACACAGTCATGAAGCGATCGCTTACCCACATCCCCTTAGAACATAAGACTTATCGAATCAGCACAATTTATGACCAAACATCGACCAATGCGGCGGTGTGAATTTATATTCACCCTAAAATTGGTATATACCAGAGTTAATTTAAGACTGAAAGTTAGCTACAAAAGCACAAAAACAGGGAATAAAGGGAGGTGATTTACACTTCTGGCGATGAAAATAGGCAGAAACTAAGATGAAAAAACAGTCACAAGTTCACTAATTAAATAGTTAAGCGGTGATGTATTTATCTGGATGAGGTTTTTTAGGCACAAAAAAATCGGCTATTGAGCCGATTCTAAGGAAGGTTTGATAGGTTTATGCGTTGCAATGTGTGTTAGAAATGATGAACTAAACTGGGGAATTAACCGACCATTGCAATATGTGTATGGTGAAAATGAAGAATAGAGTTCGCGTCTACCATCCTATCGTGCATCACTTTAATCGAGTCTCCAAAGCTTAACCCTTTTGAAGGTGTGAGCAGAAACTCCTCTAAGTCGACAAATGCACATAGGCTCGCACACTCTCCCACTTCCAATACAATGAAGTAACCTAGGCTATGCTCGTTATTCATTTGTACGATATCCCCTTCTTGAGGAGATTCGTGGCCAGCGCCTTGTGAATCGAAGAACCAGCTTTTAGGCTGTACTGGCTTGTGGAAGCGCTTTGCTGCCACACAATATAGTGCGAGTTCAGCTTGGCGAGGCTCAGACAGTTCTAAGCCAGAAATTTGTTCTTTGAAGGTTTGGTATGAAGATGCGTCATCAACGGTGAATTCATTATCTCTAAACGCGCAGTCCACCAGCTTATTGCGGACCAGATTCGTTTTGAAAATCATATCCTCTCCGAGGTTTAGCATTAATGAACATTGCTGCTCATCGTAATACCAACTCCATGTATCGCTAGGTTTAAGCATCATTTCGTCTCACACTGTTGAACCATTCCATTAGGTAAAACGCAAAATTACCTTCAATTACAGTAATTTTACTGAGCAATAGGTAAAAAAAAAGAGGAAATGAATTCCTCTTTCTTATCGCTTCTCTCTACAACTCAGTGAGTTACAGTGTCTCTTTTAGTAAGACGATGCCAAATTATAGCTTTCCTAAAATAACCAAATCTTTTTGATAACTCTGTTTATAAAAGCTCTGGGTTTATAAAAGATCTGGTTTTCGGGGACTATAAATTTTTAACGATGTCGCCTACAAGACCAGGGCCTTTGTAGATGAAACCAGAGTAAACTTGTACAAGCTTCGCGCCTGCCATCATTTTCTCTTTCGCAGCGACGTAAGAGTCAACGCCACCTACCCCGATGATCGGTAATTGGTCACCCAACTCTTCGTGAAGTTTACGAACCACTTCAGTACTGCGAGATTGAACTGGACGTCCACTTAGGCCACCCGCTTCATCGCAATGTTTCATGCCTTCAACGATTGAACGATCCAATGTTGTGTTTGTTGCGATCACACCATCGATCTTATTTTTGATCAATGATTCACAAATTTGGCTAATTTCGTCATCACTTAGATCCGGAGCAATCTTAAGAGCAAGAGGAACATATTTACCATGCTTCTCTTCTAGTTCAGATTGTTTCGTTTTAAGTTCAGACAATAGATCGTCTAGAGCTTCGCCGTATTGTAGAGAACGAAGTCCTGGAGTATTTGGTGAAGAGATGTTCACAGCAATGTAACCAGCGTATTGATATACCTTCTCCATACAGATCAAGTAATCTTCAGCGCCCTTTTCAATTGGTGTGTCTTTGTTCTTACCGATGTTGATACCTAAGATGCCGTCGTAGTTCGACTTCTTAACGTTCTCAATAAGGTTGTCGACGCCTAAGTTATTGAACCCCATGCGGTTGATGATACCTTCAGCTTCAACAAGACGGAACAGACGTGGTTTGTCATTACCGGCTTGTGGACGAGGAGTTACCGTTCCTACTTCAACGAAACCAAAACCCATTGCGCCAAATGCATCAATACATTCGCCGTTTTTATCTAGGCCAGCCGCTAGGCCAACTGGGTTTTTAAAAGTAAGACCCATGCATTCTACAGGTCGATTAGGTAATTGTTGGCGATACAAAAGATCAATAGGAGTGCCTGTGAAGCGTTTGAAATTTTGAATTGCAAGATCATGTGCCTTTTCGGCATCAAGTTGGAAAAAGCCAGTTCTGGCTAGACGGTAGAGCATTGTGCCTCCGATAGAAAAAAGCCCCGTGTAAACGGGGCGATATTATTTACTTATTTACTCAACTATTCAATCTATTACTGTCTGTAAGGGTAAGATAATCGAGTTTGTTAGCGAATGAGGTTCTTTATTAAGCAAACGTTATCGTTTCTGCAGTCAGTTTACTCATTTCTAGTCTCTACCATATTACAGCCACCCACTCTTTTAACAACAAGCAAGGTGTCCACGAAGTGGGTCCGTTGAAAGAAGTGGGTCCGTCAAAAATCGTCAGATCGATTGATGCCACTTTATAGAAACGAAAAAGGCAGACCTTATGGCCTGCCCTTGTGTCTTTCGTTTTATCTAATCACTAATCTGTCGACATGCAGTTTAGATTCAATAACATCAATTCACGCAGTGCTACTGAGAACTTGGCAAACTCATGAACCGAACCCACTTTGAATTCGTTCAAGATGCTTTCCCAACGATGTAGAGAAACAGAGTTACTTTCCATCCAATCATCAAGCGCTTTAATCACATCGATGTCTGAAGCACAACCACAGTTGAGCACTTGCCCAGTTAGCTGACGTTGCTGCCAATCCAGATCTTCTCTGAATGCTGCACGTGCCAGCGCTTGCCAGTTGTTATCTACAGCTTGACCATTGATTTGCTTCAAGAACCAGTGCAGAGACAAACGGTCGCCAAGGTTGAAGTAAAGCTTAGACGCTTGTTGTACTGTTTTACCTGTCTCACGAGCCACTGTGGATATATCCAGTGCTGAGTACAAGCTAGACAAACGCGCAACTGAATTAGCCAACTCAGCGTTTACGCCTTGGTCAATCCATAACTGTGCCATTGCGTTATGCTCTTCTACTTCAGAAGCCACTAGGTTTTCATCCAGTTTCTCTGTGATAGTAAGAACATCGCCTTGGTAAAGTTCAATCAATGCTTTCACTGACTGTTTTCCGGTACGGTTTCTTAGCAACCAACGAGCCAAACGACGAAGTGTACGACGAACATGGTAGATCAATTCATATTGAGCTTCAGAACTTGAAACATTGTCCAGTTCACGGATGCTCTTCAGAACTTTGCCAAGACCGTAGATTTCACGTGTTGCCGCGTAAGCATTGGCAATATCAACAATATTTGCGCCCGTCTCTTCTTGCAGACGAGTAACGAAGTTACAACCCATCTCGTTAACCATTTGGTTAGCCAGTGCCGTCGCAATGATTTCAGAACGTAGTGGATGATTATCCATGTGCTGAGAGTAGTTACGACGTAACGCTGTTGGGAAGTATTGCATAAGCTGTTGAGCATGGAATTCATCATTAGCGATATCATCACTAACAAGATCTTCTTTAAGCACCATTTTACCGTAAGCGACAAGTACAGAAAGCTCAGGTCTTGTTAGGCCTTGGCCCTGCTTTTCACGCTCAAGCAATGTTTCGTCATCTGGGATGTATTCCAAACCACGATCCAAGTACCCTGCTTTTTCCATTGTATGAATAAAGCGGATTTGCTCTTTTACTAAGCCAACACCTTGATGCTCAGTAACCGAAATAGACTCAGCTTGGCAATATGCGTCGTCTAGAACGATTTCGCCAACTTCATCTTCCATCGATTCAAGTACTTGGTTACGTTGCTTAACGGTTAGATCACCATTAGACACCAAACCATTCAAGAAGATCTTAATGTTAACTTCATTATCCGAACAGTCAACACCACCAACGTTATCAACGAAGTCAGTATTAACGCGGCCACCCGTCAGTGCGTATTCAATACGACCCAGTTGAGTCATACCCAAGTTACCGCCTTCACCAACAACTTTAGCTTTTAGGTCACGGCCATCGATACGCAGCACGTCATTTGCACGGTCACCAACATCTGTATGAGTCTCGTTTGAAGACTTAACGTAAGTACCGATACCGCCATTCCAAAGAAGATCAACCTGCATAGACAAGATCGCTTTGATCAAGTCATTTGGTGCCATTGATGCTTTCTTAGTACCCAGCATTTTCTGAATTTCAGGCGTCAAAGAGATAGACTTCGCTCGACGAGAGAAGATGCCACCACCTTGAGAAATCAGGTCTTTGTTGTAATCTTCCCAGCTTGAGCGAGGAAGATTAAACAAGCGCTCACGCTCTACCCAGCTTGATGCTGATTCTGGATTCGGGTCGATGAAAATATGCATGTGGTTAAACGCAGCTTGCATACGAATATGCTTAGACAACAGCATGCCGTTACCAAATACATCGCCCGCCATATCACCTACACCGATAGCGGTAAAGTCCGTTGTTTGACAGTTGATGCCCATTTCACGGAAGTGACGTTTAACAGATTCCCAGCCACCTTTCGCCGTGATACCCATGGCTTTATGGTCATAACCGTTAGAGCCACCAGAGGCAAATGCATCGCCTAACCAGAAATTGTATTCAGCAGATACTGAGTTTGCTAGATCTGAGAACGTTGCGGTACCTTTATCAGCGGCAACAACCAAATACGGATCATCTTCATCGTGACGAACAACACTCTTAGGTGGAATAACCTCACCTTCAATGATGTTGTCTGATACGTCTAGTAATGCACGGATGAAGCGCTTGTAACAACGTTGACCTTCAGCGAAAATTTCATCACGGCCAGACATAGTGTGCTGACGCTTACAAACGAAACCACCTTTTGCACCAACCGGTACAATTACTGTGTTCTTAACTTGTTGTGCTTTAACTAAGCCTAGAATCTCAGTACGGAAATCCTCTTGACGGTCTGACCAACGTAAACCACCACGTGCTACTTTACCGCCACGTAGATGCACACCTTCAATGTCTGGTGCGTAAACGAATATCTCAAACGCAGGAACCGGCGCTGGGATATCTGGGATCTCGCTTGGTCTCATTTTAAGAGCCAACCAAGGTTTAGACTGTTTGTTGTCGTCTAACTGGTAGTAGTTAGTACGAAGCGTTGCTGTGATCATTTCCATGTAGCGACGAATGATACGATCATCATCCAAGCTTTCTACATGATCCAACTGTTCAGTGATCTTCTTGATAAGATCTTGTTGGCCTTTCGCGCTGCCCTTTAATTTAGGATCAAAACGCTTGCCGAATAAGCTCACTAACCCTTTCGCTAGATCTGGGTAATGAGACAATGTGTCTTCAATGTATTGTTGGCTAAATGGGAAACCAACTTGGCGCATGTAACGCGCATACGCACGTAAGATTGAGATTTCACGGCCAGAAAGAGCAGCACCCAATACCAAGCGGTTAAAACCATCGCTGTCTAATTCACCTTCCCAAATCGCAGCAAAGGCTTGTTGGAATAGATCGCGTGCTTCACGAAGATCAATCGTCTTGTCACTCTTATGCAGCATCGAGAAATCAAGGATCCAATAAGTCACCCCATTGGTCTTGCGTACTTCATAAGGTGATTCACCAATAACGCGCAGGCCAAAATTTTCAAGCATTGGCATAACATCAGACAGGTGAATCGGCTCATCACTGTGGTAGAACAGCTTCAAACGAACAGCTTTAGAGTCTGCCGCCTCTTCTTGAGGACGGTAGAAAAGCATGCCCAGTTTGTTGTCTTCACTTAGTGCTTCTAAACGCTCGATATCTGCAACCGCAGAACCAGGCATCATGTCTTCTTTGTACGAACGTGGGAATGCACGCATGTACTCTTTCGATAACGGAAGACCTTTGCTCTCACCGAAGTTAGCAACGATTGATTCAGACAGGCGGTCATCCCACGTAGACGATACTTCCATTAAATTTTGCTCAATTGTTTTCACGTCCACATCCATGTTGTTGTTATCAACACGAACAATATAGTGCGTTCTCGCCAGTGGGCTTTCAGAGAAGTATGTCGTGAATTCGACCTCTTCTTCGCAACCGAAATACTGCTTCAAGATGCGTTGGGTTTGACGACGAAGTTCGGTGTTGTAACGATCTTTAGTAACGTAAACCATGCAGCTAAAGAAACGGCCAAACGGGTCTTTGCGAACAAACAAACGCAGAAGATCGCGATCTTGCATTTGAACTACGCCAGTACCGACTTCTAGCAATTCTTCTTCACGAGCTTGAAGCAGTTCATCTCGCGGGTAGTTTTCTAAAATGTTGTGCAGAGCTTTGTAAGAGTATGAACCTTCACGGTAACCACTCGCGTCTAAGATGCGCTCTACTTTCTCGCGAACAAGAGGAATCGTTTCAACGGTTTGGTTATAAACGGCAGAGGTGTAAAGACCAGTAAAGCGGTGTTCACCAATGACCTTACCGTTCTTATCGAACTTCTTAATACCAATGTAATCATTGTAAGCTGGTCGGTGAATGCGCGAAGCCGTATTGCCCTTGGTTACGATAAGTACATACGGCTTTTTGGCTTCAAGACGTGCCGAATCAGAAAACTCAGACAGCTTAACGTTACGCACACGATCTGAATTCGCAAACAAACCAAGACCTTGCTCCTTGGTCGGTTGTAGTTCTGTGTCGCCATTTACAGAAACAAGGTCATATTCCTTGTAACCCATAAACGTAAAGTTGTGCTCGCCTAACCAACGAAGAAACGCCAACGTCTCATCAAAACGTTGACCGTCTACAGGAATGCTTTCTTTTTGCTTTTCAACTTGATTCGTTACTTCCTCAAGTTTTTCAACCATCTTCAGCCAATCGTTCACTACTAAACCAGTATCGGTAAAGATATCCAGTAGTTCCGTTTTGAGCGCTGTCATTTCAGCTTTGCTGCTAAGACGGTCTACTTCGATATGGAAAAGCGATTGGAATGCACCTTCGTTATTGCTAACGCCGACAACACTGCCCTTATCAGAGCGAGAGATTTGTGTTGGATTGTGAAGCATAAGGTGAGAAGAAAGGTCTAGGCGAGTCAGCGCCATTTTTACAGAGTCTACAAGGAATGGGCTATCTGGTACGACTATCTCTACGATAGTGTGAGTAGATTGCCAACCTTGACGACTTACTGTCGGGTTAAAAACACGAACAGAGATTTGGTCAGCTTTCTTTTCATTGATGTGATGCCATAAGCTAACTACAGCACCGTATAAATCGGATTCGTTTCTCTGAGTTAGATCGTCGTGAGAAACGTTACTAAACAAGTGTTGAGCAAGTTGAGTTACGAGAGGTCGATGAGCAAGGTCAAGTTTGTCTTGAATCAGTTTGTAAACTTTTTCAAGTAAAACTGGAACCACAGTTTCACGTGCGGTCATAGTCACACTCCACAATTAGAATTTTATTTTATTATTAGGGGGCTTACTTAAGCTAGCGTTTGAATGAAGCCTTCAAGGCCAGTTCTACTAACGAGTTAAGCAAAGGTAATGCATTCATTTATTGTAAAAGCATTATTGATAAATGGTTAATTGTTTTAGAGGTGGTAAGAGGTGAAATGTTTGATTATGTGATTAAGATTCCCTTTAACTCACTAGGTACGCCAAGCTTTACAGAGCTTCCAACTTAATAAACTTATTTTTTTGGTCAGTTGTTAACCTAAACTGCCCTCTAACCCCTATTTGTGTAAGAAATGGTCTGAAGCGAGTTGCAGGTAGCTGTAAGCGTAACCCTGTTGTTGTTATCACTTGAACTTTACTTGCGGCACCCGAGTAGCTAGCCAAAAACTGCTGATATGAGATGTTAAGTTGGAAAATATAGCGATTCATACGATACCTGTATAAACATACAGTGCCGGTGTTTTTGGCACTTAACGATGTCTGAAAGTGAAACTGAGCTTGAAACTGCTCTAGCTTATCGAAAATTCGATAAACCAGAAACAAAAAATCAGTGGCAGATATTCTCTACCACTGATGACTTTTCGTTACTAGTAAACTGTTTATTAGCAAAACCTCTTATGATAAATCAGTTACCTGAATAAGCGGCTGACTTAAGCCTCTAGTGCTTTTGCCACTTTCTCGAATAAGTCTTTTGCAAGGTTGTCCATGTTCTTCAGCGTCTCAAGTTCTTTTTTGATTAGAGCTTGGCGTTCATCATCGTACTTACGGAACTTAAGTAGCGGGTCAATCAAACGTGAAGCCACTTGCGGGTTGCTGCTGTTCAGTTCACGTAGGATCTCGCCCGCAAACGCATAACCTTGTCCTGACTTGGCGTGGAATTGAACCGGGTTCATGTTTAAGAACGAACCTACCAAGTTACGAGTACGGTTCGGGTTCTTCAAGCTGAACGCTTGGTGCGACATCGACGCTTTAATCACTTCAAGTGCATTAGAACTTGGGTTTGAACCTTGCAATGCAAACCACTTATCCATGACAAGACCATCGTGTTTCCACTTGTCGCTGTAATCCGCCATCAAGGTTTCACGACATGGTAGTTGCGCACTGTTCGCCGCGCCCATTGCAGCCATTGTATCTGTCATGTTGTTTGCTTGTTGGTACATAGCAACAACCAAGTCATTACCCTTTTCAGTATGCGCTAAGTAACTTAGACAAACTTTACGTAGAGTACGCTTACCAATCGAATCGTGATCGATCGTGTATTCTGTTAGTGCATGGCTGTGATAAACCGCCGCTAACTCGTCTTCCAGTTCTGCAGCTAGTGTTACTTTCATTGAGTTAAGAACAGATGCGACCGCATCAATATCAACGCGCTCATACCAACCCGACACTTCGTTATGGCTCGGTAGAGAAAGCATTTCTGCAATAAACGCAGGTTCTAGTGAATCACTAAGCAGTACCCCGCGGAATGCATCAACAACAGAAGCAGAAAGTTCAAACTTTTGACCTTGTTGAACGTTATCTACGTTGCTACGGATGTATTTCGCTAGCAGCATTTGTCCCGCATCCCAACGAGAGAACTCATTGCGAGCATTCACCATCAGGAAGATCAGCTCTTCATCTGAGTAATCGTATTCCAATTTCACTGGCGCAGAGAATTCACGAAGTAGCGATGGGATCGGTTGCTCTGAAACGTTTTCAAACACAAACGTTTGTTCCGCTTCTTTCACATCAAGTACATTGTGAACTGGCTGACCGTTACATTGTAACCCAATCACTTCACCCGACGCTGTGTATAGCTCGATGTCTAGAGGAATATGCAGAGCTTGCTTTTCCGTTTGCTCATGAGTTGGAGCCGTTACTTGGCGAGTTGTTAACGTGTACTCTTTTTTGTCTGCGTCGTAGTGACTTTCAACAGAAAGCGTCGGCGTACCAGATTGGCTGTACCATAAACGGAACTGAGACAGGTCAACGCCCGACGCATCTTCCATTGCAGCAACGAAATCTTCGCAAGTTGCAGCGGTACCATCGTGACGTTCAAAGTAAAGCTTCATGCCTTTTTGGAAACCTTCCTCACCCAACAATGTGTGGATCATTCGGATCACTTCACTGCCCTTTTCGTATACAGTCAATGTGTAGAAGTTGTTCATTTCTATCACTTTTTCAGGGCGAATTGGGTGAGACATTGGACTTGCATCTTCAGCGAATTGTGGCCCGCGAATAATACGAACATTGTTGATTCGGTTTACTGCGCGAGAACCAAGATCAGATGAGAACTCTTGGTCACGGAATACGGTTAAGCCTTCTTTCAAGCTTAGTTGGAACCAATCGCGACATGTCACTCGGTTACCGGTCCAGTTATGGAAATATTCATGACCGATTACCGCTTCGATGCCTAGGTAGTCGGTGTCGGTTGCTGTTTGGTCGTTCGCTAAAACAAACTTAGAGTTAAATACGTTCAGACCTTTGTTTTCCATCGCGCCCATGTTGAAGAAATCAACAGCTACGATCATGTAGATGTCTAAGTCATACTCAAGATTGAAACGCTCTTCGTCCCACTTCATTGAGTTAATCAAAGAAACCATCGCGTGGTTTGCGCGGTCTAGATTGCCTTTGTCGACAAAGATTTCTAGGTCAACTTTGCGGCCTGATTGTGTGGTGTAAGCGTCACGAAGTACATCAAAGTCACCGGCAACAAGAGCAAACAAGTAAGCAGGTTTTGGATGTGGGTCTTGCCACTTAACCCAGTGACGACCATTTTCAGCATCACCTTCATCTATACGGTTACCATTACTAAGTAAGAATGGATTTTCTGCTTTGTCTGCGATTACCGTTGTGGTGAATTTTGCCAATACATCAGGGCGGTCCATGTAGTAAGTAATACGACGGAAACCTTCAGCTTCACACTGAGTACAGAATGCGCCACCCGACTTATACAAACCTTCAAGTGCACTATTCCCTTCAGGATTAACTTCCGTCACGATCGTGAGTGTGAAATCTTTCGGTAGTCCGCTCAGTGTCAGTTGAGTTTCAGATTGCTCGAATTGCGTCCACTCTTGACCCTCAACTAAAACAGAAACCAACGTCAAACCTTCACCATCAAGTACTAAGGTCGAACTATCTTTCTCTTGCTTAACACTAGACACCGCCGTAATGATGGACGCTGAATCGTACAAATCGAAAGTAAGATCGATTTGAGAAATAGTGTGAGATGGTGATTGATAATCTTTACGATACTTGGCTTGAGGTGTATGTGCCATGACGGGTTCCTTTTGATCGTTATACGTAATTGTATTTTAACTGTATATATCTAAAGGTTGAGGGCCAAGAACACAAGGGGAATATTGAAAAAAGGAGGCATTGTAGTAAAACGCCTCCATGTTTTGCTATTTTATCAACCAAATAAGAAAGGAACGGCTAATAAATGAACTGTGAGCCATATTATCAACAAACCTGACTTTGCGCATCCAACCCGTCATTATCGAATACGATTGAGTACTGCAAACATGTCGCCTTCTTCACCTTGAAGCGTCAAGACGTCGCTGTTTAATGTGTAACGAGTGCCGTGCTCGCCATTTTCATACAGAAGCACCAATTGATCGCCTTCTGTGTAATACACCCCACGACGAACAACCTCACTCCCCACTTCATCGGACACTCTGAACATAAATACAAAGTCAGGTTGAAGCACTAAATCCATTTTTTGAATGTTACTCGCGCGCAGGTCGCTACCTGAAAGCTCAGCACTCGACCAAATACCTGCCAGTGCATTCGGTAAGGCTTTGGTAAACATGACACCGTTGAGGTTCAACATATTATGGTTACTGCTATAGGCGTAAACTTGAGGTTCAGAGGTGTTTAAACCCAAAATAATGGTATCTTCATTGGCATTATACAAGCCTTCCCAATGGTCGACACTGTAGTCTTTCTTTTGAATATCAATGGAGAATGAATAATTTGAATCAAGGGTTAGCTTTATCGCTCTAAAATTTTCAGTACCTTGTTCAGGATCTGGGTTCATCAAATACCAATCACCAAGCAGTAAAGGAAGGTCAAAATGAGATAGATTGCTGTCACTTTTTGATTGCTGCTCGCTTGAAGCGACCTCACTCCCAAAAGCAACAAAACTTAAACAAGATAAAAATAGTAAAATCCATTTCATGCGCGCCCCCTCGTTTTCTTTAAGCTTAGGCACGTAATGAATAGAAAGCGAAAAAATTTGATCCAAGTCACTAAATTTTAAGTGCAAAGTAACTTAAATGTCATTATTCGACAAAAAACAGAGCTAAATAACCCTGAACATTGAGTGTTCTTTGCGACAGTCTCAACGGTTACAATCAGGTATTCCTGTCAAATCATAGACACAAAAAAAGCGAGCCTAGGCTCGCTTTTTAAATTGTGCATCTTTAAACAATCACCTTTTAACAGGTATTTGCTCTATTTCTTGATCATATCCAGCATGATAGCAACAGATTCATCAAGATAAGCATCCGGGGCTTCGTAGTCTTTAGGGATATCATCCAACGTTTTAAATGCCTCTAGCTTAGCGGCTTTTTGACGTTGATTGATACGCTCTAGACGAAGCTCATCCCCATCATCACTCTCTTGTTGACGTACTTTTTCGTTCAAAGAAAGGGCGTTATCATCTTTATCAGCCTTATATTTTTCAATATCTTGCGCGATAAAGCCAAACTCCATGTCTGTCGCAATACGAGCTTGGTGTTTAGCGGTTAAAGCAGCAACCTGCTCATCGTTACGCTGTAACACTGAATAGTTAGCTTTATCTATGCTATCCCAAGGCAGAGCATTATCTTCAACACTTTCACCAGTATCTGCTGGATCAATTGCCGTTGGGTAAGCAATATCAGGCACTACACCTTTGTTTTGCGTACTTCCGCCATTGATTCGGTAGAATTTCTGGATGGTGTATTGAACGTAGCCTAACTCTTTATCGAACAAATCATAAATATGATTCAAAGAGCGGTGTTGTTGCACCGTTCCTTTACCGAAAGAGTTTTCACCAAGGATGATTGCTCGACCATAATCTTGCATCGCTGCTGCAAAGATTTCAGATGCTGAAGCACTGTAGCGATTCACCAATACCGTTAATGGACCTTGGTAACTAATTTCGCCATCAGTATCACTGTTCACTTTTACACGACCGTAACTATCACGAACTTGAACAACGGGCCCCTCTTTGATAAACAAACCAGAGAGTTCGGTTGCTTCCGTTAGTGCACCACCACCGTTGTTTCGCAGATCAACAATGATACCTTCGACACCTTGCTCTTTAAGTTCGGTGATCAGTTTATCAGTATCTTTAGAAAGGCCAACATAGAAGCTTGGTACTTCTAGTACGCCAATCTTCTTGCCATCTTTCTCGATAACTTCTGATTTAACAGCGCGGTCTTCTAAGCGAATCTTATCGCGTACAATTGTGACAACGTGACTTTTTGCATCTTTACTATCTGGCAAGATCTGTAGCTTAACTTTAGTCCCTTTCGGTCCTTTAATTAATTGCACTACATCGTCTAAACGCCAGCCGATAACATCAACAATATCTTCGCCATCTTGGCCGACACCAACAATACGGTCACCATCACTCAATTGTTTGCTGTTTGACGCAGGGCCACCAGCAACGAGAGATCGGATAACGGTGTAGTCGTCTGTCATTTGAAGTACAGCACCAATGCCTTCTAGAGATAGATTCATCTCAGACTGGAATTGCTCTGCATTTCTTGGAGAAAGGTAACTGGTATGAGGGTCAACTTCTCGCGCGAATGCGTTCATGTAGATCTGGAAAGCATCTTCGTTGTGCGATTGCGTAATACGCTTCATCGCATTGTTGTAACGCTTTTCCAAAACTTCTTGAATCTCTGGCCACTCTTTACCTGTAAGTTTTAGATTCAACGCATCATATTTAACGCGTTTTCTCCAAAGCTCATTTACTTCAGCGATATCTTTTGGCCATTCCGCTTCGCTACGATTGAGCTCAATACTTTCATCAGTATCAAACTTAATCTCAGTATCTAGTAAAGACAGCGCATATTGGAAACGTTCAAAACGCTTCTGCATGGACAAATTATAAACATCAAATGCAATTTGGTTATTACCGGCTTTCAGTTGATCATCAATTTGTTTAGATGAAGTAGCGAAAGAATCAATATCAGCTTGAGTGAAGATATTACGGTTATAATCCAACATCTCTAAATAACGATTAAAGATAGCTTGGGAGAAATCATCGTTGAGATTGAAGTGTTTATAGTGGGAACGAGTAAATCGAGAAGTAACACGTTTACTAGCAGTTTCGTGTTGAACCTCAGGAGCGAGTAGAGGTAAATCGTCCTGATTTAATTTGGCTTCAAGAGCCTGAGCTGAAGCTGCTAGCAAAAAGCCAGCAGCAATCAGTGTCAATTTTGAACGGCATTTCATGCGTAGGAGTATCTCCTTTAAGCGCGCAAGTGCTCCGCTTTAACAACCATTTGTAGGCCGTTTGCTAACTGAACACGCACATCTTCCTTATTGATTTCAACAATGGTCGCAGCCATGTTTCCTGTACCCATGTTCACATTTACTTCTTTACCAGTGATAAATTCATCGGCGTTCAAAGCGCGTGTTTCTACAGGCTTTTCTACTTTCGGTGCTTTAGGCGCTTGACGACGAGGCTGTTGAGCTTTCTTCGCTTTAGCTTTAGCTTTGCCTTCGTCACGAGCTTTCTGTGCTTGTTCTTTACGACGAGCCTGAACTTTCGCTTTGCTTTCTGCAAGTGTCGCTTTAGCGTGCTCAACGTGCTCTTCTTCTAGTGTGCCACATACGTTGCCGTCTAGGTCAACACGTTCTGCGCCAGCTTTTACGCCGTGCAGGTAACGCCATGATGATGTGTACTGTCTTAACGCTGCACGAAGCTGAGTCTTACTTACTTTTTCGTCTTCATTTAGACGTTCAGCAAGATCTTGAAAAATACCAATTTTAAGTGGTTTCGCTTCACCTTCTAGAGTAAAGCATTTAGGGAAACATTCAGCAACATATGCGATAACTTCTTTGCTGTTTTTTAACTTTTCAGTGTTTTCCATGTGGGTTCCTGGTTTTTGCGGTTTTCCGCGAGCATTAAGAAAATATTTTTACGTATTATAGAGAGATGCTTGGGAAAAACCACAGTAAGAGAATAATTTATGCCTTGTTCGCGTGCGAATTAAGCAGCTTTTCCACTTCTGCCATGAAAAATGTTAATCCGTCCTCGTCAATTTGAGAAAAACGGCCAACATTTGGGCTATCGATATCAAGAACGCCCGCAATTTTCCCGTCAATCGAAAATGGTATAACGATTTCTGAGTTACTTGCAGCGTCACAAGCGATGTGTCCTTCGAATTCATGAACATCATGAATACGCTGAACTGTATTCGTCGCGACCGCAGTTCCACACACACCACGCCCTACCGGAATTCGAACACAAGCCGGTTGACCTTGGAATGGGCCAAGCACAAGTTCGTCTTTTTCCTTAGCTTGGTCCTGCTTCATTAAATAGAAACCAGCCCAATTTAATTCATCCAACTCCATGAATAATAATGAGCTGATATTAGCTAGATTAGCAGTTAGATCGGGTTCTGATTCAATTAATGCAACGGCTTGTTTGGTTAAGCGTTGGTAATGTTCTATTTTCATATTAACTTCCAATTAAATTGAGACTTCCATTATCAAGAGAACGCAGTAAAATGCGGCCATCAAACTAAATAGGACTTATTCTCATTACAATGACCAATTCAGAAGACACTATTAGCCGTTCTTGGTTAATAACTCAAGTAAAAAAACACAAGTCCAAATTACTGTTTGCTAACATTATTGCCATACTTGCAACTCTCATTAGTGTCCCTATCCCGTTGCTCATGCCATTAATGGTTGATGAAGTATTACTTGATAAGCCGGCTTCTGGCTTAGAGATGATGAACCATCTACTTCCAACATCGTTGCAGACGCCAACTGGCTATATTGCACTGACTTTGCTGTTAGTCATAATCATGCGTACTGTTAGCCAAGCGTTGAACATTCTACAAGGGCGTCAATTCACGCTTGTCTCAAAAACAATTACCTATCAAATGCGCAGCAAGATGATAGATAAGCTTGGCCGCATTAGTATTAGACAATACGAGACCAAAGGCAGCGGCGGTATTAATGCTCACCTGATAACAGACATAGAGACGATAGATAAGTTCATTGGCTCGACCCTTTCTAAATTTATCATCAGCTTCCTGACCGTGTTCGGTACCGCTATCGTGTTGCTATGGTTAGAGTGGCGTTTAGGACTGTTCATTTTACTGGTCAATCCTGTTGTGATTTATTTCTCCCGTAAACTAGGTAGCAGAGTTAAACACCTTAAAAAGTATGAGAACCAATCTTTCGAGCGCTTTCAAAACCGTTTAGTGGAAACCTTAGACGGTATTTACCAACTGCGTGCGGCAAACAAGGAACGTATCTTTCTCGATGAACTTAAGGTTCAAGCAAACCAAGTGAGAGTCGATGCAGACAAATACGCTTGGCAATCAGAAGCTGCTGGCCGTGTTTCGTTTCTGCTGTTCTTATTAGGTTTCGAGCTTTTCCGTGCCGTCGCGATGCTAATGGTGTTATTCAGTGACTTAACGATTGGTCAGATTTTCGCGGTATTTGGTTACTTGTGGTTTATGTTAGGCCCGGTACAAGAGCTGTTAGGGATTCAATTCTCTTGGTATAGCGCAAAAGCAGCACTTCAGCGCATCAACGACCTTCTTCAGTTAGAAGAAGAGAAGCGCCCTATCAGTAAAGTGAACCCATTTAATGAAGATCAAGAAGTGACAGTCGACATTGAAGACGTTACATTCTCTTACACATTAGAAAACACTGTTTTAAATAGGCTGTCGCTGCACATTCCAGCAGGTAAGAAAGTCGCTTTGGTGGGTGCGAGTGGTGGTGGTAAATCTACGTTAATCCAGTTACTGATTGGGGTTTATCAAGCGGATTCTGGATGCATTCGTTATAACGGTGAAACCACCGACGACATCAGCTTCGATGTAATACGCAGTCAAATTGCCGTTGTTTTACAACAACCTATACTTTTTAACGATACATTAAGGCATAATCTGACGCTTGGTGCTGAATACGATGAAATGTCGTTGTGGCGTGCACTTGAAGTCTCTCAAATGCAAGATGTCATCAAGCAACTGAGTAATGGCTTAGATACACAAATTGGTAGGAATGGCGTTCGACTGTCTGGCGGGCAACGACAACGCTTAGCGATAGCCCGAATGGTGCTGAGCAATCCTAAGTTTGTTATTCTAGATGAAGCGACATCAGCACTCGATACAGCAACAGAGTCAGCACTGCATAAAGCGCTGAGCGAGTTTTTGAAAGATCGCACAACTTTGATAGTGGCTCATCGATTATCAGCGGTGAAACAGGCCGATCTAATCTATGTTTTAGAAGATGGGCAAGTTACACAGACAGGAACACATGGTGAATTGGTTGAACAACAAGGATTATATCAAACACTCTATGGCAGTGTGCAATCGCACGCCTGATGTTTATTGTTCTAGAGATTTAAATCAGTGTTGTTCTAGGCATTTAAATCAGGTTAAAAGTCTGATTAGTGTTTCAACTTGGGAGGTCGCGTGACCTCCCCATCCGTAACCAACTCTTTATCAACTAAGCAGCAGTTATCGACTCAGCACCAGTGCGACAGTAGCTCTGTACGTCTTTGTCAGGGCTGCGAACTTCCCGTTGATAAAATGGAAATCCCTTTGGGGAAATCCGCTTACTGCCCAAGATGCGGTACTCAGCTTTATAGAGGCGGCACCCCTAGCCTGTCTGGAAACCTTGCAATCGCTATTACCTGCTTATTGCTGTTTATCCCCTCACACTTTTTTGAATTCATCAGTATTCGCCTGATTGGTGTCATGATACCTGCGACATTACCATCTGGCGTATTTACTTTGATGGGTGAAGGCTTCCCTCTACTTGGCTTGTTGATCTTATTCTGCAGTTCGATCGCCCCGTTACTTGTTTGTACCTCGGTACTCATCACCCATTTATCCTTGCGCTTTAAGATTTTCACACCATTTCGTTATGCATTAGCTATCATTCAGACACTTAAGCACTGGATGATGTTGGATGTATTTCTGGTGAGCGTGGCAATCTCGTGCTTCAAATTACAAGATTACTCAGATATTTTCGTCGGCCCTGGTTTAGTTGGTCTGATTCTACTGCAGCTTTTCAGTGTGTTACTGGTAAGTCGGATCAGTGTGCGTCGCTACTGGGAAGCTTGGGCTCAAGAGTCTCACTACTCTTTTGATAAAAGTAAGAACGTACACTGTCATAACTGTCACCTGTCTCAGCCTGACGGACACACTTGCGTGCGTTGTCACCATGACTTATATCATCGCAAACCCTACTCTGTACAAAAGACATGGGCTCTACTTTTTGCCGCCTCAGTGGCTATCGTGCCGGCCAACGTTATTCCAATTTCTATCGTGATAACAAACGGACAAAGATTAGAAGACACCATCATCTCCGGTGTCGCTTCGCTAATTAATAGCGACATGTATGGCATCGCAGCAATCATTTTTATTGCCAGTATCGTCGTGCCTGTCGCGAAAATACTTGGTCTAACGTATATCTTAATTTGTATCAAAATGAAGCGTGCGGTTTACCATAGACAACGTATGACCATCTATTTCATTGTGAAATGGGTGGGGAAGTGGTCGGTAATGGATCTGTTCGTTATTTCGATCATGATGACCTTGGTCGATCGTGGACAAATTTTAAACTTTACACCAGGTTATGGTGCAGTCGCTTTTGGCGTCGTGGTTGTTCTCACGATGCTAGCGGCGGAAAGCTTAGATCCTAGGCTAATTTGGGATAACTACACCTCTAAAGATGAGTCAGTGAATGAACAACGATAACCAATCACAAACGTCATATTCACCAGAAGTCAGGAAAAACAAAGGTATTTCCCCTTTGTGGATCCTGCCGATACTAACCGTCGCATTAGCGGGTTGGTTGGTCATGAAATCGATACACGATGCAGGACAACGTGTGCAGATATATTTCTCAGATGCCGCAGGTTTAGTCGCAGGTCGAACGACAATTCGCTACCAAGGCTTAGAGGTAGGTATGGTGCGCGACATTACCTTGTCCAAAGATTTATCGAGCATCTATGTCGATGCTGACATCTACCCAGAAGCGAAAAAGCTACTCTCAAAAGGCACGCGTTTCTGGCTCGTAAAACCAACAGCAAGTTTATCTGGTATCTCAGGGCTAGATGCGCTTGTTTCAGGTAACTATATTGCTATCCATCCTAGCGAAACCAAGCAAGAACCAGAAACCGTTTTCCAGGCCTTAGAATCATCCCCTTCTGACTTATTGGCTTCGGAAGGCCTGAATATTTCATTGACGACCAAAGACCTGGGGGGTGTGTCTGTTGGCTCTCAGATCGTTTATCGTAAAATTCCAATTGGTGAGGTTTACAACTATCAGCTAAACGACAACGCAAAATCCGTGACGATTCAAGCGGCGATTAAAGATGAATACAGCCACATCATTACCGACCAAAGCCGTTTTTGGAATGTCAGTGGCTTAGGTGCCAGTATCGGATTTTCTGGTGTCGACGTACGCTTAGAAAGCCTCAGTGCTCTGCTTGGCGGTTCAATTGCGGTCGACTCTCCGGGAGAAGGTCAACCCGTAGAGATGAACACCAAATTCAAACTGTACCCAGATTTGAAAACAGCCGGTCGTGGTATCTCGATCAAGATAGCCGTACCCGACGACAACAAGATCAGTGCAACGGGCGCTCCGATCATGTATCGAGGCATCGAAATCGGTCAAATCACTGACCTATCTTTAAGCGAAGGGCGTGAAAACGTCGTGGCATCGGCTGCAATCCAACCGGCATTCAGTGACTTTTTAAATAGCGGCAGTCAATTCGTTTTAGAGGAAGCTGAACTATCACTTACTGGAATGAAAAATATTGCCAACTTAGTCACGGGCAACTTTCTAACCTTGGTTCCAGGTGAGGGTGAAAAAGCGCGTCGATTTACTGCAATTCGCAAAAATGAGTTCAGTCAGGAACAAGAAAAATCCGTTGCGATTCGCTTAACGTCGAACAATTCATTCGGGTTAGATGTCGGTACACAGCTACTCTACAAAGGCATTGCTGTTGGCTCTATCATCCAAGTAGGTTTAGTCGATGGTGTAGGTACTGGCTCTGATAAGCACGAAGTGTTTTTGGATGCGCTTGTCGATAACGAATATGCTCACCTAATCAAAAGCCATAACCGTTTCTTTGTGACAGGCAGTGCGACTGCAGAGCTAACCGAATCTGGCTTAAGTGTAACAGTTCCACCGGCAAAACAACTTCTTACTGGCTCAATTAGCTTTGTTAGCGAAGGTCAGTCGAAAGCACGAACTGACTATCAGCTTTTCCAAAGCAAATCGTTAGCAGAAATCGCCAAGTTTAATCAGTCTGGCTCAAAGACGCTTTCGTTGTTTGCGAGCGAGCTACCTTCAATTTCTAAAGGAAGCCCACTACTCTACCGCAACCTACAAGTGGGTAGCATTTCTGATTTTCAGCTTGTCGATGGTGGCGTGAGAATCAAAGTCACGATCGAAAATCGTTACACACACTTACTCAATGAACATACTGTTTTCTGGAACCGCTCAGGCGTTGAGATTGATGCGTCGCTATCGGGTATCAGTATTAAAGCAGCCCCCGTTAAAACGCTTATTCAAGGCGGTATTGCTTTTGACTCTCTTCCGGGAATAGACAACAAACTCGGTGATGTATGGAAACTTTATAAAGATTCGAAATCCGCGCGAAAATTTGGTCGCGCGATTACGATTACCTCTTCTGGCGATCAAGAAGTCAGCAAAGGCATGGCGATCAAATATCAAGGCGTCACCGTCGGTGAGGTTACCTTGGTGATTCCTAACTTCAATAAAGGCGGTATTGAAATTACTGCGCGTATTTTACCTGAGTACGTAGACAAGATTGCCGTTGCGAAGAGTCACTTCTGGTTGGCAGAACCAGAAATCGGCCTTAATGGCATCAAAAACGTCTCTGCACTGCTCTCTAAGCACATTAACGTAGACCCGGGCAATGGTGAAAGAAATACGAAATTTAAGCTTAGCAAGGGGCCAGTACAGCCTGAAGGCAAGATATTCCAGCTACAAAGCGAAACGCGAGGCTCGGTATCAGAGGGCACACCGATCCTATTCCGAGAACTAGAAATCGGTAGTGTTATCGATGTTCAACTTGGCGAGTTTGCTGATCGAATCATCTCTACGATTCAAATCGAACCTGACTACGCGTATCTGATCCGCGCAAACACTGTGTTCTGGAACGTGTCGGGGGTCGATGTCTCTATCGGTCTCTCTGGTGCAAACATCAAAGCCGGAACGGTAGACAGTTTATTAAGGGGCGGAATTACCTTCTCAACGCCACCGACGAGTGAACTTCAGCCTGTGGCAAGCGAAGATCAGTCTTTCTATCTCTATCCTAAAGCCGAAGATGAGTGGAAATCATGGAGAACCGCAATTCCTCGCCCATAGAGTGAATCCTCAGAAGCTCCATGCAAATTAATACCGCTTGACGAAGAATAATTCATCATCAAAATGCAGCCATTCGGCTGCATTTTTGTTGTTTACTATAAATATGGTTTAGGACGGCCTCATTTTGCTTTAAACTCCCCCGCATTAATGCAATAAATCGAGACACTCTTTTGCACGCTAACGTATATATTCCTGAAGAATTCCTAACGCACATCGAAGCAATCATGCCTAGTCATCTAGATATGGCTTCTTTTGTCGCGTCATGCCAAAAACCACTTCGTAAAAGTATTCGAGTCAACACATTGAAAATCAGTGTTGAGGACTTCTTAGTACGAGCAAAAGAGAAAGGCTGGGAACTGGAACCTGTACCTTGGTGCGAAACGGGGTTTTGGATTACAGCGGATGAAAGTGAAGCGCCACTAGGTAATACGGCAGAACACATGTCTGGCCTTTTCTATATCCAAGAAGCCAGTTCTATGATGCCACCGTCAGCACTTTTCCAAGGTGAGGCAGACTACCAAGCCGTATTAGACACTGCGGCTGCACCCGGTTCTAAAACAACGCAAATCGCAGCGCTAATGAATAATCGCGGCGTATTGGTTGCCAATGAGTACGCAGCAAGCCGCGTGAAAGTTCTTCATGCCAACATCGAACGTTGTGGCGTTCGTAATGCCGCACTCAGTAACTTTGATGGTCGAGTTTTCGGTGGGTGGTTACCAGAACAGTTTGATGCTGTTCTGCTAGACGCGCCCTGCTCTGGTGAAGGTACGATTCGCAAAGACGCTGATGCGATGAAGAACTGGACGTATCAATCTGTAGTCGATATTGCTGACACTCAAAAAGATCTGATCGAAAGTGCTTTTCATGCTCTCAAACCTAACGGCGTGCTGGTTTACTCAACCTGTACGTTAAGCACGGAAGAGAACCAACAAGTATGTCATCACCTAAAAGAGACCTTTGGTGATGCGGTTGAGTTCGAGTCTTTGGAAAACTTATTCGACAATGCTAAAGCAACCACGACAGAAGAGGGCTTTCTACACATTTTCCCACAAGTGTATGATTCAGAAGGTTTCTTCGTTGCACGCATCCGTAAACTAGCGTCTGTGACACCACCAGAAGTGAAAAAACGTCTGGGCAAATTCCCATTTGAAAAAGCGTCAAAGAAAGCTCAACAAGAAGTCGCTGAACAACTGCTGGGCGCACTCGATATCGAACTACCAAGTGATACTCAAGTTTGGATTCGTGACAAAGACGTTTGGCTATTCCCGGAAGCGCTAGAACCTATGATCGGTGAGTTCCGTTTCTCTCGCATGGGCATCAAGATCGCTGAAACCCATAAAAAAGGTTACCGCTGGCAGCACCAAGTCGCGACAACGCTCGCAACAGGCAATGAAGCCAACATTGTAGACCTTAGCATTGAAGATGCTCGTGAATGGTTCATGGGACGCGATGTTCGCCCTGAAGGCTTGTCAGGCAAAGGTGAAGTACTAGTGAAGTACAATGGTGCAATCATCGGCCTTGGTAAGTGGGTTGGCAACCGAGTGAAGAACGGTTTACCACGCGAACTCGTGCGCGATAAGAACCTATTCTAAATAGCTTTCGGGCTTAACGGCTTAACGGCTTAACGGCTTAACGGCTTAACGGCTTAAAGAATCGCACAAACAAAAAGCCCAAACAATGTTAATTGTTTGGGCTTTTTGTATTCTACCAGTCATGTAACTCAATGTGCGAGCGCTTGTAAATCAACGACTAATTATACAAACATCAATTCAAGTCACTATTTCAAATAAGAAAAATCGCACTTTAGGGAATCTAAACTAGACTTCAACCTAATAGTCAAAAGATTGAAACGATTAGCGTAGGCTCTTTGGAGCCCTTTCCCCTAAGCCCAAACAGGAAGGTTTGGGCTTTTTTTTGACCGAAAGGATCGCTTATTTAACTAAGCTGATACCTTCTTTGTCGATAGTGATCTTGCCAGATTTGTACAAACCACCAATTGTCTTCTTGAACGTACCTTTACTTGTTCTGAATGCAGAGAAAATAGCTTCAGGAGAAGACTTATCATTCAAAGGCAGGTAACCGCCCTTCTTCTCAAGAAGATCCAGAACCTTAGTGCTTAGGTCATCCATCTTAGCGACACCAATTTTCTGAAGAGACAAATCGATCTTACCGTCTTCTTCACGAACGTTTTTAATGTAGCCTTTTAGTGTCTTACCAATAAACAGCTTACCGATGATGTCTGATGGGAAAATCATACCCCAGTGTTCACCGTTCACGATCGCTTTGTAACCAAGTTGGCTGCGCTCGGCGATAATGAGATCAACTTGTTCATTTTGCTTATAAGTCGCAGGCGTGTTGTCTAACCATTTGTTGAACTTCGTTGTACCAACGATACGGCTCGATGCTTTATCGATATACACATATACTAAGATTGACTGGCCTTCGTTTAAACGGCCGCGCTGCTCGCTGAAAGGAACAAGAAGGTCCTTACCTTTCACGCCCCAGCTCATGAATGCACCAGTGCTGTTAACACCTTCAACCGTCATCAAGCCAAACTGCCCTACTTGAGCGATTGGTTTTTCAGTTGTGGCAGCGATCTGGTTGTCAGAATCAATGTATAAAAAAACATCTAGCTTTTGACCAATTTCAACACCTTCAGGAGTAAATCGTTTCGGCAGCAACACCGTTCCATAGTCGCTCGCGTCAAGGAATACACCGAAGTCTGCTTGTTTTACTACTTCTAGGTTGTTTATTTGACCAATATTAATCATCAAGATTGTCTCTACTTTAAATTTGGCGGTGATTATACGTGATCTCTGATATGCTTTCGCTAGTTTCATTCATATTTTTATATTCTAGGAGACATCGTTGATCACCGTTGATAAACAAGATGCGATAACACTTAAAATTAACCATGCGATGGCGAAGAGCAAAAAGCTCGATATGGACGTTTATCTATTCATTCCCGGTGAACTCGGACTAACTCCGGAAGTACTTTCTGAAAGTGCCTTCTTCTACAGTTCAATTACTCAAAAGCGCGCTTACTACAGTGATAAGACACTATTACCATTGGTACACAGCCGCTTGGCAAAACGCGGACGCTTATCGACGACACAGTATCGTGTGAGTTTGAGTTTGTTCGCCTATCAATACGTGATTGCTTTAGATAAAGCCGTGAGCAGCTTGAACAAGACAGATAGTGACGACGTAACGGCTGATGACGTCGATGAAGTCATCGAACTGGCTTTGGATATCCTCAAGAAGCTTCGTCGTAGTATTCCTTATGAAGAAAACCTAAAGCGCTATTATGCCAATATTGATAATTACCTTTCTTGGTACACGGAGCAAAAGTTCTTATCTTTGGTATCACATATGCCACGTGGCAGTGAATACTCGACGATAAAAGAGCGACTCTTGACGCTTTGTGAAAAAGAGACCGCCCATCGAAAACTTAATCGCTATAACTCAGCGAAGGTACGAGAAGACGTAACACGTTTGAGCAACAAGATGCGACTGTTGCGACGTTTGATCGAACACCCTATCGTCCTAAAAGAAAAGACGACATCAATGGGTAAGAACGTGAAGAGAGCCGTTAAAGGCATCGCCACAGGCTTGGTCATGGTGGTAGTTACCACAACCGTTATATTAGCTCGCGACTTTCTAGGAGAGATTACTGCATCTTTCATCGTATCGATGTCATTCATTTACGCTTTGCGTGAAATCTTCAAAGATGATTTAAGAGACATACTGTGGCGCTGGCTGCGTAAAGGCAAACCCAAGTGGAAGCGTCGCTACTTTGATCCAACAACCAATAAATCTGTCGGCCATAAGCTTGAATGGTTGGACTACGCGAATTTTTCTAAGTTAGCAGACCGTATTCAATCAATACGCAAGAAACGTGTTGTTCAACGTGAAGAGCAAATTTTGCACTATCGTTCGCATACAGAAATGTCGACATCGACATTCATGAGTGGTTACGAAGAGACTCGTGAAACGGTATCGATCAGCCTCAGAGCACTGACACGCTTAATGGACAAGGGTTCAAATAACGTATATCGAATGAATGAAGGGCAAGTAAACCGAGAATCAGTAGAAAAACGCCACCTGCTCAACCTGATCATTAAAGAGAACAATCACGATGATGAGCCTACCTATTACCGCTGGAAAATAGTCATGAACCGTTCAAAAATCGTTGATATCGAGCAAATCACTCAAGAATCATAACGTTGTTAGGATGTGCGGTACGGTATGTGGGTATTCAATTCACATACCGCTCCTCCACTTGTTCAACGACTTCTGTCGAACTATGATCTTCAGATTCAGCCCAACCTTACACTTCCGAGCTATGATCTAGCTGGGACTTTCTTAATCGAAAGTGTTAGCGTGAATTCCGCCATTGGTTCGTCGCCATGCAAAGACGGGCAGGTCGCTATGATGGTCACTGGTTGATTCACACGCTCGCCAGTAGACATGGTTTCTGCCAACATAGTGTTGATCAGCTCACCATCGTTACAAGTGAAGTGTACGTCACCTTCTGGACGCTTCAAGAAATTACCTGTCACCTCTTTAAATGCCAAAGAAATCTTTTCGCCCTGCTGCTGAGATTTACTCATAGCAAGGAAACCACCTGCTACGTCAGCTCCCACAGCTAACACACCAAAATACATACTATTGAGGTGGTTCTTAGTTCGCCTTTTGAGAGGAATTTTCACTTCAACATGTTGATTATCCAGCGCGAGCAGTTTTGGTCGACATAGCCAGATCAGAGGTACTTTGAAAAAGCCAAACATGCTCAAGTAGAAATTTGCTTTTTGTAGAGGGGTCAGCATTCGGATTACCTAGTCAAATAAGTCATCAGACCAGTTAATCGATTAGCGATGTACATGTCAAAAAAATGTTACAAAAAAGAGATATCATCGCATAATGATATCTCCATTTTTCTCTAAGCTTTAGTGACTTAGATAAACTCAAACAGCAAGTTGATTTATCTAAACAATAAGCTGGTTTATGCAGTGATGACTGTTTCTACACCTTCGAGATCCGCAATGAACCCTTGTAAGCGCGGGTAGTCCACTAAGCCTTGAGTCACAAGCAGGACGGGCTTCTTTGCGTTCAGCGTTGCTTTAACAATCATACTCAACAAGGTAATAACCGCCTCGTTTTGAGGATCAAAAGCGTGTTGCTGAGCTTCATTGTGCTTGTCTACACCTAAAGTGAAAGACGCTAAGCTATCAACGTTCACCACAACACCATCGAAGTAATGAAGTAACCTTTCGCTTAGTAGCACAGCAGACGGCACATCGCACGAGAACAGAACTTTCAAGCCATTAAGCCCGCGTGGTAAGCCTTGCTCTGCAAGCAAATCAATAATCTTAGCGGCATCGCTTAATGCTCGTACATACGGTACAACCACTTCAACGTTATTACCCTGCTCTCGCAGCACTTTAATAACCTGACACTCTAAAGCGAAAGCCTTGCTGTACTCGGCTGTCGCATAACGCGCAACCCCACGAACACCTAGTGCCGGGTTTATCTCTTCGGCTTCACAGCTACCACCAAGTAGCGAACGGAAGCCATAGCTATCAGCACTACTTAACGCAATACGAACAGTGGCGTGGTTTGGCTGAACGGCTGCTTGAATGGCAATAACCAAGGTCGAAACAAAATGCTCATCGACTGTTTTATCGCCAAGGATCGCATCTAAAGAGGTTTTTTCGATATCAGTCAGTGTTTCTAAATGACTTTCAATACTTGGATGATAGAAGACACGATCCATGACCAATTCAGATAATGAAACGTATAAATGGTTGGAATTATTATTATCGTTGTAAGAAGGCAGCACATCACCTAAGACAAGTTCTGGGTGCAAAGTGCTTTGATTTTCTTGAGTCATTGCTGCTCCAGCATTTTTATGTTGTGTTCAAACGAAAATACCGATAGCTGCCTGTTAATACAAGTGAAAATCCCCCATTTGACGTTGGCCTGCTGATAAAAATGAGAATATTAGCAATAACAGAGATAACTTTGACTTAAGAGAGTTTATTCCTCTGTTCAATTCCGTTATCTTAACCACTTCGCAATAGAATAAAAAAGCTATCACATGCCATTAAAAACTGATGAGTTGAGAACCCAAGCTCTGGGTCCTATGCCAACTCCTGCCGAACTAGGCAATGCACACCCTATTACTGACGACGTTGCTGAGCGCATTAAGAATTCTCGCCGCCAAATCGAAGATATCCTAACGGGTCGTGATAATCGCCTATTAGTTATCGTTGGTCCTTGCTCTGTTCACGATACAGATGCGGCACTTGATTACGCTGAACGTCTAAGCCAGATTCAAGATCAATACAAAGACGAACTGTTCGTTGTAATGAGAACCTACTTCGAGAAGCCTCGTACTGTTGTAGGTTGGAAGGGTTTGATTACCGATCCGAACCTCGATGGTTCATACGCACTTGAAACAGGCTTGAATAAAGCACGTAAGCTATTGCTAGATATCAACAAGCTTGGCCTAGCTACCGCGACTGAATTCCTTGATATGATCACCGGCCAGTACATTGCAGACCTTATCACTTGGGGCGCAATTGGTGCTCGCACGACTGAATCTCAGATTCACCGTGAAATGGCTTCTGCACTGTCTTGCCCAGTTGGCTTCAAAAACGCGACTAACGGCAACATCAAAATTGCCATTGATGCGATTCGTGCTGCGCATGCTTCACACTACTTCTACTCGCCAGATAAGAACGGCCGCATGACGGTTTACCGTACTTCTGGTAACCCATACGGTCACGTAATTCTACGTGGTGGCGATAAAGGCCCTAACTTCGATGCTGAATCTGTAGATAACGCATGTAAGCAACTGGCTGAATTCGATCTACCTCAACGTTTGGTTGTAGACTTTAGCCACGCTAACTGTCAGAAACAGCACCGTAAACAGTTAGAAGTTGCACAAGACATTTGTGAGCAAATCAAATCTAACAAGAATCAAATTGCAGGCATCATGGCGGAAAGCTTCATTGTTGAAGGTAACCAACCAATGACAGATATCAACAACCTAGAATACGGCAAGTCTATTACTGACCCATGCCTAAGCTGGGAAGATACTGCAACAATGCTAGATATGCTTGCAACAGCAATTAAAGATAGAAACTTAGCTTAAGGAAACAACACAATGCCATCATTTGACATTATCTCTGAAGTAGAAGCAGTAGAACTGCGTAACGCGGTAGACAACGCAAACCGTGAACTATCGACTCGTTTCGATTTTCGCGGCGTTGAAGCAAGCTTTGATTACAAAGATGAATCTGTAAAATTGACTGCTCAAGACGATTTTCAACTGAAGCAAATGCGCGATATCCTTCGTAGTAACCTAACAAAACGTAATGTTGATCCTAACGCGATGGAAGCGAAAGCAGCAGACCAAACAGGTCGCACTTGGCACCAAACGGTTATCTTTAAGCAAGGTATCGAAACGGATGTTGCTAAGAAGATCGTTAAGCTAATCAAAGACAACAAAGTTAAAGTTCAAGCTTCTATCCAAGGCGACAAAGTTCGTGTAACGGGTAAAAAGCGTGATGACCTACAAGCTGTTATGGCTCTAGTTCGCAGCGGTGAACTTGGTCAACCTTTCCAGTTTGACAACTTCCGCGACTAATTTTCGAGTTTGAGCGACTGCTTATTGTGGTTGCTCATTCATCAGCACAATGTCGTGTTTAAAATCACAAAAAGCCACTTCTTTTAGGAAGTGGCTTTTTATTTATCGGTCAGTCTTATTCAGGGTCTCTAGCCGATTTGCAAACAACTAAAAAGCGCTCACTTCAACTAAAATCTATCAACTACCACTCACCTGAGCACTTTTGCAGCAGACAGTTTCAGGTCTTTACCTACCAATAGATTAAACTCTACGCTTGCTGGTGGAATAAACACACACACTCGTAATTTCTCAGCTCTGGCTTGCTCAAGCTTGGTTGATAGCTCTCCGCTATTAACATAGCTCTCTCTTTCTGCATCTCGACGGCATAAGTCTATAAATTCGAATGGACAATCGATTGGTGAAAGTACTAGCTCTGCCTCTTGCATCAGACGTAAAGCCTTCATAGAAAGTAGCTCAACATCTTCTTCAAATTCGATCCAAGTGACCTGCCCTTCACTATCAACTTGCTCAGTCAACGACTGTTGATAGTACGATTCAAGTTGATCCCTATCCGTCACTTGATTAATAAAACTGGACGACAAAAAGCGCTCCCAGAATTTTCGGCGTTCATCAACAGTAGGAAAGGACTCTTTAATTGAATTGCGTTTTGATGCACCGAAGTCCGCTATCAAACCTATGTTCTGTGGCAATACAGTTTCGAGTTTTTCTCTAATATTTCTCACCAAAACAGGTGATGCTCCCCCACTTGAGATCGCTATTTGGATTCGTCCGCGATTTATCATTGAGGGTGTGATGAAGTCACAATAGGGTAAGTCATCGACCACATTGACAAGAATACCCATTTTTTTTGCATCATTATGTACTTGATGATTTAGGTTTGGGTTATCTGTAGTTGCCCACACTTGTAAGTAGTTTTTCGAGATAAGCTGTGACGAGTAAAAATTTTGAACCCAACGAAGTTTGTCTTCATCGGCTAGCTCTTTTAAGTAAGGTGCGACCTTAGGAGAAACCAAAGTTACATTAGCACCCGCTCGCAGCAAACTGTCGACTTTTCGGCAAGCAACCTCGCCCCCACCAACCACTAGAATTGGCTTATTCTCTACATCCAAAAACATTGGGAAATAACGCATGTTCTTCCTTGAGACTACTTCAATAACTATTCAGACATGCTACCAAATTTGGAGCATATTCATAACTATCCAAGCGTAATAAAAATATTTATTGACCAAATTTCCACCTTTCTTAAGGCTAATGCGCCACCAATACGACTTTAATTCAGAATATTTACCTAGCCCACCATCAATATAAAAACCTAAATCTCGTTGCACCAACAGTGTGAACCGTTGCACTATTTACATTCAGTTAACATTTGGTCATTCTAATTGTGTTCGGATTTGTGATTTCATTCAAAATTCTTTTTAAATTATACATTTGTGAAACTACGGATCCTTTCCTAACCTTATAAACAGTTGTTTAAATCGCACACGGTTTCATTTGCAAAATGCAACTCGCTTAATTTGAGCAACAAGGTCATAGACAACGCAACACACAAGAGACACTCAAACGAGTATGAGTATCAGGTGTCACCTGGTTAACAAGGAAGGATACAAATGACAAATAAACTAACACTTCTTGCTTCAGTAGTAGCTGCATCAACTGCGATGATGGCAACATCAGCATCAGCGGCAGAAAGCACTCTGGACAAAGTCACATCTCAAGGTTTTCTAACTTGTGGTGTAAGTACAGGTCTTCCAGGGTTCTCTAACCCTAACTCAAAAGGTGAATGGGAAGGAATTGATGTTGAGTATTGTCAAGCTCTTGCAGCGGCTGTACTCGGTGACAAGACTAAAGTTAAGTATGTACCGCTAACAGCAAAAGAGCGTTTTACCGCGCTTCAATCTGGTGAAATAGACGTACTATCTCGTAACACAACATGGACGCTACATCGTGACACTGCTCTAGGTTTGAACTTCGTAGGCGTTAACTACTACGATGGTCAAGGCTTCATGGTTAAGAAAGAACTTGGACTAACAAGTGCTCAAGAACTAGATGGCGCTTCAGTGTGTGTTCAATCAGGTACAACGACTGAACTTAACCTAGCCGATTACTTCCGTAACAGTGGCATGTCTTACAAGCCAGTGGTATTTGATACGGCAGCACAAACATCAAAAGGTTTCGACGCGGGTCGTTGTGATGTTCTTACAACTGACCAATCTGGTCTATATGCACTTCGCCTGAATCTAGCTGATCCTAAATCTGCACAGGTACTTCCTGAAATCATCTCTAAAGAGCCACTTGGCCCTGTTGTTCGTCAAGATGATGACAAGTGGTTCAACGTAGCTAAATGGACCCTTTCTGCAATGATTAACGCAGAAGAATACGGCATCTCTTCTAAGAATGCTGACGAAATGCTTAAGTCAAAAGATCCAAACATCAAGCGTATTCTTGGTGTTGACGGTCCTAAAGGTAAAGGCCTTGGCATTCGTGACGATTGGGGTTACCAAGTCATTAAACAAGTTGGTAACTACGGTGAGAGCTTCGAACGTACTGTTGGTACAGGTTCACCACTACAGATCTCTCGTGGCGTAAACGCACTATGGAATGCGGGCGGCTTTATGTACGCTCCACCAATCCGTTAATAAATTTACAAGCATCAATTAGGGCGGACTTTTCCGCCCTATTTATTAAATGGATTTGAGGTTATAGCAGTATGAAACCTAATGAAACTATTTCTCCAACTCAAGAAAAACCACAGCCCAAAAGTGCCAACCTTTTTTACAACCCCACTTTTCGCTCAATTGTTTTCCAAATTCTCGCCGTCGCGGCGCTTTGTGCTTTCTTTTACACGATTGTAAATAATGCACTCACAAACTTAGACTCCCGTGGTATCGCCACTGGTTTTGATTTTCTCTCCCAAGAAGCTGGTTTTGGTATCGGCTTAACACTGATTGAATACGACGAAACATTCTCATACGGTCGTACATTCTTTATCGGTCTTCTCAATACAGCTTTAGTTTCAGTATTAGGCATCATGTTAGCCACAGTACTGGGCTTTAGTATGGGTATCGCTAGGCTATCTTCAAACTGGCTAGTTAGCCGATTTGCAGCTGTCTACATTGAGATATTCCGAAATATCCCTCTTCTTCTACAAATATTTTTTTGGTATTTCGCCGTTCTACAAGCATTGCCTTCCGCTCGTCAGAGTATGAGCCTTGGTGAAGCTATTTTCTTGAATGTACGTGGTTTGTACTTCCCAGCTCCAGTGTTAGAACAAGGCAGTAGCATTGTCATCGCATCATTGATTGTCGGTATCATCGCTACTTTTGTTATCAACATCTGGGCTAATAACAAACAAAAGCTAACCGGCCAACAAACACCAATGTTGCGAATTGCTGCAGCGCTGATTGTGGGCTTACCATTAGTCACTTACTTTGTTATGGGTATGCCTATCTCTGCGGAGTACCCTGTTCTGAAAGGGTTTAACTTCAAAGGTGGTATCAGCATCATTCCTGAATTGGCTGCATTGATGCTCGCTTTAAGTATCTACACAGCGGCATTCATCGCCGAGATTGTGCGTTCAGGTATTAACGCGGTAAACCATGGGCAAACAGAGGCTGCTATGTCTCTAGGGCTCCCGCGAACAAGAACTCTTAAGCTAGTCATTATTCCGCAAGCATTAAGAATTATTATCCCACCACTAACCAGTCAGTATTTAAACCTGACCAAAAACTCATCACTTGCGATGGCCATTGGTTATCCCGATCTTGTCTCTGTCTTTGCAGGAACAACATTGAACCAAACTGGACAAGCTATCGAAGTAATCGCGATGACAATGGGCGTCTACTTAACCCTAAGCCTATTAACATCTGCTCTAATGAACATATACAACCGCAAAGTAGCGTTGGTGGAGAGATAAGATGAGTACACATCAATTTCAACCTGATCTTCCGCCTCCAGCGAATACTGTTGGACCTGTCGGTTGGTTAAGAAAAAATCTATTTAATGGACCAATTAACAGTGTCGTCACTGTGGTGCTTGCTTACTTTGCTTTCACTTTATTATGGGCAATAGCTGATTGGGCATTCTTGAGCGCTGATTGGATAGGAACTACACGCGATGCCTGTACTAGCGAAGGCGCTTGTTGGGTTTTCATTAGCGTCCGTTGGGACCAATTCATGTACGGCTTCTACCCAGAAGCGGAACTGTGGCGTCCTCGCTTTTTCTACGCAACATTAGCTATTTTTGTTGCTTTGTTAGCTTACGAAAAAACACCTAAGCGTACGTGGATTTGGTTATTCTTCGTAAACATCTACCCGTTTATCATTGCAGGCTTACTATACGGTGGTGTATTTGGTCTAGAGGTTGTTGATACCCATAAATGGGGCGGCCTACTGGTTACACTAATCATCGCACTTGTTGGTATCGTTGTATCACTGCCTATCGGTGTCGCACTGGCGCTAGGGCGTCGTTCAGAGATGCCAATCATCCGCAGTATGTGTACCGTTTACATCGAAATCTGGCGTGGTGTACCACTGATTACGGTTCTATTCATGGCCTCGGTAATGCTTCCGCTCTTTTTATCAGAGGGGACGGAGACCGATAAACTGATACGTGCGCTTGTTGGGGTAGTACTGTTTAGTGCTGCTTATATGGCGGAAGTAATCCGTGGTGGTTTGCAAGCAATACCAAAAGGTCAATACGAAGCCGCTGACGCTCTAGGGTTGAGCTATTGGAAAAAAACGGGGCTTATCATTCTGCCTCAAGCTCTTAAAATCACGATTCCTTCAATTGTGAATACCTTTATTGGTTTGTTCAAAGATACCAGTCTAGTTTTGATTATCGGTATGTTTGATGTACTAGGGATTGGCCAAGCCGCGAATACCGACCCTGAGTGGCTTGGGTATTCAACAGAAAGTTATGTATTTGTCGCGTTAGTGTTCTGGGTGTTTTGTTTTGGCATGTCGAGATACTCGATTTGGCTGGAAAACAGACTTCACACCGGTCACAAACGATAATTAACAAGATCAAGGACGTATTATGACGCAGCAAACAGAAAACAACTCTCAAGGTCTTATGATCGAGTTAAAAGACATGAACAAATGGTACGGCGAATTCCACGTACTTAAAAACATCAATCTAGAGGTTAAGAAAGGCGAAAAAATCGTTATCTGTGGCCCTTCTGGCTCAGGAAAATCAACGATGATCCGTTGTATCAACCGGTTGGAAGAACACCAAAAGGGTCATATCTTCGTTTCAGGTAATGAATTGACGGAAGACCTAAAAAACATTGAAGCCGTGCGCCGAGATGTTGGTATGTGTTTTCAACACTTCAACTTGTTTCCACATCTGACGGTATTAGAGAACTGTACTCTAGCCCCTATTTGGGTCAAAAAGATGCCTAAAGAGGAAGCCGAAGCCATCGCGATGAAATTCCTTGAGCGTGTAAAAATCCCTGAACAAGCGGATAAATTCCCAGGCCAACTGTCAGGTGGACAACAGCAACGTGTGGCAATCGCTCGTTCTTTGTGTATGAACCCTCAGGTTATGCTATTTGATGAACCAACATCGGCACTAGACCCAGAAATGGTTCGTGAAGTATTAGACGTAATGGTCGAATTGGCCGAAGAAGGGATGACAATGTTGTGTGTAACGCACGAGATGGGCTTTGCTAAAGAGGTCGCAGATCGCGTTATCTTTATGGATGCCGGTGAAATCATAGAAGAGAACAACCCGGTCGACTTCTTTGAAAACCCACAATCGGATAGGACGCAGAACTTCTTGAGCCAAATCTTGCACCATTAATATGTTATGATGCATAAACTACAGAGGCGGCTTAGGTCGCCTCTTTATTTTTCGATGTTCTTTTTATTTTTCGATGTTATCGTTCGTTTTCCAAAGGTTATAAATCATTAGCCAGTAACTATAAAAGTTTGAACATCGAGTGTTAGCGACACTTTATCGTCATTAGAAATACTTTGTTACACCTTCAGAAACACTTAACCGACTATTTTGATTATTATTTTAGGTATACAAGAGGAATGAAAGACTTGATTTTTCGAACTTTCAGCCCCATAAATGTACTAATAACTATTGAAGTCACCTTACGAGGAAGATTATGAACAGCCCTATGTTTTCACGCACAGCATCTCAAGAAAGTGCTCTGCAAACCAATAAAGTGTTGCGTAACACCTACGCACTACTGTCTATGACATTACTTTGGTCTGCTGTAGTAGCAGGCGTATCTATGGCGATGAACCTTCCTCGCCCTGGTCTTATCATTATGCTAGTTGGTTTCTACGGCCTTCTATTCCTAACAGAAAAGAACCGTGACAACAGCATGGGTCTAGTCTTCACATTCCTATTTACAGGTTTCTTAGGCTACACCATCGGTCCAATCTTAAACATGTACGTTGGCGCAGGCATGGGTGATGTCATCCTAACTGCACTTGGCGGTACTGCACTGGCATTTATGGCTGCATCTGCTTACGCCCTAACAACTAAACGTGACCTTTCATTCCTTAACGGTATGCTAATGGCTGGTTTCGTTGTTCTGCTAGTCGGCATGGTTGCAAACATCTTCCTACAAATGCCACTACTATCACTGGCAATGAGCGGTATGTTTATCCTATTCTCGACTGGTGTAATCTTGCTAACAACGCAAAGCATCATTCGTGGTGGTGAAACGAACTACATCTCTGCAACGATTAGCTTGTATGTTTCTATCTACAACATCTTCATCAGCCTACTAAGCATCTTAGGCATTATGGGTAACGACGACTAATCGCTCCTATCATTGAATCATATCTAGCCCAAGAGCCTATCTCTTGGGCTTTTTTTATCCATAAGTGCAATATTTTTTGAGATAGCTACAATTTCTGTTGAGAAAGATAAACTTGGTCATATACTCTATCCGGATAGTTAATTGGACTCTGGATTAAACATGTTTGAATATAACGGCAAGCAAATCGAAACCGACGCTCAAGGTTATCTGTTGGATTACACTCAATGGGAAGAAGGTATGATTGAAATTCTTGCTCAAGATGAGGAAATTGAACTTACTGATGCACACTTAGAAGTCGTACATTTTGTAAGGAGCTTTTACGAAGAATTCAAGACATCTCCAGCCGTTCGCATGCTCGTTAAAGCAATCGAAAAGGCGCATGGCCCAGAAAAAGGCAACAGTAAGTACCTTTTCAAATTATTCAAAAAAGGCCCTGCCAAACAAGCAACCAAGCTCGCCGGTTTACCTAAACCAGCAAAATGCTTGTAGAACTAAAATAGCGCTAGGTTGATCTCAACGTAAAAAGTTAAATACTGTAGTGTCCTACAGTATTTTAAATTCCCCTACACATACGTCCTGCCGCTCACTATCTTTAACTTGATGCATGACGACATTGTCTACTGTCGCGCTCGATGGTCCAAGATTAAGCCAAGCGTGTAACTTCTCAAGTTTCAGCTCCTCTCCGACCGCTAACACTTCAACTCGACCATCATTTAGGTTCTTTGCATAGCCGGAAATGCCCAAATCCAGCGCCTGCCTACTGGTGTGATAACGAAATCCAACACACTGAACTACGCCTGACACGACAAAAATATACTGCAGAGTTTCCATAACGTTGCCTCATAAATTATATGGATGATATAGTTGCGATTCTATTCATTCACCATTTATTGGTGGGCTTACTTCGAGTATTACAATTATGAAAGAAATCCCGTTTCGTTGGATTGACAAATATCTCATTCACCTAAAAATCCAAGAAAAGTTCTATCTACTATTCTTATTACCTCTTATCGCTCTGGTTATACTTACTCTAGTTTTAGATAGCGCCGCGGACTCTTTACTTGCTCACCTTTACCAGGATGAATTACACCTGATGAAAGGGCTGATTGAAGCTGGACAACTCACTAAAGATCAGGTCGCTCAACTCGTTAGCAATTCTGACACCATCTCTTTAGGATATGGCGCAGGATCTGTTTCTGTCATGAATGGCGCCTTCAGTTTAGTCGCAAGCCATGACCAAAACTTATGGTCAGCTCTGTCTACTACTCAGGTATCGATTATTGCAGTAACTCTCACGCTGATAGCTCTGGGGGTTTACTACATCATGACTTTCATTGGTGGTGCTATGTTCTCGATGAACAAAGCACTCAGCACACTTGCGAGTGGCGATTTAACTTGTCGCATGAACTACTTTTTAGTTCGCGATGAGTTCAGTGAAATTGCTATTACTATCGATAAGGTAGCCGAGCGTGAACAAAACATGGTTCTCTCAATCCAAGAGTCCGTTGCTCTCATGCAGCAAATCAGCTCGGATTTGAACCAATCAACGCAACAAAGCTCAGATATCTCAAGTAATCAACAAGAGCACTTGAATAGCCTCGCCAGCGCAACTGAACAAATGGCAGCAACGATTCGCGAAGTCGCTACCCTTGCCCATGATTCAAGCACTCAAACAATGGACGCTCGTGGTGTCGCACAAAGTGGTCAAGTTAAGGTTTCTAATACTTTGGAATCGATCTCTAGCTTATCCCAAGAGATCCAATCGGCTTCGCAAGCAGTAGAAGAACTCGATGCTAATGCAGCGCAGATCGATGAAGTAGTCGCAACCATCAATGGTATCTCTGAACAAACTAACCTGTTAGCGCTAAACGCTGCGATTGAAGCTGCTCGAGCTGGAGAGCAAGGCCGTGGTTTTGCAGTTGTTGCTGATGAAGTTCGCGCTCTTGCCGGACGAACTCAACAAGCGACAGTTGAAATCCAGAGCATGATCGAGTCGTTACAGCGTAACAGTCAATCATTAACAAAACTGATGGAAGTGACAGTAAACAATGCCAATGAAGGCCAAACACTGATGTCGGAAGTGAACGTTGAGATCGGTTCTTTAGCTGAGAAAAACCAGTCTATTTCTGATAGTAGTACGCAAATTGCTACTGCTGCAGAAGAGCAAGGTGTCGTTGCGGATAACATTGCACAAAGTGTTGAAGAGATTCGTCATCAATCAGACGGCATCTGCGAGATGATCAGTAAGAGTAACTCTAACGTTGACCAACTTCGTAAGCAGAGCGATACGATGGAAGGTTTGCTGACAGGTCTTAAAGCTTAATACTAACATCTAACCACCATCTAATGATGGTTCAATACAAGGGCTGCTTTTGCAGCCCTTTCTTATTTGCTTTTCCCTTGTACTTCCCCGACAATACCCCTCCTTCAAATTCAACAAACAGAGTAAATTATGACTCCTTCAATTCATCTAGCTAAAGGCCGAGATAAATCACTACGCCGTAAACACCCTTGGGTATTTTCACGCGGTATCGATAAGGTCGAAGGCGAACCACAACAAGGTGAAACTGTAGACGTATATGCTCAGAATGGTCAATGGCTAGCAAAAGCGGCTTACTCACCAGAATCTCAAATTCGAGCTCGTGTTTGGACATTTGAAAAAGAAGAAATTAACAAAGCGTTCTTCGTAAAACGAATTCAAGACGCGCAATCACTGCGTGAAGACATCATTGAGCGTGATGGTTTAACTGGCTACCGTCTTACCGCTGCAGAGTCTGATGGACTGCCAGGTATCACTATCGACAAATATCAAGACTTCTTAGTTTGCCAACTACTAAGTGCGGGCGCTGAATTCAATAAGAGCGTATTGGTTGAAGCTTTAATCGAATGCTTCCCAGACTGTAATATCTACGAGCGTTCTGACGTAGCGGTCCGTAAAAAAGAAGGCCTAGAACAAGTTGTTGGCGTACTTCACGGTGAAGAGCCACCTAAGTCAGTGGTTATTGAAGAGAACGGCGTCAAAATCAGCGTAAACATTATGGAAGGCCACAAAACTGGCTTCTACATGGACCAACGTGATAGCCGTAAGGAGTCTATGAAGTATGTTAAAGGCAAAGATGTGCTTAACTGTTTCTCATACACTGGTGGTTTTGGCCTTTACGCACTTAAAGGCGAAGCGAAGCGTGTGATTAACGCTGACGTATCTCAATTAGCTCTTGATACTGCTAAGTTCAACGCCGAACTTAACGAGTTTGATATCTCGAAAAAACATGCGGTATTCCTAAATGCAGACGTATTCAAATTACTTCGAGAATACCGAGATCAAGGCACTAAGTTTGACGTCGTGATCATGGATCCACCAAAATTCGTTTCAAGTAAGAACAACCTAACGTCAGGTGCAAACGGCTACAAAGACGTGAACATGCTTGCAATGCAAATCCTAAATCCTGGTGGCACTCTACTCACCTACTCTTGCTCTGGCTTGATGGGCACTGATTTGTTCCAAAAAATCATCGCTGACGCAGCTCTAGATGCAGGCAGAACTGTTAAATTTGTCGAGCGCTTCGAGCAAGCCGCTGACCACCTAACGGATACAGCGTACCCAGAAGGTTTCTACCTGAAAGGATTTGCCTGTAAAGTCTTGTAACTGCAGCATGTTATAACTTCAATGTAAGGTCTTCTTCATCGTGATGACTTTACTAAATTGAGATATAAAAAAAGGGCCTTTCGGCCCTTTTTGTTTAGTTGCTTGTTGTGTCGTATATCTTCAGCAAGTCACTTAGGATTGCACTCTCAGATAGCCCCGCGTACTGGCCAGCAGCACCTTCAAGAACAATTTGTTGACTATTCTCACCAGCCGAAGTCCCTGCCTCAGAGATCGTAACGGTTAAATCACCATTACTCTCGACAACATCAATTTGATTGTTTTTTAGTAAACTATCAACAGTATCATTCGCACCTGTGTGAAGTAGTTCTGATAAATCAATCTTATCCTGCCCCTTTGTAAAGTCAGTAATAATATCTCTTTCACCATCTCTAATATCGTTCTGAGAACTAGCCTTATCCTGATCTACAAACTTAAAGATGTCGTCATCACTGCCGCCAGTTAATATATCGTTACCAAGACCACCGATAAGAATATCATCACCAGATCCACCTTTAAGTGTATCGTTGCCAGTACCACCTCGGAGGCCATCATTACCTTGTCCACCATCTAGGTAGTCATTACCAGCACTACCGAAAATGACATCAATACCTTTTTCACCGTATACATAATCATCGCCAGCACCACTATGAGCAATATCTAAATAAGCGTTACTTTGACTCGGCATAGAGTTATTAAAGGCAGCGCCTTCACCATTGCTGTTTGATGCTAACAAGCTACTGTCTGAACCGTTAGTAAATGATTCTAATGTTGCTTGAGCGTTAGCCTGCTTAGATGCAATATCGCCCGCTTCATCCAGCTTTGAATGACTGTCACCAAGCCAAATGATATCGTCGCCCTTTCCAAGGTGTACATGATCTCCTCCAGCGCCAACATTTACTTTAAATCCATTAGCCACTTCTGATTTCGTGAAATACTCTGTTGTTGAATCCGTTCCAACAGAGCTCCATTGGAGCTTAGCATTACCATTTTGATGATGGTATAGCTTAAGAGTATCGACCGCATCACCTGGCGCACTAATATCTAAACCGGATTTACTAGCAGGAACATTAAACACCAACTTATTACTACTAGTATCACCATCACCGTCTTTCAGTGTGTAATCAAAATTAAGTGTTGAAGGCTTATCTTGGGGTTTACCACTAAACTCATACGCTCCGGTGTCAAGGTCAATTACGAATGCGAACTTACCATCGACGGTTATGGTTAATTTGTTCGTTGCTTCATCCTTAGAGTAGCTTATATTCGAAGGCATAGTTCCCGACGTTGAGATAGTCGAACCATTAAAGTTAAATGAACCAGTTCCAAATTTGATCTGACTTACGTAACCACCATCTGCTCCAAAACCAGAACCAGAACCGCTATCTGAGATTGAACCTGTTACGTTTTGTACGATTGAATGAATAAGTGCATCACTCAGCTGAGATTCATCATCAATAAACTCTGCGTTTTTATCTTTGGGACCTGTTCCATCATATGCAACTTTGTTTATCTGATTTTTGCTACCTTTTAGATCAATTCCAACTGCATGCGCGGTAATATTGTTAGTAGTTAAATGCCACTTCCATGAAGCCTCTTCATATCTATCAATTTTATCATCGTCATGTGTTGCGCCATCGCTGATGAAATAACTGACGTTATTTGCGTTAGGTATACGTAAATTGGAGTCCGTATTCCAATAATTCTTACCACCCTGTATCGCATCATCATAAGCTGTACCACCGCTGGCCTGTAGTGCGTTGATATAACCCCTCACTTCGTCGACAGTCATCCATGCTTTGTTATTATGCTCAACTAGAGAAACGTTATAGTTGAATGTTATAAGCTGAACACGGACATTATCTGATGCTCCTGCATATTGACTAAGCATTTGCAATACAGATGCTTTCAGAACATCGAAACGATCTCCTTCCATTGAGAGAGAAACATCCAAAATAAGCTGAACATTAGTGCCTTGAGTATGAATAGTCGTATCAATTTCTTGATATTTAGCATCTGGCTGGTCGTCTTCAATTGAAACCGTAATCTGACCTCCAGAGCTAGACAACCCGGAAGTATCCTTAGCAATCACTGGAATATGAATCGATAAGTTATCTTCCCCACTGGTGTTAGGGTGATCAATAGGAGCTTTAAGTTGTACCGTATAATGTCCACTACTATTTAAAGTCGCTTCGATAACAACCTTTCCGTTAGCAGTGCCAGTAAGTGCATGACCATCAGGCGATACCGCCCAATCAATAGTATGCCCTTCTGATGTCAAAGGCTGACCGGTCGATGTTGTAATGTTGATTGAGCTTGTTTCACTAAACACAGTGTCAGACAAGTTGTTATTAGCGTCAGTAATAACAAGATTACCTTGTATAGAGTGACCATCCGTAGAGTCGCTAGGAATACCGGTAATATCTGCGATCCCTTCAGCCAAACCTTCTTCAGACACGCTAACAAATTGGTTCCTGATAACAGGTGCAACTTCATTATCTAGTATTGAACCTGTACCGGTATCGCCACCAATAGTAATCGTATAACTTTCAGTAGTTTCTACAAGAACGTCATCTAATGTCGGAACAATAACTTTAAAGTAATATACGCCTTTAGGCACGACAATAGATTGTCCATCGGCGCTCAATGTGACGCCATTAGTAAACGAAATGTCTGATTTTTTAACGTCACTACTATTAGGGAGGTTTATTGAGTATGTTACGTCTACATCAGAAGAACCAGTAAGTAAAACGCTATACTCTAAGGTCCCACCCTCAATTACCGAACGAGCATTGGCAACATTTACAGTTGGTTTATCAGCAGCGTCTTCGTTTATAGAACCCGACGCGCTAACACCGTGCTGACCGTGATTAATGATTACATCCTTACTAGCATCTGTTGAAGATTGGAAAGGTATCTCACTCAACTTAATCCCAAAGTCTTCAGATGTTTCGAAACGGTTGTCATTTATTGTATCTACATTAACTTTGAAATCCGTAACTTTCGCAGGAAGCGTGAATGTACCATCCACTTCATTTACCGGAATAGTCTTAATCACTCCGCCAGAAACATAAGTGACTGTAACCCCAGAAAACGGCTTACTACTGTCTGCGGCTAAATCCTCAAGGTTTGCTTTACCAACGCCATTAGAAAATTCGAACTCGACTTTCATCTCAATCGACGCTTCAGACACCTTCGATAGTTGCCCATCAAATATGGCCGTACTTCCTTCATCAACAGCATTAGCATTCGTCAATGTAAGTGTAGGGTTATCTGTATGATCTAACTTGATTGTACCCTGACCTTTCAGATCAGAATTAGCTTCATCAATACTTGACGTTCCGCCGACCTGAGATTTTGTATCTACAATGTGTAGTCCAAAACGTTCAGTCCATTCAAATTTATCGTCTTGCACGGTTTGAACCGTTACACGAAGCTCAGTTCTTCCTGCTGGAATTTCTACATAACCGTTAACGACATTAGCAACTTGGAATGTACCGCTAGCATCTTTGTACTCGTAAGTTAAGCTGTTTGGGTCGATGTCATCCGACTCGGCATCATAAATATCTTTTTGTGGGTTACCTTCCAAAAACTTAGTGAAAGCTTTGAATTTAACATACTGATTTTCAGAGGAAGCTTGGTTCAACGTCACCTTAAACTCAGCTACTTCACCCTCGTTCACAGCTACAGCATCGTGGACTGTTATTTTATCAACAAACTCTGTTTCATTAATCGTAACTGTCGCTGTTGCTGTGTCTGTTCCATCTGTGACTGTATAAGTAAATGTCGGTGGCGTTGTTAGTGGATCTTTACCATTTTGCGCATAACTAAAGTTACCAGCGGCATCCACAGTCAAAACGCCGTTACCAACGACAACATGAGCTTTTCCGTTCAAATCAAAGACTAAATTTTGCCCATTAATTTGAGTAACAGTTAAGGTGTCACCTTCAAAATCACTATCTACGCCATTACCTGTATCATCAGTTACCAAATTACCAGAAACAGATCCACCTTCAATTACGGAATAAGTTTCTGAGGTAGCAATAGGGCCATCGTTGATCGCTGTGATGTCGATCGTCAACGTCGACGTATCGTCCGACGAGCCATCCGTCACCACGTACGTCACCACTGGCACGTCACCGTTGTAGTTCGCCACTGGCGTGAACACATAACCGCCGTCCGCGTTCATCGTCAGTGTACCCACGCCCGCAATCGTCGCCGTTTGACCGGCATTGAAGGTGGTCTGTGTGCTGCTGCCATCCAAGCTCAACGTGAACGTTTTCACCGTCACGTCGCCGTCCACACTGCTGGTGCCGCTTAACACCGTATCACTCAACACAACATCTTCATTCGTTGTGTGAGTTTCGTTCGCATCGGTAAAGTCGTCGTTCACGGCATTGATGTCGATCGTCAACGTCGACGTATCGTCCGACGAGCCATCCGTCACCACGTACGTCACCACTGGCACGTCACCGTTGTAGTTCGCCACTGGCGTGAACACATAACCGCCGTCCGCGTTCATCGTCAGTGTACCCACGCCCGCAATCGTCGCCGTTTGACCGGCATTGAAGGTGGTCTGTGTGCTGCTGCCATCCAAGCTCAACGTGAACGTTTTCACCGTCACGTCGCCGTCCACACTGCTGGTGCCGCTTAACACCGTATCACTCAACACAACATCTTCATTCGTTGTGTGAGTTTCGTTCGCATCGGTAAAGTCGTCGTTCACGGCATTGATGTCGATCGTCAACGTCGACGTATCGTCCGACGAGCCATCCGTCACCACGTACGTCACCACTGGCACGTCACCGTTGTAGTTCGCCACTGGCGTGAACACATAACCGCCGTCCGCGTTCATCGTCAGTGTACCCACGCCCGCAATCGTCGCCGTTTGACCGGCATTAAAGGTGGTCTGTGTGCTGCTGCCATCCAAGCTCAACGTGAACGTTTTCACCGTCACGTCGCCGTCCACACTGCTGGTGCCGCTTAACACCGTATCACTCAACACAACATCTTCATTCGTTGTGTGAGTTTCGTTCGCATCGGTAAAGTCGTCGTTCACGGCATTGATGTCGATCGTCAACGTCGACGTATCGTCCGACGAGCCATCCGTCACCACGTACGTCACCACTGGCACGTCACCGTTGTAGTTCGCCACTGGCGTGAACACATAACCGCCGTCCGCGTTCATCGTCAGTGTACCCACGCCCGCAATCGTCGCCGTTTGACCGGCATTAAAGGTGGTCTGTGTGCTGCTGCCATCCAAGCTCAACGTGAACGTTTTCACCGTCACGTCGCCGTCCACACTGCTGGTGCCGCTTAACACCGTATCACTCAACACAACATCTTCATTCGTTGTGTGAGTTTCGTTCGCATCGGTAAAGTCGTCGTTCACGGCATTGATGTCGATCGTCAACGTCGACGTATCGTCCGACGAGCCATCCGTCACCACGTACGTCACCACTGGTACGTCACCGTTGTAGTTCGCCACTGGCGTGAACACATAACCGCCGTCCGCGTTCATCGTCAGTGTACCCACGCCCGCAATCGTCGCCGTTTGACCGGCATTAAAGGTGGTCTGTGTGCTGCTGCCATCCAAGCTCAACGTGAACGTTTTCACCGTCACGTCGCCGTCCACACTGCTGGTGCCGCTTAACACCGTATCACTCAACACAACATCTTCATTCGTTGTGTGAGTTTCGTTCGCATCGGTAAAGTCGTCGTTCACGGCATTGATGTCGATCGTCAACGTCGACGTATCGTCCGACGAGCCATCCGTCACCACGTACGTCACCACTGGTACGTCACCGTTGTAGTTCGCCACTGGCGTGAACACATAACCGCCGTCCGCGTTCATCGTCAGTGTACCCACGCCCGCAATCGTCGCCGTTTGACCGGCATTGAAGGTGGTCTGTGTGCTGCTGCCATCCAAGCTCAACGTGAACGTTTTCACCGTCACGTCGCCGTCCACACTGCTGGTGCCGCTTAACACCGTATCACTCAACACAACATCTTCATTCGTTGTGTGAGTTTCGTTCGCATCGGTAAAGTCGTCGTTCACGGCATTGATGTCGATCGTCAACGTCGACGTATCGTCCGACGAGCCATCCGTCACCACGTACGTCACCACTGGCACGTCACCGTTGTAGTTCGCCACTGGCGTGAACACATAACCGCCGTCCGCGTTCATCGTCAGTGTACCCACGCCCGCAATCGTCGCCGTTTGACCGGCATTGAAGGTGGTCTGTGTGCTGCTGCCATCCAAGCTCAACGTGAACGTTTTCACCGTCACGTCGCCGTCCACACTGCTGGTGCCGCTTAACACCGTATCACTCAACACAACATCTTCATTCGTTGTGTGAGTTTCGTTCGCATCGGTAAAGTCGTCGTTCACGGCATTGATGTCGATCGTCAACGTCGACGTATCGTCCGACGAGCCATCCGTCACCACGTACGTCACCACTGGCACGTCACCGTTGTAGTTCGCCACTGGCGTGAACACATAACCGCCGTCCGCGTTCATCGTCAGTGTACCCACGCCCGCAATCGTCGCCGTTTGACCGGCATTGAAGGTGGTCTGTGTGCTGCTGCCATCCAAGCTCAACGTGAACGTTTTCACCGTCACGTCGCCGTCCACACTGCTGGTGCCGCTTAACACCGTATCACTCAACACAACATCTTCATTCGTTGTGTGAGTTTCGTTCGCATCGGTAAAGTCGTCGTTCACGGCATTGATGTCGATCGTCAACGTCGACGTATCGTCCGACGAGCCATCCGTCACCACGTACGTCACCACTGGCACGTCACCGTTGTAGTTCGCCACTGGCGTGAACACATAACCGCCGTCCGCGTTCATCGTCAGTGTACCCACGCCCGCAATCGTCGCCGTTTGACCGGCATTGAAGGTGGTCTGTGTGCTGCTGCCATCCAAGCTCAACGTGAACGTTTTCACCGTCACGTCGCCGTCCACACTGCTGGTGCCGCTTAACACCGTATCACTCAACACAACATCTTCATTCGTTGTGTGAGTTTCGTTCGCATCGGTAAAGTCGTCGTTCACGGCATTGATGTCGATCGTCAACGTCGACGTATCGTCCGACGAGCCATCCGTCACCACGTACGTCACCACTGGCACGTCACCGTTGTAGTTCGCCACTGGCGTGAACACATAACCGCCGTCCGCGTTCATCGTCAGTGTACCCACGCCCGCAATCGTCGCCGTTTGACCGGCATTGAAGGTGGTCTGTGTGCTGCTGCCATCCAAGCTCAACGTGAACGTTTTCACCGTCACGTCGCCGTCCACACTGCTGGTGCCGCTTAACACCGTATCACTCAACACAACATCTTCATTCGTTGTGTGAGTTTCGTTCGCATCGGTAAAGTCGTCGTTCACGGCATTGATGTCGATCGTCAACGTCGACGTATCGTCCGACGAGCCATCCGTCACCACGTACGTCACCACTGGCACGTCACCGTTGTAGTTCGCCACTGGCGTGAACACATAACCGCCGTCCGCGTTCATCGTCAGTGTACCCACGCCCGCAATCGTCGCCGTTTGACCGGCATTGAAGGTGGTCTGTGTGCTGCTGCCATCCAAGCTCAACGTGAACGTTTTCACCGTCACGTCGCCGTCCACACTGCTGGTGCCGCTTAACACCGTATCACTCAACACAACATCTTCATTCGTTGTGTGAGTTTCGTTCGCATCGGTAAAGTCGTCGTTCACGGCATTGATGTCGATCGTCAACGTCGACGTATCGTCCGACGAGCCATCCGTCACCACGTACGTCACCACTGGCACGTCACCGTTGTAGTTCGCCACTGGCGTGAACACATAACCGCCGTCCGCGTTCATCGTCAGTGTACCCACGCCCGCAATCGTCGCCGTTTGACCGGCATTGAAGGTGGTCTGTGTGCTGCTGCCATCCAAGCTCAACGTGAACGTTTTCACCGTCACGTCGCCGTCCACACTGCTGGTGCCGCTTAACACCGTATCACTCAACACAACATCTTCATTCGTTGTGTGAGTTTCGTTCGCATCGGTAAAGTCGTCGTTCACGGCATTGATGTCGATCGTCAACGTCGACGTATCGTCCGACGAGCCATCCGTCACCACGTACGTCACCACTGGCACGTCACCGTTGTAGTTCGCCACTGGCGTGAACACATAACCGCCGTCCGCGTTCATCGTCAGTGTACCCACGCCCGCAATCGTCGCCGTTTGACCGGCATTGAAGGTGGTCTGTGTGCTGCTGCCATCCAAGCTCAACGTGAACGTTTTCACCGTCACGTCGCCGTCCACACTGCTGGTGCCGCTTAACACCGTATCACTCAACACAACATCTTCATTCGTTGTGTGAGTTTCGTTCGCATCGGTAAAGTCGTCGTTCACGGCATTGATGTCGATCGTCAACGTCGACGTATCGTCCGACGAGCCATCCGTCACCACGTACGTCACCACTGGCACGTCACCGTTGTAGTTCGCCACTGGCGTGAACACATAACCGCCGTCCGCGTTCATCGTCAGTGTACCCACGCCCGCAATCGTCGCCGTTTGACCGGCATTGAAGGTGGTCTGTGTGCTGCTGCCATCCAAGCTCAACGTGAACGTTTTCACCGTCACGTCGCCGTCCACACTGCTGGTGCCGCTTAACACCGTATCACTCAACACAACATCTTCATTCGTTGTGTGAGTTTCGTTCGCATCGGTAAAGTCGTCGTTCACGGCATTGATGTCGATCGTCAACGTCGACGTATCGTCCGACGAGCCATCCGTCACCACGTACGTCACCACTGGTACGTCACCGTTGTAGTTCGCCACTGGCGTGAACACATAACCGCCGTCCGCGTTCATCGTCAGTGTACCCACGCCCGCAATCGTCGCCGTTTGACCGGCATTAAAGGTGGTCTGTGTGCTGCTGCCATCCAAGCTCAACGTGAACGTTTTCACCGTCACGTCGCCGTCCACACTGCTGGTGCCGCTTAACACCGTATCACTCAACACAACATCTTCATTCGTTGTGTGAGTTTCGTTCGCATCGGTAAAGTCGTCGTTCACGGCATTGATGTCGATCGTCAACGTCGACGTATCGTCCGACGAGCCATCCGTCACCACGTACGTCACCACTGGCACGTCACCGTTGTAGTTCGCCACTGGCGTGAACACATAACCGCCGTCCGCGTTCATCGTCAGTGTACCCACGCCCGCAATCGTCGCCGTTTGACCGGCATTAAAGGTGGTCTGTGTGCTGCTGCCATCCAAGCTCAACGTGAACGTTTTCACCGTCACGTCGCCGTCCACACTGCTGGTGCCGCTTAACACCGTATCACTCAACACAACATCTTCATTCGTTGTGTGAGTTTCGTTCGCATCGGTAAAGTCGTCGTTCACGGCATTGATGTCGATCGTCAACGTCGACGTATCGTCCGACGAGCCATCCGTCACCACGTACGTCACCACTGGTACGTCACCGTTGTAGTTCGCCACTGGCGTGAACACATAACCGCCGTCCGCGTTCATCGTCAGTGTACCCACGCCCGCAATCGTCGCCGTTTGACCGGCATTAAAGGTGGTCTGTGTGCTGCTGCCATCCAAGCTCAACGTGAACGTTTTCACCGTCACGTCGCCGTCCACACTGCTGGTGCCGCTTAACACCGTATCACTCAACACAACATCTTCATTCGTTGTGTGAGTTTCGTTCGCATCGGTAAAGTCGTCGTTCACGGCATTGATGTCGATCGTCAACGTCGACGTATCGTCCGACGAGCCATCCGTCACCACGTACGTCACCACTGGTACGTCACCGTTGTAGTTCGCCACTGGCGTGAACACATAACCGCCGTCCGCGTTCATCGTCAGTGTACCCACGCCCGCAATCGTCGCCGTTTGACCGGCATTAAAGGTGGTCTGTGTGCTGCTGCCATCCAAGCTCAACGTGAACGTTTTCACCGTCACGTCGCCGTCCACACTGCTGGTGCCGCTTAACACCGTATCACTCAACACAACATCTTCATTCGTTGTGTGAGTTTCGTTCGCATCGGTAAAGTCGTCGTTCACGGCATTGATGTCGATCGTCAACGTCGACGTATCGTCCGACGAGCCATCCGTCACCACGTACGTCACCACTGGCACGTCACCGTTGTAGTTCGCCACTGGCGTGAACACATAACCGCCGTCCGCGTTCATCGTCAGTGTACCCACGCCCGCAATCGTCGCCGTTTGACCGGCATTGAAGGTGGTCTGTGTGCTGCTGCCATCCAAGCTCAACGTGAACGTTTTCACCGTCACGTCGCCGTCCACACTGCTGGTGCCGCTTAACACCGTATCACTCAACACAACATCTTCATTCGTTGTGTGAGTTTCGTTCGCATCGGTAAAGTCGTCGTTCACGGCATTGATGTCGATCGTCAACGTCGACGTATCGTCCGACGAGCCATCCGTCACCACGTACGTCACCACTGGCACGTCACCGTTGTAGTTCGCCACTGGCGTGAACACATAACCGCCGTCCGCGTTCATCGTCAGTGTACCCACGCCCGCAATCGTCGCCGTTTGACCGGCATTGAAGGTGGTCTGTGTGCTGCTGCCATCCAAGCTCAACGTGAACGTTTTCACCGTCACGTCGCCGTCCACACTGCTGGTGCCGCTTAACACCGTATCACTCAACACAACATCTTCATTCGTTGTGTGAGTTTCGTTCGCATCGGTAAAGTCGTCGTTCACGGCATTGATGTCGATCGTCAACGTCGACGTATCGTCCGACGAGCCATCCGTCACCACGTACGTCACCACTGGCACGTCACCGTTGTAGTTCGCCACTGGCGTGAACACATAACCGCCGTCCGCGTTCATCGTCAGTGTACCCACGCCCGCAATCGTCGCCGTTTGACCGGCATTGAAGGTGGTCTGTGTGCTGCTGCCATCCAAGCTCAACGTGAACGTTTTCACCGTCACGTCGCCGTCCACACTGCTGGTGCCGCTTAACACCGTATCACTCAACACAACATCTTCATTCGTTGTGTGAGTTTCGTTCGCATCGGTAAAGTCGTCGTTCACGGCATTGATGTCGATCGTCAACGTCGACGTATCGTCCGACGAGCCATCCGTCACCACGTACGTCACCACTGGCACGTCACCGTTGTAGTTCGCCACTGGCGTGAACACATAACCGCCGTCCGCGTTCATCGTCAGTGTACCCACGCCCGCAATCGTCGCCGTTTGACCGGCATTGAAGGTGGTCTGTGTGCTGCTGCCATCCAAGCTCAACGTGAACGTTTTCACCGTCACGTCGCCGTCCACACTGCTGGTGCCGCTTAACACCGTATCACTCAACACAACATCTTCATTCGTTGTGTGAGTTTCGTTCGCATCGGTAAAGTCGTCGTTCACGGCATTGATGTCGATCGTCAACGTCGACGTATCGTCCGACGAGCCATCCGTCACCACGTACGTCACCACTGGCACGTCACCGTTGTAGTTCGCCACTGGCGTGAACACATAACCGCCGTCCGCGTTCATCGTCAGTGTACCCACGCCCGCAATCGTCGCCGTTTGACCGGCATTGAAGGTGGTCTGTGTGCTGCTGCCATCCAAGCTCAACGTGAACGTTTTCACCGTCACGTCGCCGTCCACACTGCTGGTGCCGCTTAACACCGTATCACTCAACACAACATCTTCATTCGTTGTGTGAGTTTCGTTCGCATCGGTAAAGTCGTCGTTCACGGCATTGATGTCGATCGTCAACGTCGACGTATCGTCCGACGAGCCATCCGTCACCACGTACGTCACCACTGGCACGTCACCGTTGTAGTTCGCCACTGGCGTGAACACATAACCGCCGTCCGCGTTCATCGTCAGTGTACCCACGCCCGCAATCGTCGCCGTTTGACCGGCATTGAAGGTGGTCTGTGTGCTGCTGCCATCCAAGCTCAACGTGAACGTTTTCACCGTCACGTCGCCGTCCACACTGCTGGTGCCGCTTAACACCGTATCACTCAACACAACATCTTCATTCGTTGTGTGAGTTTCGTTCGCATCGGTAAAGTCGTCGTTCACGGCATTGATGTCGATCGTCAACGTCGACGTATCGTCCGACGAGCCATCCGTCACCACGTACGTCACCACTGGCACGTCACCGTTGTAGTTCGCCACTGGCGTGAACACATAACCGCCGTCCGCGTTCATCGTCAGTGTACCCACGCCCGCAATCGTCGCCGTTTGACCGGCATTGAAGGTGGTCTGTGTGCTGCTGCCATCCAAGCTCAACGTGAACGTTTTCACCGTCACGTCGCCGTCCACACTGCTGGTGCCGCTTAACACCGTATCACTCAACACAACATCTTCATTCGTTGTGTGAGTTTCGTTCGCATCGGTAAAGTCGTCGTTCACGGCATTGATGTCGATCGTCAACGTCGACGTATCGTCCGACGAGCCATCCGTCACCACGTACGTCACCACTGGCACGTCACCGTTGTAGTTCGCCACTGGCGTGAACACATAACCGCCGTCCGCGTTCATCGTCAGTGTACCCACGCCCGCAATCGTCGCCGTTTGACCGGCATTGAAGGTGGTCTGTGTGCTGCTGCCATCCAAGCTCAACGTGAACGTTTTCACCGTCACGTCGCCGTCCACACTGCTGGTGCCGCTTAACACCGTATCACTCAACACAACATCTTCATTCGTTGTGTGAGTTTCGTTCGCATCGGTAAAGTCGTCGTTCACGGCATTGATGTCGATCGTCAACGTCGACGTATCGTCCGACGAGCCATCCGTCACCACGTACGTCACCACTGGCACGTCACCGTTGTAGTTCGCCACTGGCGTGAACACATAACCGCCGTCCGCGTTCATCGTCAGTGTACCCACGCCCGCAATCGTCGCCGTTTGACCGGCATTGAAGGTGGTCTGTGTGCTGCTGCCATCCAAGCTCAACGTGAACGTTTTCACCGTCACGTCGCCGTCCACACTGCTGGTGCCGCTTAACACCGTATCACTCAACACAACATCTTCATTCGTTGTGTGAGTTTCGTTCGCATCGGTAAAGTCGTCGTTCACGGCATTGATGTCGATCGTCAACGTCGACGTATCGTCCGACGAGCCATCCGTCACCACGTACGTCACCACTGGCACGTCACCGTTGTAGTTCGCCACTGGCGTGAACACATAACCGCCGTCCGCGTTCATCGTCAGTGTACCCACGCCCGCAATCGTCGCCGTTTGACCGGCATTGAAGGTGGTCTGTGTGCTGCTGCCATCCAAGCTCAACGTGAACGTTTTCACCGTCACGTCGCCGTCCACACTGCTGGTGCCGCTTAACACCGTATCACTCAACACAACATCTTCATTCGTTGTGTGAGTTTCGTTCGCATCGGTAAAGTCGTCGTTCACGGCATTGATGTCGATCGTCAACGTCGACGTATCGTCCGACGAGCCATCCGTCACCACGTACGTCACCACTGGCACGTCACCGTTGTAGTTCGCCACTGGCGTGAACACATAACCGCCGTCCGCGTTCATCGTCAGTGTACCCACGCCCGCAATCGTCGCCGTTTGACCGGCATTGAAGGTGGTCTGTGTGCTGCTGCCATCCAAGCTCAACGTGAACGTTTTCACCGTCACGTCGCCGTCCACACTGCTGGTGCCGCTTAACACCGTATCACTCAACACAACATCTTCATTCGTTGTGTGAGTTTCGTTCGCATCGGTAAAGTCGTCGTTCACGGCATTGATGTCGATCGTCAACGTCGACGTATCGTCCGACGAGCCATCCGTCACCACGTACGTCACCACTGGCACGTCACCGTTGTAGTTCGCCACTGGCGTGAACACATAACCGCCGTCCGCGTTCATCGTCAGTGTACCCACGCCCGCAATCGTCGCCGTTTGACCGGCATTGAAGGTGGTCTGTGTGCTGCTGCCATCCAAGCTCAACGTGAACGTTTTCACCGTCACGTCGCCGTCCACACTGCTGGTGCCGCTTAACACCGTATCACTCAACACAACATCTTCATTCGTTGTGTGAGTTTCGTTCGCATCGGTAAAGTCGTCGTTCACGGCATTGATGTCGATCGTCAACGTCGACGTATCGTCCGACGAGCCATCCGTCACCACGTACGTCACCACTGGCACGTCACCGTTGTAGTTCGCCACTGGCGTGAACACATAACCGCCGTCCGCGTTCATCGTCAGTGTACCCACGCCCGCAATCGTCGCCGTTTGACCGGCATTGAAGGTGGTCTGTGTGCTGCTGCCATCCAAGCTCAACGTGAACGTTTTCACCGTCACGTCGCCGTCCACACTGCTGGTGCCGCTTAACACCGTATCACTCAACACAACATCTTCATTCGTTGTGTGAGTTTCGTTCGCATCGGTAAAGTCGTCGTTCACGGCATTGATGTCGATCGTCAACGTCGACGTATCGTCCGACGAGCCATCCGTCACCACGTACGTCACCACTGGCACGTCACCGTTGT